>PMMJ01000354.1 GCA_003162255.1 Acidobacteriaceae bacterium | reverse complement strand
ATCTATTCCCGACAGACTCCTAGTGGCAGAAGCGCTGCAGTTTCGGCGGAGGCGGGGTGGGGAATTCGTCGAACTCTCCTTCCCAACCGGAACATCCGCGGGCGGTTACGGCGCGGATCACGACCTGTTCCAGATCACGCGCTTTGGCTTTCGCGTCCGAGATCTGGTCCGTCGTGAGATAGCCGCCACTGTCGAGTACGTTGAGGTCCGGGCCGGCCGCTGGATAGCCGGCGTCGGCTGCGATGGTGTACCAGATATAGGCGGTGAAGCGGTCCTGTGGAATGCCGCGGCCATCGCTCAGCGCTTTGGCATAGAAGTATTGCGCCTGGGGAAGACCCTGGTCGGCCGCAATCTTATAGAGCTTTGGAGCCTTCGTATAGTCTCGGTCCGCCATCAGACGGCCGAGGTAGTAGGCACCGTAAGCGTTGTTCTGATCGGCCGACAGCTTGAGCCACTTCTGGGCAGCTTCACGATCCGCCGTCCCGCCGCTGCCCAGGAAGTAGATTCGTCCGGCGAGCCAGCCCGCAAGCGGGTCACCTTGTTGCGCCGCCTTGCGATACAGGTCGAGGGCTTGGCCCGGGTCCCTCGCGAGGAAGGTTCCGGTTTCGTAATAGTAAGCCAGTGCAATTTGGGCTGGTCCATAGCCGAGGCCGACGGAGCGCCGAAAGTAATCGATCCCCAGAGAGTCATTTCGCGACGGCCCAACCCCAGTGATGGCGTCCATCCCGCGCTCATAAAGAGCTTCTGGAGAGGCACTCTGCGCTAAGGCGATCGTGCTCGACAGCAAAAGAATTGAAGACAGAATCATTCGACGCATGGGCGGTTTTTCCCGTAGAAGTTACTGCAATCAGTATAGAAAATGCGCCGGCCGGTGTAGAGTTACGAAAGTCTAGAGGACTTGTATCGACGAGCGGGAGTCGAGCGTGTGGCAATCTCAGAAACACCTCCTGTGGCCGCGAGAGTCGCGTTCTACGCGGTTATCGGGTGCTGGTGGATATTTGCCCTGACGTTCTGGCTGAGGAAACGTCCACCGCGAGCGCGGGAGGCGAAACGCGATTGGGCTTCGCTTGCCGGATTATTCCTGCAAGCCATAGCTTACTTCTGCGTCTGGTTTTATCCCTTGCAGCGAGGACATCTTTCGCCGGTCGCGTCCGGGTCGCAAGTGTTGGAATGGGGTCTGGCTATGTTGATTGTGGCCATCGCGGTCGCTTCGGTGTGGCTGGTAAATGCCGCTGCACGGCGGTTGGGCAAGCAATGGGCTTTGGCCGCGCGCCTGGTGGAGGGCCACACGCTCATTCAGGATGGGCCTTATCGCTTCGTGAGGAACCCCATCTACTTAGGAATGTTTGGAATGCTCGTGGCTACGGGATTGGCTGCGGGTCGATGGGTCCCACTGCTCGTTGCGATTGCGCTGTTTATTCCTGGAACCTACATCCGCATTCGAAGTGAAGAGCGGCTGCTGCGGCAGGCCTTTGGCCCCGAGTTCGAAGCGTACACGCGCAAGGTGCCGGCGTTGATTCCCGGAATCTATTGAGGGCGGGTCTCTCCATCCATCACACCCAATCGTGATGCCTGTCGCTGACGCGTGTAGCGAAAGCGAGTAGCTTTAGTCTGACGTTTCGAGTCCTTCTCTATTGGTAAGCCGGCCCCGCAAGACCCAAATCAAGGCAACTCGGGAACGTTCCGGTTCCCCCGACCGAATGCCGCGCACCTCATAAGTTCTGCGACCCCTTTGGAGGAACCAAAACAGGAAGAATCACTCGAGCCAAGTGGCGAGGAGGAAATCATGAAAGCTGCGATATCTACGTTGCTCACAATGTTGGTTCTGGTCGCTGCGGCCACGACTACCGCCGCGCAGACGCCAGTCTTTGTGCCGGGGAATGCGTCGGGTTGTTTTGGGAACCCGGCGGACCAGTGCGTACCGCTGGTTGCCGCGCTCACGGTTAGTGGACCGGGTTGGATCACGGTCACCTATGTTAGCGGCACAGTAACCGACGCGTTCGGGATAAGTACTGGCCCGGACGGCGTGACTTGCAATCGGCAGACTGCAGGCCGCAGCGCCTGCGGGCAGCTACCCCTTAACGAGGCCAACGGCGTCTGGTTCAAGAGTATACCGAAGCTTGATGCCCTGATTGGCGTTTTCGTTCCCCAATCGAGGGTCCAAAGGAACGGTTTCAACGCGTTGGATGGCACCAAGGGCGTGACGCGGGTCGGCATTATGCCAAATGGAATCTTCTTTATTGGCACGCGAAGAACCTTCTGGGCGTTCGAGGCTGGGACACTTTTCCTGGGCATCAATGACTATTATGTCGGCGACAATAGCGGAGGCTTTAACGTCACAGTCACTGGACCTTGACGCAGGTCCATACCTTGACTAAGTCTTGGCGTGCGGGGGCACCTGTTTCTCCGCATTCTTTCTACGGGTAGCGTTCGCGCATGAAATCGCCAATCGCGCTGTATGCGGCGGTCAGCGTCTTTTCATCGGGCAGGAAAACGATACGGAAGTGTTTCGTCCCGGGACGCTGGCCGAATCCGGAGCCGTGCACGACCGTCACGTATTTCTGGCGAATGAGTTCGGTGACGAAGACGTGGTCGTCTTCCGGGATATCGATGCGCGGGTAGGCGTAGAAAGCTCCTCGCGGCGGCACACAACTTACGCGCGAGGTTTCGGCGCACCAATTCATGGTCAGATCGCGCCGGCTGCGCAGCTTGCGCTTCACTTCGACAAGGTGATCCTGCGGGCCTTCGAGCGCCGGTTTGATTGCGTACTGCTCGGGATGGTTGGCGCACAGACGCGCACGCAGGAGCTTGTTCACGCCCTCCAGGTAAGGTTTAATGACCGATGCTTCGCCGCTGGCGATGCCCCATCCGATGCGCCATCCGGGGGCGAGGTAGTTCTTGGAAAGTCCGCCGAAAGTAATGACCGGGACGTCGGGCGCGACCGCGGCCATGGCCATGTGCGTGTCGTCATCGGATTCCCCATCAATAATCAGCTTGTCATAAATCTCATCGGCAAAGACGATCAGATTGTGTTGGCGCGCCAGTTCCGCAATCTGCTCGAGCATCTTGCGTGTGCAGACTGAGCCGGTCGGGTTGTTGGGATTGATCAACACGATCCCGCGCGTCCGGGGCGTGATCTTCTTTCTGATGTCGTCGAGATCGGGTTGCCAGCCGTCTTCTTCGTTCAGGTAATAAGTGTTCAGTCCGATTTCGATTTTCGCGAGAACCGCGGAATAGAGCGGATAGTCGGGGCACGGGGTCAGCAGGTTGTCGCCCGGATTGAGCAGCGCGGTCAGGCAGATGTCCACCGTCTCGCTGACGCCGGAGGTGACGAAGACATCCTGAACGTTGGCGATGCCCTTGCGGGCAGCCTCGCCGCGAATCGCTTCGAGCGCCGGTTTAACGCCGGAGGACGGCGAGTAGCCGTTCTTGCCGCTGCGCATGGCCTGATAGACGGCTTCGATCATGTGCGGGGGTGTTTGGAAATCAAAGTTGAGCGGGTCGCCGATGTTGAGCGGCAAAATCTTGTGTCCCTGCCTGGCAACTTCGTCGGCGATGCAGGCCAGGTCGCGAATGGCGTAGCGGACGTTTTCTAAGCGGGCGGCAGGAGCGATTTCGCAGACTTGAGTCATGGGCATCGAGCACTCCAAAAAAAACTTAACCACAGAGATCGCTGAGTACGCAGAGGAAAAAAACAAACAAAAACTCCGCGCTCTCTGCGTACTCTGCGGTTAAAGAGCTTCTTTACTCCTCCCGGTCGATCTGCGCCTTCTGCAGCTTGTCGGAGTAATCCACGTACACTGCCTTCCACTCGGTGTAAAAATCGATCGCACCAATGCCGCCTTCACGATGTCCGTTGCCCGTCGCCTTGGTACCGCCGAAGGGCAAGTGAACTTCCGCGCCGATGGTCGGAGCATTGATGTAGGTGATGCCGGCTTCGAGGTCGCGGACGGCCGCAAAAGCCTTATTCACGTCCTTCGTGTACAGAGACGACGACAGACCGTATTCGATGTTGTTGGCGATGGCGACGGCATCTTCGAGGCCGTCGCAGGGAATGATCGAAACCACCGGCCCGAAGATCTCCTCCTGGGCAATGCGCATCTTGGGGTCGACGTCGATGAACACGGTGGGTTCGAGGAACCAGCCATGCTGGTATTCGCCCTGGTCAAGCCGATTGCCACCCGTGACGAGCTTGGCGCCTTCGGTCTTCCCGATCTCGATGTAGCTCAGGTCGGTCTTGAGTTGGCTCTCGTTGATCGCCGGACCCATCTCGACGTTCTCGTCGAGCCCGTTGCCAACTTTGATGTTCTTGGCGCGCGCTACGAAGTGATCGACAAACTCGGTATAAACGCCTTTCTGCACGATGATGCGGCTGGTCGCGGTGCAGCGCTGTCCGGTGGTGCCGAACGCGCCCCAGATGCCGCCTTCGATGGCGAGGTCGAGGTTGGCGTCGTCGAGCACGATCATCGGATTCTTGCCGCCGAGTTCGAGCGAACAGTGCTTGAAGCTCTTGGCCGCCGTCGCGCCTACGATTCTGCCGACCTCTGAAGAGCCGGTGAGCGAGATAGCGCGGACCGTGGGGTGCTCAGTCAGCGGCGTGCCGACTTCCGCGCCGAAGCCGGTCACGATGTTGATGACGCCTTTCGGAATGCCGGCGTCGGTGAGCGCCTGAACCAGGTTGAACGTTGAGAGCGGAGTGTCCTGCGCCGGCTTGATCACGCAGGTGTTGCCGCAGACAACTGCAGGCAGCAGCTTCCACGAAGAGATGGCCATGGGGAAGTTCCAGGGCGTGATCATGCCGCAGACGCCGATGGACTGGCGGACGGCCATGGCGAACTTGTTGGGCAACTCCGAGGGCACGGTGGGGCCGAACAGGCGGCGGCCTTCGCCGGCGTTGTAGTAGGCGGCGTCGATCGCTTCCTGCACATCGCCGCGGGTTTCTTTCAGCACCTTGCCCATTTCGCGCGTCATGTCGCGGGCATGGTCTTCTTTGCGCTCGATCAGAATCTCGGCAGCGCGGAAGACCATCTCGGCGCGGCGGGGCGCGGGCACCAGACGCCATTTGGCAAACGCGCGCTTGGCAGCATCCACGGCGGCGTCGACATCGGCCTTGTTCGACCGCTGGAAGATGGCGACGACCTCGCGTGTGTCCGCGGGATTGCGGTCTTCGAACGTTCGTCCGCTGACGGACTCGACCCACTCGCCGTCGATGAAATTCTTGAAAACCTTGTGTTTGGTCGTGCCGCCCACTGTCGAAGCGCTGGTCAGGGTATCGGTCGCCATAGAAGCCTCCTGGGAATAGTGCAGAACACTCATGCTAACGCTGGGGGTGAAGACCGGCAAGGAGACTTGGGTTGTGTTTTCGGAGCGGATACGGCCAGCGCCAGCAGGGGTCGATTGCCAGTGGTCACTTTCGTAACCCTTACCCCCTGACCCAAGTTTAATACCTATCCCAGCAGGGATATGATGGTCACAGAGCGGGAGATATCCCATTTCTCAAAATTTTAAGGTAAGGCTGGCACGGGCTCGTGTCGAATAGAAATAGTAATAAGCCGGGACTCTACGTTGCCTGGAAGACGGTGACGTACCGCAGCGTGCTCATGGCGCTGCTGGGAGTGGCATTGATTTTTGGCGCGGTCATGCACGTGGCATTTCCAAAATTTACCGACACGACGGTGAAAGCGGCCGGGCAACTTTCCACAGGCCTGCTCGAAAAAGTTGCGGGTCTGGCGCCTCCGCTCAAAGGGCCGTCGGCGGCAGCTTCGCAGCAGGCGCACTTTACGGCGCTCGATGGCACCATCCGGGTAAGGAAAGGCAATGGCAATAGCTGGATCAACGCAGACTACAACGTGCCCCTCGAAAAAGGCGACGTGGTGCAGACCGGCGCCGAAGGCATGGCGAAGATTGTTTTCAACGACGGCACCAACTACACCGTGAAACAGGATTCGCTGATCGTAATCGAAGAGAACTCGGCCAACGATCAGCAACAGACCAACGTGTCAGTGGCGGTCACGACGGGCACTGTGGATTTGACCACGGCGACGTATGTTCAGGGCTCGAAGTCGCAGGTGATTGTGGCGGGCGCGAAGGCTTCGCTCGCTCCCGATTCGTCAGCCATGGTGCACAATAATCCCAAGGACGATCAGCATGAGATCCTGGTCAAGAAAGGCAGTGGCGAAGTCGAGCGCAACGGAGAAGTGGCTCGCCTGGCGCCTTGGGACAAAGTAAGTTTCCAGAGCACATCGAAGACCATGGAGCGGGCTACGGAAATCGGGCCGCCCGTGCCCATTACACCGGCCAACATGATGCCGGTTTTCATCAACGCAGATGAGAAGGCGAAGGAAGTGGAGTTTGCCTGGTCGCCCATGGCGAACGCCGCCGGATACCGGCTGCGTATTTCGCACAATCCGTACTTTTCGTCGTTGCTGCTGGACAAGAAAGTGGAAGCGCCGAGTGTGGTTGTGACCGGACTGCCCGTCGGAGCTTACTATTGGTCCATCCAGTCTTACGATGCGGCGGGCAAGCAATCGGTGGAAAGCGAAAAGAATCGCTTCACCATCATTGTCAAGGCGAAAGAGAAAATCGAATTGTCGCTCGATATTGATCCGCTGATTCAGCACGGACATGTGATCGAAGTAACGGGCAAGACCGAGGCGGGAGCGCGCGTCATGGTGAACGGCAGGGAAGTGCCTATTGTCGGCGACGATGGCGCGTTCCACTACTTCACTCCACCTTTGCCAAACGGGGAAAACCTGGTCACGATCACGGCGCAGAATGCGAAAGGCGGCGTGAAAACCCAGCAGGAAAAAGTGGTGATTCAGTAAAGGATTCGATGTTCGGAATGAGAGTTGGAACCACGTTGCCCAGTTAGCAACCAGTTTTCCTGAACATCCAAGTAGAATAGAAAGAAACGTAGAATAGAAGCAGCTAGGGCGGAGCGACTCACACGGAAACTTAGGGAAAGATCGGGTTCCGGGGGCGAGACGAATTCCCGAGAGAGAGAAGTATTGATATGTCAAACAATGGATTTCATAACGGCTCACTGCGCTCGCACAATCTGCGTTCGCTCTTCAGTATGTTTTCGAGCGACCTCGCCATCGATCTCGGGACCGCCAACACGCTGGTGTATGCGAAGGGCAAGGGCATCGTCGTCAACGAGCCATCGATCGTAGCGATGAACAAGAACACCAACGAAGTGGAAGCCGTCGGCAAAGAGGCCAAGGAGATGCTGGGACGGACGCCCGGCAACATCGTGGCCATTAAGCCGATGAAAGACGGTGTCATCGCCGACTTCAAGGTCACCGAAAAGATGCTGAATTACTTCATCCAGAAGGCGCACAACCGCAAGATGCTGGTGCATCCGCGGATCGTAATCGGCGTGCCCTCGGAAATCACGCAAGTGGAAAAGCGCGCTGTCATGGATTCCGCCTATCGCGCCAAGGCCAGCGAAGTATTCCTGGTGGAGCAAGCCATGGTGGCCGCCATCGGCGCGGGGTTGCCGATTACCGAACCCAGCGGCAACATGGTGGTCGACATTGGCGGCGGCACCACCGACATCGCGGTGATCTCGCTCAGCGGCATCGTGTATTCGCGTTCCGTGCGCATGGCCGGTAACCAGATGGATGAGGCCATCATGAATTACCTCAAGCGGAAATATAACCTGCTGGTGGGCGAGCGCACCGCCGAACAGATCAAGATGGAAATCGGCTCCGCGTATCCGCTGGACAAGCCGCTGACCATGGAAATTAAAGGCCGCAACCTGATCGAAGGCGTGCCGAAAACCATCACTGTCGACGACAGCGAAATCCGCGAATCGCTGAGTGAATGCGTTTCGACCATTATGAACGCGATTCGAGTCGCGCTCGAACGTACGCCCCCGGAGCTATCCGCCGATATCAGCGACCGCGGCATTGTGCTGACCGGTGGCGGCGCGCTGATCAAGAACCTCGACAAGCGCATCCGCGAGGAAACGGGATTGCCGGTCTCGATCGCCGACGATCCACTCTGCAGCGTGGTACTGGGCACCGGCAAGATGCTCTCGGACTTCAAACTGCTGAGAAAGATTTCCATCGAGTAGGGAGAAACAGTTGTCAGTGGCTAGTTGGCAGTGAAGACCCCTGGAAATAGGTTCGTTGTATTGCGGCTGACCACGCGCAACTGACCACCGACAACCATCACAAACTGGCAACTGGCCACTGACCACTGGCAACTGTGTTATGGATGTCCTCGGACGCTACCGCAACCTGATCGTGCTGGTGGGAGTGCTATTCGCCCAGATTCTCGGCTTGGCTGTGCAGGTCAACGTCAAACGCACAACCGACAGCGAACCGACGCGCCTGATTCGCATCTGGGCGGTGGNNAGCCAGGACGCCGATCAGGCGCGGCGTCTGCAGGCATTGCTGGCCTTCAAAGAACAGTTCATTTCCGCGACCATGGCGGCGCAAGTCATCGGAGGGAGCGGCAGCGAGTTGTCACGCGTAGTCTTCATCGACAAGGGCTACAACGACGGTATACGGCCGGACATGGCGGTCATCACCGCCGATGGCGTTGTGGGCAAGGTGCTGGAGGTGTACCGCATCCCGTCCACATCGAAGGTGCTCTTGATCAACGACCAGAGCAGCGGAGTGGGCGCGATCCTCGACAAAACGCGGACGCAGGGCATCCTCCGGGGCACGGCGTCGGGCGAAGTGGTGCTCGAAAAAGTGATGAGCGACGAGACCGTGCCCGCCGGCGAAATGGTTCTCACCAGCGGTGGAGATGGAGTCTTCCCCAAGGGCCTGCTGGTGGGCAAGGTGACGAAAGTCGCGCCGGGCAGTGAGCTCTTTCTCAACATTCATGTGCGTCCCGCGGCCGATCTCAGCCGGCTGGAAGAAGTGCTGGTAGTGACGAAAATCGATGAGAGGCAGGCCGAACCTGACCAGACGGGCGCAGCGCGCGCCGTCGACATCCTGGCCGAGCGTCTGCCGGCCATTCCTTCCAAGCCTGAAGATGCCGTGAAGAGCGGTGTGCCGGGGACGGTCGCGCCGGGGACGGTCGCACCGGGGACGGTCGCACCGGGGACGGTCGCACCCGCGAGTACAGGCTCGGATGCCAAGCCCAAGGCGGCGTCCCCGCAAGCCTCCACCGCGAGCGGCGCGCCCGCTGCGCGAAAACCGGCGAGTTCCGCGTCTTCTGCCGGGACTGGCTCCGAAACTTCTTCCGCGACCCCCGTGACTCGGACAACCGCAGCCGGCGCTGCGAAAGTTCCGCCTAAACCGGTGAAGGCGGCGGCAGCACCCAAAGCGCAACCCGCCGTTGAGGATAGTCCGCACTAACGTGGCCATTACTTACACGTCGGGAGAGCAGGTTGAGGTTTACCGTTTCAGCATTCCTGCGACGGTTCTGATTCCGCTGGCTGCGGTTTTCCTGCAGGCTTGGCTGCCGCTGCGATTGCCTTTTTTCTCGATCTTCGATCTTCCCCTGCTTGTCACCATCGGTTTCGCGACGGCGCGGCGCAGTCCGCTGGCGGGGTTGTTTACCGGCAGCTTGATCGGCATTCTGCAAGATGCTTTGACGCATCAGGCCATCGGGCTCTACGGGATTGCGCTGACGGTGGTGGGATTCGGCGCGTCTTCGCTAGGGATCAAGCTGGACGTGGAACATGCCGGCGCTCGTTTCCTGCTTACGATTTTCTTCTACATCGTGCACGAGGTTGTCTATTTCACGATTGCGCGCGGCATGGTCGGGCTGCGCATGGCGTGGAGTTGGCCCCACGAATTCTGGTCGGGCTTGGCGAACGCACTGCTGGGCGTCCTGGTTTTCATGCTCCTCGATCGCGTCAAGCAGAGAACGTAATCCGCCGAAAAATCTCCTGTAGAGACGGGGCTTGCCCCCGTCTCCTGTGTCGCAGCGCTCCAAGTGCCGCATTCGGTCCGGGACGCGGCGAGCCGCGTCTCTACGGCACATTCTTCGTCAACCTCAAGATGGCAAGCGCCAGCCCCGCCGCGGCCAGCGTGGCGAAGAAATTTACCGCTTGATTGCTGATCCAGCCGCGGCGTTGCAGGGTGGCGCCGAGAATGCTGTCGATAAGCATTCCGGCGAATCCGGCGGCCACCGGAATCCAGAGCTGAGCCGGAAGAATCAATCCACCCACGGTTGCGACCGTCGCAATCGCCAGACCAGCGGCCATGCCAGCGATGCTTCCGGGAATCGTGATGCCGCCGTCGGTTCCTGCGGGGACGCGTTCCCAGGTCGTGATCAGTCGCGCATCGGGGGCGCGGGTCTGCCCGACTTCGCTGGCCACGGTGTCCGTCGCTGCTTCCGCCAGAGCGGCCATTGCCGCGATCAACCAAATTCGACCTCCGGTGGTGCTGAAAACAACCGAACCGGCGGCAGCTATGGCCAGATTGGCCAGGACTTGCCAGGCATTCCGGCCTTCGCTTCGCTCGGCCAGCCCGAGCGCCAGCTTGTGCCGGTATCCCAGGCGAGTGGATGTCCAGGTCATTATGAACAACGCTGCGAGCGCGGCGAAAGCGGTTGGACCGGCCCCGGCAAAAAGCAGGAAACAGGCGAGACCGCCGGCCAGAGCTCCGGAACCATTCACTCCCCGCAACGCCCGCGCCAGCAGCGCAAAGCCCAGCGTCACGGTGGCGGCGATCGCTAACCGTTCCGGAGACGACGCCCAGGCATGTAGGTAAGGGTTCAGCATGGTTCGGGCAGCCTTCAGCTATCAGCTCTCAGTAGAACCTCACGTCCTGAAAGCTGACAGCTGATAGCTGATAGCCGACGACCTAAATGTGAGAGCCGCGTTCGATAACACTATATTCGGTATCCGACAGCAGCGGGCTACGTTATGTGGTGCTTGGCCTTTAGATTCGCCCGCAATCTGGTGGCAGCAGCTTTCACTGATTTAGGCTACACTTCTGTACGCTTGGGTGGATTTCGATTTTTCGGTATGCGGCTTGCCGCGTCTGCCGATATTGAAAAAGACGAGGCAAGCCTCGTCTGTACTTGGGGTGAAACCAATGGCGGCCTCAGTCTGGTCTGGGTATCTTACGTTCGGATTAATCTCGATGCCGGTGCGTCTGTTTTCGGGCGCGCGCAGTAGCGGCATCTCGTTCAACCAGCTTCACCGCACCGATCACCATCGGGTAAAGCAGCAGCTCATTTGCCCCGCGGACAACCAGGTCCTCGAGCGTAGCGATATCGTCAAGGGCTACGAGTATCGCAAAGACGAATACGTCATCATCGATCCCGAGGAAATCAAGAAGATCGAGCCCAAGACCGCGAAGACGATGGAGATCCTGGAGTTCGTGAAGTCGAGCGAAGTCGATCCAGTGTACTTCGAGTCGTCGTATTACATGGTTCCCGATGAAGCCGGCCGCCGTCCCTACGCGTTGCTAACCAAGGCGCTGGAGGAGAGTGAGTTTGTCGCCATCGCCAAACTCACCATGCACAACCGCGAATACACGGTTTTCCTGCGTCCGCATAAAGGTGGGATGATGCTGCACACCATGTACTACGCCGAGGAAGTGCGCGAGGTCGAGTCGTTCGGCGCTCCCGATGTGGAGATCAAAGAGGCTGAAATCAAAGTTGCGCATCAGCTCATTGAAGCGCTGGCGGGGGAGTGGGACCCGGAGAAATATCACGACACGTTCCAGGAAAATCTGAAGAAGCTGATTGAGACGAAGCTGGAGGGTGGCGAAGTCCAAGCCGCCGAGCAACCGAGGAAACTGGCTCCGGTGGTGGATCTGATGGCGGCGCTGAAGGAAAGCCTGGCGCAGACGAAGAAGCCCGCCGGGTCGGAAAAAGTTGCAGAGATGCCCGCCGAGAACCAACGAAAGGCACGACGCGCGCGCGGGTGAGCCATCTGACCGCTGCAGAGATGCGGGTAGCCGCATCTAGAGGCTCCGCGTGATGGGTCATGTTGGTGGAGGGACGGGCGTCTCGCCCGTCCGGCCGGGTGAGGACGTCCTGCTCTCCACCAACCAGCTTGGATCGACAGCCGTGGCAATCACGCGGTCGCGGTGTTAGTGCGTGCAAATATTGCGCCCTGCCGCCCGGCAACCAAACTCGCCTCCACTCGCTTCTCATCAAAAGCGGCGGAAGCTCGCGGCGAGGTGAGCGCCAACCGATTTCCCCTCATGGCCCGGTTCCCGATACAATATCGGATTCCGCGCAAGACCAATTTTTTCCATGGAGTTTGAATGAAGCGGTTTCTCTGGCTGGGGTTCGTGCTGTCTGTTTATCTGATCTGTACCGGCTGCGGCGAAACGTTTCGCCCGATTATCATTCCGAATCCTCCGACATTTCCGAACCCGCAAGCGGCACACACTGTGGTTGCGATCAGCGATAACGGAGCCATTGTGCCCGGCAGCGCGATGGTGATCGATGTCTCCGGCGATACGGATGTGAGCCAAGCCAGCGTGGGCCTTGCTCCCGTCCACGCGGTGCAGCAAACCGCGAGCCAGGTGCTGGTTGTAAACCACTCCGTGACTGGCGCGCTGGCCGATTCGATTACCAAGCTAGACTTCAGCGGTACGACGATCAACATTGCTACCACCATCAGTCTGCCGGCGAATTCGGCGCCGAACTTTGTGGCCGTTGCCCCGACGGATACGCTGGCCTATGTGACGTTGCCGAATTACGTTCCTCCTTCGGTCGGTGTGGTCAACACATCTACCAACGGCGTGATCTGGACGATTCCGGTCGGACCCAAGCCAGATGCCCTAGCCGTCACGCCCGACAAAAGCAAACTGTACGTGGTGAACCAGGGCGACGGCACGCTCAGCGCCTTCAATACCGCTGACCGGTCTGCGAGGCCGATCACCGGCGCATTGACTTCAGCGCCCATTTGGTTGTCGGCTCGTTCTGACAGCCAGGCGGTGTACGTGCTGGAGTTAAATGGAACGCTCGCCTGGCTCAATACTTCTTCATCTGCTGGCCCCGACGTCCTGACCGAGACCTCGAATCCGCTGATTCAAGTGCCGTTCGCAACCACAATGACCTACGATCCCAATCTGGTCCGGCTTTATATTGCGGGCGGTCAGCAGATGGCGATCGTCGATGTTTCGCAGTCCCCGCCGCAGTTCCTCGCGATGGTTCCCATCCCACCCATCGCCCTCGGTCCGCCGAATTCCACGGTGCCCGCTAATGCGACTGCCGTCGCGGCCCTGCCCGACGGAACGCGTGCCTACGTTGCCTCATATGCGGCCGTCACCAGCCAACTCAATATCTCCGCTGTCTCTGGCGACGGAACCACGGCGACTTACGCCTACACTCTGACGGCCGGGCATGATCTCACCCCAGGTGTTTCAGTTACCGTGACGGGCACAGGGGCCGGATTCGATGGGACGTTTCTGGTTGCCGCGATTGTGAGTGGCACGGCTGCTTGTCCCGCTACTTGTTTCCAGGTGCCCAATACTACGAGCGGCAACGGGACTGCGGGTTCGGGCGCAGGCAGCAACATTTTTCCGCAGATCACAGTGGTTTGGGCGACGTCGAACACCGTCAAGACCACGGTCGGGATGCCGCCGTTTCCGGATGCCACCGTCCAGGGTTCCCAATACTACGTGGAGGCCTGTGCCAATGCGCGCTTCCGCTTCATGATGGCTGCCGCCGGCGACAGCACTCGCGCCTACCTGTCCAGTTGCGATGGAGGGAATGTCAACATCGTCGATACTACAAGCGACGACTACATCGAGAATCTGCCGGGCCCAACCAGCGCGCGCGCGCCAATTCCGCCGAGTTCGCAGAACCCGCCGCAGAATCCCGTGGTTCTGATTGCCGGTCCGTAGAGTATGTTCTGAAGTTCGTGATACGAAGTCCAAACTGTCATCCCGAGCAAAGCGAAGGAACTGTGCATTCTGCTGGCGCAGGCGACGCTCAGGATGACCCCGAATGTATGTCGGATATGACGCGTGGATAAGATTGGATAAGTTGCAGTGTCGAACGTGAGACGGCCAGCGGCGATTACCTATCCGGCGACAACCGCCCGTTCCACCGCCCGGCGGCGGTTGTAACGCAGCGCCACATTCATGAACACGTTTCCGCTGGAAGTATTGAAGCACATCACCAGGGCCTCGGTGTCTTCACTGCTCTTGCTGCCCTGCTCGGAGGTGTGCAGGGTTGGCGGACGAACGTGAAAGTGGAATCCTTGATCGTTGAGCGTGGTGATGGAGTTGCCTATGATCTGGTTGGCCAGCTCACAGACCGCCTCGCGCACCAGATCGTCGTCGGCCTCCGATACTTCGACGCCCGCCAGGCGGCTGGCGAGCTGCGCTGCCGTTCCCAGGTCTACATCGAAAATGATCCGTCCTTCAATCTCGCCCGTGAGGAAGACTTCGGCAGCGACCCCTTTCCGCCGGTACGCCTCCTCTTCCATGCTCAGGTTCTCGATGGAAATGGGCGACTCCAGCCCTTGCGCCAGGACGGCGTCGGCCGAGTTAATGAAAGGCTGAATCAGGTCCATCCGCATGACTAGGCCCCAGCTCCGGCACCTGCGCCGTGCACCGTGGTTCCATCGTCACGCATGACGTACTTGATGACCTCATAGAGAACTTCCGGCTTCACCGGTTTCTGCACGAAGTGGCGCGCGCCACGCTGCAAGGCAGCCACGATGTTCTCCTGGTAACCGACCGACGACACCATCACGATGCGGGCGTTCGGGTGATCGCGCACGATCTTCTCCGCCGCTTCGATGCCTTCCATCTGCGGCATGGTGATATCCATTAGAACGATGTCGGGCGTGAGCCGTTCGTACTCGCTGATGGCAGAAACTCCGTCGCCAGCCTCGCCGACTACCTGCCCCCCGAAGGTTTCAACCATCCGGGCCAGGTTCTTGCGGGCGAACACGGAGTCGTCCACGATCAGATAGCGCACCGGCTGTCCGTCTTCGCTCCGTTTTACGGGCACAAACTTTTCCATGGTACTCCTCCCCAAGTATTCACTTAATCACGATCTACACACTTTCGATAGATAACTCTAGTTACTTCCGGTACTGGTCGCCCGCTTGACGTCGGGGGTGTCCCCGCGGCCACGGTCGAGCGGGCATTGCGCCAGCAAAACACTGGGCAGATCCTGGAGGTCCGCGACCCGCATCACGTAACCCCGTTCGATGGCCGCCTTGGGCATGCCGAAAACCACGCATGTTTCCTGGCTTTGCGCCACCGTAAATCCTCCGGCCGCCCGGATTTCTCCCATGCCGAACGCTCCGTCTTCTCCCATGCCCGTCATCAACACGGCCATGGCTTGCGCGCCAAACCCCTCGGCTACGCTGTGGAAGAGCACGTCGACCGAAGGACGGTGCCCGTTCACCGGGCCCTCGTCCGCCAGCACGGCCACGTTGCCCAGCGGCATCTTCTTCACTTTCATGTGCCGGTTCCCCGGACAAATCAGCGCTCGTCCGGCGACCAGCAAGTCGCCCGATTGCGCCTCCTTTACGCGGATGGGGCAACTATCGTCCAGCCGCTTGGCGAACAGTTCGGTGAAACCGTCCGGCATATGCTGCACCACCAGGATGCTGCCCGGAAATTCCACCGGCAGCTTCGAAAAAAGATATTGCAGGGCGTTCGGACCGCCCGTGGAAACGCCGATGGCGACAATCCGCGAGGGTGCGACGGGCTGCAGCTTGCTCGGCTGTTCACCATGTGTTTCCCCCGGCAGGAATTGGGCCTGCACCCCCGCGCTCTGCGCCGCGGCCCGTATCTTCTTGATCAATTCATCGGCAATTTCGGGCATGCGCGCAGAAACATCCTGCGGCTTGGCCACGAAATCGAACGCGCCCAGGGCCAGCGCCTTGAGCGTGATCGAGGCCCCCGCCGTGCTGTGCGAGCTGACCACGATGACGGGGAGCCGCCAGTGCCGCATGATCTCCTTCAGAGTATCGATCCCGTTCAGCCCGGGCATTTCCAGATCGAGCGTCAACACTTGCGGCGACAAGTCCTCGATTTTCTTCAGCGCAAAGTGGCCGTCCATTGCCGTGCCCACAACCTCGATCGAATCATCCCGTTCGAGGATCTTGGGAATCAGCTTGCGCATCAGAGCCGAGTCATCCACCACCAGAACCCGTATCGGCTTTCTCATGCCAGGCCCCCAGCCGTGCCAAGGACCCGAGCCTCGCCCGTCGCGTTTCCACCACCGCTCGACTCTAAGGGCACGACACTCGACAGCAAACCCGCCGTCCGCGTGCCTCTTGCATCTGCCCGTACGCGTGTGAAGCGATCCATCAGGGCGATGATGTTGAGGATAAGAACCACCCTTCCATCGCCCAGAATCGAAGCCCCACTCACCAGGTCGGTCGCGATCGCGTGATCGTCGAGCGCCTTGATGACCAGTTCGTCTTCGCCTTCCAGCGCGTCGACGATGACCCCGAACTTGCGGTCTCCGCTGTTGATCACCAGCACGAAGATTTTATGCCGCGCCGTTTCCGGTCCACCCGGCGGCTTCGAGCCCAGGCGCAGCAGCGGCAACACGTCGTTGCGCAATTGCAACACGTCGTAGTGCTCCACCTGGTGGATATCTTCTTCCACCGTCCGCGCGATCTCCGCCACCGCGTTCAGCGGCAGGGCGTAGAGCCGCTGCTCCACCCGGAACAGCAACGCCCGTATAATCGCCAGCGTCAACGGAAGCCGCAGCCGGAAGGTTGTTCCCCGTCCCCGCGCGGTTTCGATCTGCACCGTTCCCTTCAGCCGTCCCAGCACGCTTTGCACTACATCCAGTCCCACGCCGCGGCCCGAGAGTTCGGTGATCTCTTCCGCCGTGGAGAATCCCGGCTGCAGGATCAGATTCAGAGTCTCCATCTCGGTAAGGCGTGCTGCCTGCTCCGCGTTCAGCAGGCCCTGGGACAGGGCGCGCTCGCGGACTTTATCCGCATTGATGCCGGCCCCGTCGTCGGAGACTTCGATGACGATGCGGCCCGAGCGATGCGCCGCCGACAATTTGACCTCGCCCTGGGCCGACTTGCCGGCCGCCTCGCGGACTTCCGGCCGCTCGACGCCGTGATCGACGGCGTTGCGGATCATGTG
>PMMJ01000369.1:5557-13652 GCA_003162255.1 Acidobacteriaceae bacterium | reverse complement strand
GTCGTTGGTCGCTAGTCGTTAGTCGTTGGCAAACATCGCTAACGACCAACGACTTATCGACGGGCGACTGTTTCCAATTCACGAATTATTCCAGGGGTCAACGACATCAAGACCACAGTCCTCGAAGTCCGCAACATTGCGCGTTGCGAGCTTGGCACCACGCACTTGGGCGATGGCCGCGATCTGCGCATCCGCGTGGCTGATGGGTTTGCCGAGGGCACGGCGGTTAGCGGCAATCCTAGAAAAAACGCGCGCGGCGTCGCCCTCAAATCCGAAAACACGGTCCGCCAAATCCTGGGCAAACATAGCTTCCGCCGCTGCCAGCAACCCCTCGCGGCGTTTGCCATTGGTAAGTAGCTCAATTCCATAGAAGATTTCTGCCTCGGTGATTGACGTGGTAAAGAGCTCCGCTGCCGGTTGTTTCGAAACCCATGAAGCCACCCGAGCAGAGGGCTTGGGTCTCATGAACTCGGAAAGCACGTTTGTGTCGAGAATGATCATTCGCCAAATTCCGCAGGCCTGCGCATCGCGTCGCGGCGTGGCAACTTAAGTTCAAAGCCGCCCAGCGGCGCAAAGCGCCGGTGAATCGCCTCCGCTAGATTGACCTTTTGCGCCGAAGAAGTAGTTAAAGCGTTGCGCAAAATCTCCCTGGCTTCTTCCTCCATCGAATGTCCATGATGGGCAGCGCGGACTCTCAACCGGGCTTTGGTCTTCTCGTCGAGTTGTCGAATGGTTATTGTTGCCATGCTGTCAATGCTATCACTGCTAGCGAAGATTGCAAACCCCAACTTCCATAGCAAACAGCCGCACTAACAACCACACTATCGACCAGCGATTGTCTCCAATTCCTCAAAGAACGCCGGATATGACACGCCCGCCGCATCCGCACCGCGAATCGTCGTCTCGCCTTCCGCTCGCAGCGCGCCCACGGCGAATGCCATGGCAATGCGGTGATCGGCGAACGAATCCAGTTCCGCGCCGTGCAGATGCTGGCCGCCGGGAATCCGCAATCCGTCGGGACGCTCTTCGACTTCCGCGCCCATCTTTCGCAGATTGGCGGCGACGGCGGCAATACGGTCGGACTCTTTCACGCGTAATTCTTTGGCGTCGCGAACTTCGAGGCCGCCGTCGGAGTACGGCGCAACCGCCGCCAGCACTGGGATCTCGTCAATCAACGCAGCCGTGTCGGCGCCGGCAATTACGGCTCCCTTCCATGCGGTTCCGCGCGCTTCAATCGTTCCTACCAGCTCTCCCTGATGTTCTTCCAGATGCGCGACCGAAATTTTCAATCCCATCTGGATCAGAATATCGAGCAGCCGCGCCCGCGTCGGATTCATCAGAATTCCGGGCAAGGTGATTTGCGATCCGGGGAACAACGCCGCTGCGCAGAGAAAGAACGCGGCGCTCGAGAGATCGCCGGGCACATGCGCCTCAATCGCGCGCAACCGCTGTCCGCCCACAATGCGCGAGGCATTTCCCGTCCGCTCGACTTCCGCGCCAAACGCCCGGAGCGCAATTTCTCCATGGTCGCGCGTGCGGATGGGCTCCTCGACCACGGTCTCACCTTCGGCGAAGAGTCCAGCAAACAGCACGCACGATTTCACCTGCGCGCTGGCCACTTCTGGTTTGTAGTGAATTGACTTCAGCGGGCCGCCGTGAATTATTAGTGGAGGACGACCGCCTTCCGCCGCCTCGATCCTCGCGCCCATCTCGAAAAGCGGCGTGATGATGCGCGCCATCGGGCGCCGCGAGAGCGATTCATCTCCGCATAACTCGCTCGAGAACGGCTGGCCGGCGAGAATTCCGCTCAACATGCGCATGGTTGAGCCGGAGTTCCCGCAATCCAGCACCTGCGTTGGGGCCTCCAGGAGCGGCCCCACGCCACACACTTCAATCGCTCCATCGTCGCCGCGTTCGTCCTTCAATCGCTTCCACTCGCAGCCAAGTTTGGCCACGCAATCTAGTGTGCTGGCGCAATCGCGCGCCGCGGAAAAATTCTGGAAGCGGCTCGTGCCCTCCGCAATCGCCGCCAGCATGGCGTAACGGTGCGAAATGGATTTGTCGCCCGGAATGCGAACCACCCCGCGCACGTCGCGCGCAGGATGGACGATGACCCTCGAACCATCAGGCGTCGAATCGTCAGGCATGAACATAAATATAACGGAGATTTCTGACGATAGTAGCCTGCGCTGAGAGCGTTCCTGCTGCATAACTCTCAACTTGCAGATTTTGTCATCCCGAACGAAGTGAGGGATCTGCATTTTTGCGGCGAAACTGCAGATCCCTCACTTCGTTCGGGATGACAAATTCATAGAGGGGTGCGAGCGAGCCCAGTCTACGACGGGCGCACGCGCCCGGCGGCTTCGGCGAGGATTTCCTGCGGGACTTCCCGCAGCGTGACGTGGAATTCGAACATGGGCGTCTCCGTCCCGCGCCCCCACCGCGCTACTTCCCAATGCGCACGGACAAACTTGACCTCTGGACGCGCCGTCAAATTGAGCAGCAGCGGAACTTCCTCGCGATAAAACTTCTGCGGAAACGCCACGACCGGCTTGGCATCCCACGTTGCGCCATCCCCCGATCCGAAGATGCTGAGGTCGAGCGATTCCTGCTCGATGATGTTGGTGATGGCGAGCGTCAGCAGAAAAACCCGGCCCTCCGATTGGCTCACGTCGAGCCCAGGGCCGTCTCCCTTGGCGTTGACCACGGTTTTTTCGGGAACGAGGAAAGCTTCCATCATGTCGCGAAGATTCTAGCAGAGAGACCTTGCTGCACGCTGTGACCGGTAGGTCGCAATGCGTGACCGCAGCCGGCACAGAACTTCGCATATCATCGAAAGGTTGGGAGTGGGGCTCGATTTCTCTTGCAAAAGCTCGACAAGGCGACGGTCGCGACCATGCTGGCCGGCGTGTGCACGTTTCTCAACGTCTACAGCACCCAGCCCTTGCTGCCGCTCTTGCGACAGATTTTTCATGCCTCCGAACTGGAGGTCAGTCTCACCGTGAGTGCGACCATTTTTGCCACCGCGCTCACCGCCCCCATTATCGGCATGATTGCCGAGCGCCGCGGGCGCAAGAAAGTCATTGTGCCGGCGCTGTTCCTGCTGACCATTCCCACCGCCCTGGCGGCGACTTCCACCAGCCTCGGCGCGCTGATCTTCTGGCGCTTCGCCCAGGGCCTTTTCGTGCCGGGAGTTATCGCGATCATGCTCGCCTATGTGAATGAGGAATGGGCCGGACGCGGCGTGGGCCGCGCCATGTCCTCGTATGTGACGGGAACCGTGATCGGCGGATTTCTCGGGCGCTTTATCTCCGGCGTCATCGCCACGCACTGGCATTGGCGCGCCACCTTCCTGGTGCTCGCCGCCCTCAACTTGATCGGAGCGGTGATGGTCCGCGCCTGGCTTCCGCTGGCGAAGAATTTTGTGCGGGCCGAACATCTGCGGCAGGTTCTGGACCATGCCAAGGAACATCTGCGCAAGCCGCGGCTGCTGGCCAACTTCGGCATGGGCGCTACCGTGCTCTTCGCGCTGGTGGGATGTTTTACCTACGCGAATTTCTATCTCGCCGCCGCGCCTTTCCGTCTGAACTCGGCGCAACTGGGCAGCATTTTCTTTGTCTATCTGCTCGGAGTCGTCATCACTCCGCAATCGGGCCGGTTCCTCGATCATTTCGGATTTCGCCACACCACCATTCTTTATTGCGCCATGATGATCGCGGGACTGCTCCTAACGCTGGTCAAATCGCTGCCGGTCGTCATCGTCGGCCTCGCCATCTTTTCTTCGGGAGTCTTCATAGCGCAGGCGGCAGCCACGGTGCAGACGGGAGCCATCGCCGGGCGCGCCCGCTCCTCGGCCGCCGGGCTCTACGTGGCGTTCTACTATCTGGGAGGAAGCGTGGGAGCCACGCTGACTGACTTATTCTGGCGCTGGCGAGGATGGCCCGGCTGCGTCTTGCTGTTGGGAGTAGTTTCGTTGCTGAGTTTGTGGCTGGCTCGGATTAGCAGCCGTCCGCTGGATCAACTTGACTCGGCGGAGATTGAGTTGGTTGGCGATTGAAATGCCGTCTGCTGGCCGGACGGACGAATGCGTCCGCGGGTGGCGGGCCACCCATGTGTTTTATTTCAACGGTGCCGCATCCAGAAACTGGCGCAGCACTGTCCCCACCGCTTCCGGCCGCTCCCACGGCGCGTAGTGCCCCGCTTTCGGGATCACCTTCAATTGGCTGCCGGCTATGTTTTGCCGCATCAGTTCGCCGTCGGCTACGGTGGAGAGCACATCTTCTTCTCCGATCACGATCAGCGTGGGCACGTTGNNGGACGCTCCGCCATGCCGCGCTGCACCTGGCTGATGTCTTCGGCGGACATTTTGCGCATCATGGCGCGCGCTCCATCGACTAAATCCGGACGCGTGGCCACCGTCGTGCGCCCCATCAGTTTCGGAATCATGGCCTCGATGAAGGGCTCAGTTCCCTGCTCCAGAACGGTGTCCGCGGCTTTCAGGCGATTGGCGCGAGCTTCGGCGTTATCGGGCTGAGGACGTGTGTCGCAGAGGGTTAGCGAGGTCATCCGCGCACGAAAGCGGCGCCAGAATTCGAACAGGATGTATCCGCCAATGGAGCATCCGATGAACGCGGCCTGGCCAATGCCGGCGGCATCGAGCACGCGGGCAACNNTCGCTGGCGTGCTTTGGCATGAGGGCGGGGCCTTCGCCAATCTCCGAATCGCCGTGCCCGCGCAGATCGGGGAGAATCAGCCGGTAGCGCGATTCGAGGGCCGCCGCTACCGGATGCCAGAATTCGTGGTTGCTGGGAAAAGGATGGAGAAGAACGACGGGCGGGCCACTCCCGCGAATTTCATAGAAGATATCGGCGTCATCGCTGCGCAGGTGTTCCATGGGAGGAGATTATATGTCGAGCGAGACGAGGAGTTCGTTGGAAAGCCGGACGTCCCCGCCGGCCGCTGAACGGGTGGACGGGCGAGACGCCCGTCGCTCCACCGTAGGACACGGTATTAGCTCGTTACTGGCTGTTGCGACGTGGCAACTGGTAACAGTAGCGGCTCCTGGGGAATGATGATCCATCCGAGGACATAGGCCACGATGCCGGGAAAGATGCCGCAGGCGAGCGTGATGAAAAACCAGAGGATGCGCACCAGCGACGTGTCTAGATCGAGATACTCCGCCAGCCCGGCACAGACGCCCCCGATCTTTCTGTCAGTGCGTGAACGCATCAATCTCTTCGGCGTGGGCGGAACCCCCACCACATTGCCGCAGTAGGAACAAAACCGACCGTCCTCAGCGATGACCTTGCCGCAAGCGTTGCAGTACATATTGTTTCTCCCTGTCATAGGATACGACGAGTGCGGGGAAAAGGTTCCAGGAGCCGCGGTTCGCTGTTCGCTGTTCGCTTTTCGCCGTCGGGTATTGGCTACAGCTAAGAGGCCCTACTCTCGGTAGGCGTCTTTCATTCTCTTGCGGGCTTTGTCGGCTTCGGCATTGCCGGAATTTGTGGCCACTACTGCTTCGTACTTCTTTACTGCCAGATCCCGCTTCTGGAGCTGGTCATACATTTCGCCGGCTCCCAGATTCGCTTTCTGCAACAATTCCGGATCGGCGCCCGTAACCTCGCCGACCAGTTCGTAGGCTGCGGCGGCAGCTTGATATTTTTTCTCGCCGCGGAGCAGGTCGCCCAGTGCCACCGGCGCGATTTCGTAGTGCAGGCTGCCGTACTTTCCTTCGCGCCCGTTCTGCCAAACCCGGCGATACTGTTCCTCGGCCTCGGCACTCTTGCCGGACACCCGCAGCAGGTTCCCCTCTTCTAACGGCAGCAGAAAGTTGCGCGGAAAGCGCGGGCCGACGACGCTGGCAATCTGGTAGGCCTCGCCATAGCGATGTTCGCGGCGCAGGAAAACCATGAGCACAACTCCGGCATCCACGCTGGTTTCGCCATTGGCGCGGTAGGCATCGTTCAGATACTGCAGTCCTTTCTCTTTGTCTCCGCTCAAGCCCACCAGCGCGACTGCCACCTTGACTGCAAATGACAGGCTTCCCATCACATAGTTGTGGGCTCCTACGACCAGCTTGGCGTCGGTGTAGTGGGGATCCAACTCGAGAACCCGTTCGTGATCGTGGCGCGCTCCCACGGCATTGCGGAGGGCGGAAAACCAGGCGCGCTCAATCAGCGCGGTGTAAAGCGCAAACTGTCCGCGGGTGACGCCGCGGGCATAGAGCGCATCTGCGTTGTTTGGATTAAGCGCCAATTCGGCGTTTTCCAGTTTCTCGGCCTGCTGCACCAGTTGCTTGATGCGTTGCTTTTGCGCGGGATCGGCGGGACGGTGCGCTTGTCCGATAAAGCTGTCGTTCGCGTACTCCCCGGTCGTCATCGCGCCCATGCGATACAGCTCCCGCACCTGAATCGCGGAGAGCAGGTGATTCACGGCGAACGGATCGTTCGGATGACGCGCCATGATCCGCTCGAAATCCTGGATCGCCGCATCATAGTCGAGGTTGTAGTAGTGCTCGAAGGCGGCCTGGTTCAGCGGGTCGGGGGGACGAAGAGGGGTGGAAACCGAGGCGTCCGCTGCCAGACAAGCCTGGACAAGAGCCAGCAGGATGACGGCGGTCAAGGCAGGTCGAAGCCGGGAGATGAAGGAGACCAAGCTCGTCTAGTTTAACTGATTGGAGCTTTCCGCGAGGATCCGTTTGGGCAAGGCCGGGACATAGCTGTCCGCCACGGGAACCAAGCGGGGTACGTCCGCAACGCAGCCAAGTCATGCACAATGGGAAAGTTCGGGCTTGGATCGCGTAATTCTTGCCCTCTAGAGTGGCCGCCCTCCCCCTTGGCCTGCTCGTAACCGTCGTCTTTGCAATAGCTTCCTTTGGTGATTCGCTTGCGATCCGAAACAGGAGAAGAGGAGTTCCTTATGGCAGAAGCGGCCGATCAGACCCGGCACGAATTTTGGAGGCCGCCCATGGCAGCGTCCGTGGCTGTTTCAAGCCCAGAGCGAAGCGCAACCTGCCGTTGTGGAACCGAGTTCATCGTCAGCTCAGTTTACTGTCATGCTTGCGGCGCCAGCCGACCCGATTTCAATGCTGGGCGCACGCTGGAAATTCCGGGGTTTGCTGAACTCGCATCGCTCGGGGAACGGCTTGGCCTTACGACGCCCGCCGTCATCGCTTTTCTGGTTGGCTTGCTCTGCGTGGTGGGAGCTCTGGCGGTCAGCGTGTTTTTCAGCGTCCGGACCGTACTCGACTGGCAGGCCATCCAACTGTGGCGGATCGAGTGGCTGCTGGCGTCGGTCGCGGCGTTTGTCGCCGGGTGCCTGNNGCTTAAGAAATAGCTTTTGGCTTTTCGCTTTTGGCTCTTAGCTCTCGCCTTTGGTTCCCGATCCACCTTCTCACCGGGTTTACAATCACCATAGAATTCTCAAAGTGTGGCCATGGAAGAATTGGTCAATGCAGTAACGCATGGGATTGGGCTGGCACTCAGCATCGTTGGCGCCGTGTTGCTGATTGTCGCCGCGGCCTGGAGCGGGAATGCGTGGGTAATTGTAAGTTGCTGCATCTATGCGGCGACGCTGGTGAGCCTCTATGCGGCATCGACGGCACTGCACAGCGTTTCCTCCCTCCGCTGGACGCGCACCCTGGAGACCATTGACCACTGCTGCATCTACTTCCTGATTGCGGGAACCTACACGCCGATCACCCTGGTCAGCCTGCGCGGAGGGTGGGGCTGGACGCTTTTCGGCCTGGTCTGGGGAATCTGTTTTCTGGGNNGTGCGCTGGTTCGAGCATGTGCGGAAAATCTCGACTCCGCTCTACATCGCCATGGGCCTGCTCGTCGTGATTGCTTTCAAGCCACTGCTATCGGCGGTGCGAATCCCCGGAGTCCTTTGGCTGATGGCGGGTGGAGCGGCTTACATCGGCGGGACTTTATTCTATGAATGGCGGCGGCTGCCTTATAACCACGGGATCTGGCACCTGTTCGTGCTGACGGGCAGTATCTGCCATTACCTTGCGATCTACTACTATGTGGTACCCCGGCAGGGATAGAAGGCTGGGACCCTGGGCCAAGGCTCACAGCCCCCCGTGGAACCG
>PMMJ01000369.1:0-5548 GCA_003162255.1 Acidobacteriaceae bacterium | reverse complement strand
ATCCCATTGCCGAGATGGGGCAGCGCGTTCGCGAGGAAGGCGCCCCCGAAGAAGTACGCCAAGTAGTGGTACCAGCGCATGATTGCCTCCATTTTTGGAGTTCGATTCTCCCGCATCTCCGCGGGAAATTCCACTCAGTTTCGCGAATGGGCGTGCTCGGCTTCAGACACCACGGCGCTGGGCCGCCGTTGCTGCCCCACGCGGTAGAGATGATGCAAGGGTCCGACTCCGTGGCCCAGCGGATAGGCATTCGATATCGCCGCCGAGACATACACCTTGGCGAGAAGAACCGCCTCGGGTAGTCCGCGCCCAAGCGCCAGGTGGCAGGCCAGCGCGGTCGAGAACGCGCACCCGGTGCCGTGGGTGGAATTCGACCGCTGCAGATCGGCCTTAAAGACTTCCTGCTGGGCGCCTCGGGGGGTGGTGAAGCTGAGGAGATCGATCGCTTTCTCCAAGTGGCCTCCGGTGACGACCACATTCGCCGCTCCCAGAGAGTGCAGGCAAGTGGCCGCCGCGCGCATCTGATCGAGATTCGTGACCGCCATCCCAGTCAAGACGCTGGCCTCGTCCAGGTTCGGCGCGATTACCTCCGCCAGCGGGATCATCCTTTCGATCAGTAGCCGGGTCCCTGCCGCATCCAATAGATCCGCGCCCGAAGTCGACTTTAGAATCGGATCCAAGACCACGTGCGGCCGTCGCGCCCCCGCCAGAAAATCTGCGACCACCTTGACCACCTGCTCATTGCCCAGCATGCCGATGTGGACGGCTTCGACGGCGAAGTCTGAAAGTAGCTCCTGCAGAGTCTCCGCAATGATCTTCGGATCCACGCCCTCGACCCGCCGCACTCCCTGCGTCGACTGGACGGTTAAGGCCGTAATGCAAGAGACGCCGTAGCATTCATGGGCCGCGATGGTTTTGATATCGGCGGTAATTCCAGCGCCGGAGGAGGGATCAAACCCGGCGATCGTCAGCACCACAGGTGGGGTCACAGCCATGCTGTCACTTTAAACCGAAAGTTCGAACCGGGGAACAGCACTATGGGGCGTTCTCCGAGAATCGGGTCTTGGGGAAGTACGATTTCACAGGCTGCGGGGGGAAACTCGACATTTCGATGCCCGGCCCCTAAAGGGGCGTCTAATTTGGAACGACTGGCGGTATCGCTAAAGCGATACCCTGATACGAAACTGGAGCCTTCCGCTAGCTGCTCAGACCTGCCGCCAAGCGCCGTCCAAAATGTGGCCTGAGCTCTGAAGGTCGTTCTCGATCCTCCTATGGCGACGAACCATGAACCCAGGCGTTTACCAGTCAGTAATACAGTACTTCGCAAGTAACTGATTATGCTGCGCTTAGTAGTGTTTTTATGTAAGTGTAACATTCAATAGGAGGTTGTGAGAATTCAGTGGGAGCTCGAAATCTCATAGTTAACTAGTATGCCATCATCTCCTACTGACTACTTTCAATGACATACGAGTACAAACCCATATTTTTCATGGAGCTAAGTCATTGATTAATTACCAGTTAGTTAATTAAGCCCCTTGGTTTCTCATTGACACACCCCGCCGCCGTCAGTAGCATTATCTGATTGTTCGTTTGACCAAAGGAGCATACGACCAGAGAACGACTTTCCACGATGAGAGGTAACTGAATGCGACGACGTTTAGCCGAAGGCTTGGCGGTGCTTTTATCAGTCGCCAGTCTGGGGGCCGGAGCCGCATCCGGGCCAAGCAGCCTGGAAGCCGCCAAGGTCACACAGCCACTGGTCAATCAGACCAGCGGGCACAAACGAAAGACCAACAGCCCGAAGTCGAAGGCTTATCAAGTGGGCACCGCGTCCTGGTATGGCGAGTATTTCCAGGGCAAGACGACGGCCAGCGGAGAGCCTTTCGATATGCGCGATTTCACGGCCGCTCATCCCAGCCTTCCGCTGGGATCGTTCGTCAAGGTCACCAACCTGAGGAACGGCAAGGCCGTTGTGGTTCGCGTCAATGACCGGGGTCCCGTGGTGGACGGCCGGATCATCGACGTTTCCTACAACGCCGCGCGTGCATTGGGCTTCAAAGAACGCGGAGTGCAGAAGGTCCGCTTGGATCTCTACCAGCCCACGGACATGGCGCTGCTGCAACCCGTAGCCAAGTTGAACTAAACCCGATAAACTCGGCAACGACGGTGCAGAATATGGAACCGCGCCAGCGCCTCATCGTTGCCTTGGATGTATCCACGGCCGCGGCCGCCCGGAACATCGTGGCGGCCGTCGCTGACTCTGCCCTCGCCTACAAAGTCGGCATGCAACTCTACACCGCCGAGGGTCCCTCGATTGTCCGCGAACTGGTAGGGTCGGGACGCCGCGTCTTTCTCGATCTCAAGTATCACGACATCCCCAACACCGTCGGAGCAGCTGTCCGCGAGGCGGCCCAGCTGGGCGTGAGTATGCTGACGGTGCACGCCTCCGGAGGCGGCAAGATGTTGCGCGCTGCCGTTGAAGCCGCGCACGCCATCAAGCCCGACGTGCTGGTCCTGGGGGTCACGGTGCTGACCAGCCTGGACGACGTCGACCTGGGCAAAATTGGCCTGCGCGAAGGAGTGCTCGATCAAGTGCTGCGGCTGGCCGCCCTGGCGCTTTCGAACGGATGCAAAGGCGTGGTCGCGTCGGCGCTGGAAGCCGCCGCTCTGCGCAAGGAGTTTGGCCGCGACTTCGTCATCGTAACGCCCGGAGTGCGTTCTGCGGGCAGCGGACCCAATGACCAGGCGCGCATCGTCACCCCTGCGGAAGCGATTGCCGCCGGAGCCTCGTACATCGTAGTCGGGCGCCCAATCACAGAAGCCGCGGACCCGGCTTCCGAGGCGCGGGCGATTCTTGGGCAGATGGGGTAGAGCGCATCAGTACCCAACACCCATTATCCAGTACCCAGAAAAAAGCAAAAGGCGCGACGACTAGCCGCGCCTCTTCCGCTGTTGCGTGCATGGTTTTACCGGGTACTGGGTACTGGCAACTGGGTACTGCTTTCACAGCTTTTCAAAAAACTCGCAGGCCGAGCACGAAATATAGATTCCTCCCGGCACGCCGCGCTCGCGGTCTTTCATGCGCTTGACGATACGGGTTTCCTTGCCGCACTTGGGACATGCGGTCGATTTCGTGGTATCCATGACCTTTTTCCGGTCGGCTGTCTTTGCAATTTTCGCCATTTTCAGTTTCTCCTGACAGGAATGTGCCGCCAACCGAAAGGCTGCGGTTCTACCTGTTAAATTGGGGAGTATCGTCGTTCAATGATCAAGGAACGCCGGCCCATCTCGAATCGGCCCGGCAGGATCAAACCGCACAGAAGCGGTGCACTGTACTCGCCTAGAGAATCTTACACGAATTGCCACCTGTAATTTTGAGCTCTCAGTTCTCGGTTCTCAGTTCTCAGAAAAAGCAACGGCGAAGCGACTGGCCGCGCCCTCATCCTCTTGTTGTTGTCTTGACTGAGAACTGGGAACTTAGAACTGCACGATCAGTCCAGCAGCGGAGGCGCTGACCAAGGACCGCGCTCGGCTTCGAGTTTCGCGGCGACTGCCAGCACGACTTCCTCTTGCCATGGGCGCCCAACGATCTGCACGCCGATCGGCAGGCCTTGTTCCGAACGGCCCATCGGAACCACGGCGGCGGGAAAACCCAGCAGATTAAACCACTCGCAATAGCTCCAGGCGTCGAGATACTTCACTGTCTTCCCTTCCACCAGCCACTCGCGTTCGCCATGACGAAACGCGGGAATGGCGGCGGTCGGGCAAATCAGCACCGGATACTTCCGCATCTGCAACAGAATCTTCTCGCGCACCTCATCGCGTCCCAGCCAGGCGGCGAGCAACGATTCGCCAGTGTGCGTGGGCTCGGTGTTGGTCCACGCCAGAAACTCGCGCAGAATCGGGCTCAGTTCGGATTCGTGCCCACGCAACATAGGTTCAAGAATCATCCCTCCCGCCGTACCGAAGAACTCCCACCATCGCTGTCGCGCTTCTTCGAGCCCCTCGGGACGGAACGGCTCGACACGAAATCCGCAGCTCGACAAAAGGGACGCAGCACGATTCACCGCCGCCCTGGTTTCTTTCGTGACTGGCGTTCGGCCATCGTCGTCGAAGAAGCCGATGTTAATAGCCCGCACTGCCGATTCATCGATCGCACGCATCTCGACCGGCGCGGCACAAGGATCTCTGTCGTCCCAGCCCGCCATCGCTTCAAACAGCGTCCGCACGTCTTCTATGGTGCGCGCCATCGGCCCAACCACTCCGATCAGGGCAAACGGACCGCCGGATGTGGGAAAGTGCCCGGTCGAAGGAATGCGTCCGGGAGTAGGCTTCAATCCGCAGATGCCGCAGAAGTGCGCGGGCTCGCGGATCGAACCGCCGCCGTCGCTGCCCACCCCGCCAGCGGAAAGTCCCGCGGCAATGGCAGCGGCCTCTCCGCCGCTCGACCCGCCTGAGGTGCGAGTCAGGTCCCAGGGGTTGTTGGTGCGTCCAATAAGAAGATTGTCGGTTTCCCAGGCCATGAGCAATTCGGGAGTGTTAGTGACGCCAAGGATCACGGCTCCGGCCGCACGCAAACGCGCCACCAGCGGCGCATCCTCAGCAGCAATGTGTCCGGCGCGCAAGCGAGTGCCGGCTTCACAGCGATGTCCGGCAACGTCAACCGCAGACTTGATGGAAACCGGCACACCATGCAGCGGTCCGAGGTCGTCTTTATCCTTATCCCTGCGCAGGATCGCCTTCTCCGCGTCGCGTGCCTGAGCAAGCACGACTTCCGGCTGGTAGTCGACGAATGCGTTCAGCTTGGGATTGAGGCGTTCGATGCGATCGAGGTGAGCACGAGCTACCTCCACTGGCGAGACCTCTTTGCTCCGGATCTGCGCCGCGATTTCCCGCGCGGAAAGAAGAGTGTTCGAGTTCATGTCGTGTGAGAACGTCGCAACGGAATTCAGGATAGCAGCGAATGGGTTCGCTTCGTGGGACTTCCTTCATGAGACTTCGTGCCCCTTGAGGTTAACGGCGCGAAGATTGACCGTGGTCAATGAGAGCTCTCGCCTGGTTGCGTCAGTTGAGAATTGAGAGCCTTGGTACTGGAAAAGGGATTCGATTAGCTGTAGGGTTAGTAGGGCTAGCCGATGTCTGACCCCTCAGCATTAGATCGCGTTGGCGACTGTCCAGAGTGCAAAGGCATTCTGACGCCCGAGACGATACGTCCGGTGCCGTTCAACTGTCCGTATTGCGCCAAGTACATCAAGCCGATTCGTCGGCCTCGTTATCTCTGGTTGCGTATCCTTGTGTGCGGAGGCGTCGCTGTTGTGACGGCGAGAATGCGCGGTTTCGATTGGTCTTTTCTGATTTTCGTTGTGTCCTTCTACGCGTTACCCGTGTTCATTCTGGGGACGTGATCGTCTTTAAGTTGTTCCCGCCTACCAAATTTGAACCCGTTTCCTCACCCTTTCAAACGCTTGGTATAAATAAGAGCTAGTCCGCCTTTAGGGAACTTAGCTGTCGCAAAATCCCCTTTTCACGCAATATAAAAAGGCGCCCA
>PMMJ01000097.1 GCA_003162255.1 Acidobacteriaceae bacterium | reverse complement strand
GCCGTGATGTTGTTTTCGGGGTCAATCGTAAAGGTCGTCATAATCGTTCTCCTTGGTGCCACGCTCTGCGCAGTCATCACATGGATCACTCCGATCTGCTTGAAAGGCAAGGCAATTGTTCGACACATCGAAGATGGCGAAGGACTGGCGATGGTGACCTGCCCGGCACTATGGGAACGAGCCTAGGAGAATCCAGATGAAGGGACATGGCCAGAAGTTCGGACGGAAAAAAGAGCAGGCTATCGCCGCGCTGCTATCTCACCGAAATTTGGAGGAAGCCTCCAAGGCAGCCGGCATTTCGGTCGCGACTCTCAAGCGATGGATGCAATTGCCGGAGTTTAAGGCTTCCTATCTGGAGGCCCGCCGGGAGGTGGTGGTAGCGACCAATGCCCGGCTGCAGCAGAGCGCTGGCGCGGCCGCTTCGGTGCTGCTCAAACTGATGGCGGACCCAGCAACGCCGCCGTCCGTCCGGGCGCGTACCGCGCAATGCGTCCTGGAATGCGCCACCAAGTCTCTCGCATTGGAGGACATGGAAAAGCGGGTCCTGAGGGATGCTGCCGGCAATCCAGTCGGTACCGCAGTTTTGACTGTGGAGAACTTCCGCCAGATGATTGAAGCCGCCGAAAAGGCCAAGAAGGAGACCCACTGAAATGGCTACCGTTTCCGACATCGAAATCCTAGCAGACCCTGTGGGGTTCACCGCCGGTATCTTGGGGCACGATATCTGGCGCATCCCGGCGCAGATTCTGGAGAGTGTTGCGAAGAACCGGCGCACGGCGGTGAAGTCCTGCCATGCCAGCGGTAAGACGTTCAGTTCTGCCGAAGCGGTTATCTGGTGGATCACGCGCTACAGTGATGGGATTGCGGTTACAACGGCGCCCACCTGGGTACAGGTACAGAAGCTGCTATGGGGTGAGATTCGCAAGTCGCTTCCGACCTCGCGAATCATGTACCCGAAGCCGCTTGGCACAGAACTCAAGTTGGCGGAGGGTAACTACGCTCTTGGGCTCAGCACCAACGAGGGTGTGCGCTTCCAAGGATTCCACGCCGGCCACATCCTGTTTGTGCTCGACGAAGCTCCGGGCGTAGACGTTGCTATCTGGGAGGCGATAGAGGGCGCGTCGGCTGGCGGCGATGTTCATATCCTGGCAATCGGCAACCCGGTAATTGCCAGTGGGCCGTTCCATGAGGCGTTCCACGAGAACCGGGAGCGCTGGGCGACGTTCACAATATCGGCCTTTGACACGCCGAACCTCGCCGGCATCAGCCTGACGTACGCCGACAAGGATGGGCACCGAGTAACGCTGGGTAGCGGGCGGGATCTGCTATCGCTCTCAGAAGAAGAACTCGACCAGGCTGTACGACCGTACCTCACCACGCGGCGCTGGGTGCGTGACAAGTTCTACGAGTGGGGCCCCGGACATCCGCTGTGGGATTCGCGCGTCTTGGGAACCTTCCCATCGCAAGCAGAAGACGCCCTAATCCCGTTGGCGTGGCTTGAGAAGTGCCAGCAGTGCGACCCCACGGTTGGCGTCAGCCTCTCCCGCGATAGCAAGAAACTGCGGGCCGGGCTCGACGTTGCCGGTCCCGGTGAAGATGAAACGGTCCTGGTGGTTCGTGATGGCCCATGGATCATCTTTAGCCAAGCGTGGATGCGGGCAGATCCGCGAGGTGAGGTGGTGGCCGCCCTGAAGCAATATGAGGGCCGGTTGGCGGTTATCAACGTCGATTCGGCCGGCATCGGCTGGAACATGTACACCCACCTGGATGACATCTTCCCTGGCATCGCGCACCCGATCAACGTGGGAGAGTCTTCTCACGATCCCGAGAAATACGCCAACCTGAAGGCCGAGTTGTACTGGGGACTGCGAATGCGTGCGCAGGCCGGCGACTTGACGGGCTATCTCGACGAAAAGTTGGTTGGCCAACTGGCCGGAATACGCTACAAGCACAACGCCCGCGGGCAGATCGTTATCGNNAGGATGCCCGCAAGCGAGGTGTGAAATCGCCGGACCGGGCAGAGGCGGTGATGCTGGCGTTTGCGCAGCACGAACTGCCCTACGGGTTGACCGCCTACTTGGAAGAGAAGATCGAGCAGATCGACGCGGAGCGCCTACAGCGCATGAGACAGATGGCAGACAAACTGGCCACTGGGCTGAACCGGCCTAAGATCGAGACCGTCTCAGAGGGTGGCAAAGAGCCGACGAAGGGCTGCCCCGAGTGCGGCGCCCTGTGCATCCAGCCGGTGTGCACGGGTGGTAAACGGTGTGGCGCGTGCGGTAATCAATTCGATGAGTCAAGGTCAGACTTCAAGCCCATGAATCGCACCACGCTGTTCAAGTAGACGGGGTTAAGCCGCGGAGGGGCTGAACGGGCAAACTCGGCGGACCCGACGCGGCACTGCCTGGCGGCACGAGCACATCCAGCGGATCATCAAACAGGGCTCGCAGCGGGCGACCTAATCTTCGACCGGCCTGGTATACCCAANNGCCACGACTGGCTGAATAGCGGCTTCTTGGCACTTGCTTTCCTGCAGGACCGGAGTGATGACTTGACATGCAAGGACCGGTACTACCGGCCCGCAGAAAGTGGAATCACTAGAGATGACCTCCGACAGCAGGGATTCCGAACATGTCACCGACCACGATCTGGAACGCTACCACCTCGGGATGATCGTCGAGGAGACCGAACTTGCCGCACTGGAAGAACACCTCCTGGCGTGCTCGGCCTGCGCGGAGCGCGCGCAGGCGACGGCGGATTACATTGACGCTATGCGCCGGGCGATCGTCGAGGGAGACCACGACTTGTAAGCAGTTGCGGGCCCCAAGGCAGGAACGTCAGCTGCGGCTGCCGGAAGACGGTGGAAATATTCTGCGAGCCAATCTCCTACCGAGTCATGAGGGAACATGTCCCGCCAGATCTTCGCAACCGATTACTCTCGGAAGAAGAGGTTCTTAGCCGGTTGGAAAGGCGTCCGGCGTAATTCCCACCTTGCCCCTGGCTGACCCCCGGGCCGCTCGACTGTTGATTGCTTCGTCCCTCAGCTCTTCTCCAGGCTAGCGATCTTCTCCCGGTACAGGCGCTCGAATGTTTCAAACTCCTCGATCTTCCCATAGTTTTGGAAGTTGTGCGCCCAGAGCGACCCTTCTGAGCGGAGGACGCCGAACTCGATCTCCTTCGGATGCGAGGACAAGCCAGCATAGATCGGGCGGCAGAAAAAGTACGTTCCAAGATGCTCCTGACAGTACCGCTCCATCTGACGCCAGAGACCCCCGCGATTCACGGCGCGCGTTTGGGGAATTATATTCAGATCAAGCACGCCGCCGAGCGCATGGTAGATTGCGTGCCCCCGATCATAGGGCAACCGTTCTGACGGGTTGACGACACTCACGGG
>PMMJ01000289.1 GCA_003162255.1 Acidobacteriaceae bacterium | reverse complement strand
GCGCACCAGGCGAACCTGCGGATTATTACGGCCACCGCCGAACGGTTGGGGATGCCGATGGAGAAAGTCATCGTCAACATCGACCGCTATGGCAACACCACGGCGGGCACGATTCCGATTGCCATGCAGACGGCGCTCGAAGAAGGCAAATTGAAGAAGGGAGACATGGTATTGCTGGCCGCCGTCGGCGCCGGGTTTACGTCCGGAGCGACGCTGCTGCGCTGGGCGTACTGAAACTGGCGATCGAGGTTATCGAAGAAGCGAACCCGTACGCCAAGTTCAAGGGCAAAGCCCATGACAGTCCGACGGGAGAGCGTGACAAGCGCTTGCAAACGCTTCTCCAGGAGTAGAATCGCCGGTCCGCATACTCGTATCCGGCCAAAAGCTCCTCCGGGCTCATCTGTTTGGGACGGAAGACCACGTCGGCCCGGCCATTGTACTTGCTCCAGTCGCGCGTCAGAATCCGGCCCTCTTCTTCCAGACGTTGGTACAGCCGAGTTCCTGGAAAAGGAGTAAGGATATTGAAGGTTGCATTCTGCACTCCCGCCGCCTCCAGGAAGTCCAAGGTTTCCCCAAAGATCGCTGGCCCGTCGTTATCGAAACCAAAAACAATACCCACCTGCACGGCTATGCCATGAGAATGGATCCGCTCGATCGCGCGACCGTAGTCGGACACGCGGTTGAAGCGCTTCCGCACTTCATTCACGCTGCTTTGCGAGATTGACTCCAGTCCGACGAAGAGTTGCTTGCAGCCGCTGTTCGCGGCCAACTCCAGGAACTCGTCGTCCTGAGCGGCATGAATGCTCGCCTGGCTGCTCCACCACTTGCGATGGGGAGTGAGAGCCCGGAACAGCGTCTTGGCGTACTCCATGTCGCTCGCAATGTTGTCATCCCACAGGATGATCACCTTGCCGGGGAAAGAGCTGTACTCTTTTGCGACCGCGTCCACGCGCCGCTGGCGCACGCGGCTCTGATACATGACGGCGAGCGTGCAGAAATCGCAACGGTGCGGGCAGCCGCGCGTGGCAAATAAAACTCCACCCGTATGATCGCGCCGGTGAAACAGGTCTTTCCGCGACATCGGGGCATGTTCCAGGGACGGGGGCTCAGTGGAACAGTACCTGTGGCTGTGCCGCCTCGCGTCAAAGTCGCGCAGGAATTGCGGCCAGTGAGATTCGGCCTCACCGACAAAGATTACGTCTGCGTGCGCCTGTGCCTCATCGGGCAGCAGAGTGACGTGTGGTCCTCCCAATACGACCGGAATTCCCCGCTGCCGGAACCGGTCTGCCATGGCGTAAACGTGAGGCGCGCTCGGGGTATGAAAGGTAATCGCCACCAGGTCCGCTTGCAGACCGAAATCGACCGGCCTCGCCACCTCGTCGATATGGAGCACAGTCCAATGCGGTGGCGCAAAGGCGGCTAAGTACGGCATGGTAATCTGCTGAAAGTTCAGGACACGGGAACGTCGTACGTGCTGGATTTCAGGTGAAGAGGCGGTGATCAGAAGCAAGGTTCGCACAATATGTTGGACGTGAGACCTACTTGACCGCCATCACTCCTACCAGCGATTCGAAAATCTTGCATCCATCGGTGCCGCCCAGTTCGGGTTCGGAGGCGCGCTCAGGATGGGGCATCATTCCCAGTACGTTGTGTCCGGGGCTGCAGATGCCGGCTATATTTTCGAGTGATCCGTTGGGGTTTGCTTCGGGCGTGATCGCGCCTTGCGGGTTCGAGTAGCGGAAGACGATGCGGTTGTCGCGCTTCAGTTCCGCGAGTGTCGCCTCGTCGCAAAAATAATTTCCTTCCATGTGGCCGATGGGGATGGTTAGCACTTCACTTTTGCGGCACATATTCGTAAATGGCGTTTCGTTGTTTTCGACTCGCACCTGCACTTGCCTGCAGACATATTTCAGGCCGATGTTGCGCATCAACGCTCCGGGCAGCAATCCCGACTCGCACAAAATCTGGAAGCCGTTGCAGATTCCGAGGACCAGTCCGCCCCCATCCGCGAACTTGCGGACGGATTCCATGACGGGCGAGAACTTGGCGATAGCGCCGGTGCGGAGGTAGTCGCCGTACGCGAAGCCTCCGGGGACGATGATGGCGTCGCAGTTCTGCAGATCGTGCGAGTCGTGCCAGAGAAAGGTTACGGGCTGCTTGGCAACCTGCTGGATGGTCCAGAAAGCATCGTGATCGCAGTTCGAGCCGGGGAAAATTATGACGCCAAATTTCATCGAAATCCTCGAGTGATGTAGATGGTCTATGGTGACAAGCTCCTATTCTTCGGTCAAGGAAATTGTGCCGATACTTCTCGGCGAAAGGCCGCGCTACCGGTGGTGTCCTATTTGTTTGGGGCGATTGAGGGCGCGTCCGGGGATACTTCGGCTCGGGCTACTCCTATGTATTTATCGGCGCCGCCGTAATAGAAGAGATAGTGATCGCCCTGCGGCGCGGCTCCTTCCACGAATACTACGTTTGGAACCTGGCCCATCTTCTCCCAATCCTTCTCGAGGGCAAATATAGGATCCGAAGTGCGCATGAGCAGATGGCTTGGATCTTTGCGGTCGAAGACGGCAAAGCCGGTGCGGTAAACGGCATTATCGTCGGCTCCGTTGTACACCAGGATGATGCCGGTTGGGGTGAGGATGGGTGCGGGGCCGGGTTCAACCACAGCCGAGTCGAAACTTCCGGGACGGGCGGGGAGGATGGGTTGGTCGAGAGCCTCGGTCCAGTGGACGAGGTCGGTGGAGTAAGCGAGTCCGACTTGGCCGAGCTTGGCGCTGCTGATGCCGTGAAAATACATCCAGTATTTGCCATCGATCTTCTCCGGTACGATAGCTCCGGACTTAGTCCAGGCTTTGTACCACTTGCCTTTGTATGCGGGGAGGATTACACCCATGCGCTTCCAGTGGATCAGATCTTTCGAGGTGGCCAGGCAAAGTTGGGCGTCTTTTTTGTTGTAGCCGGTGTAAGTGAGGTAGTAAGTGCCGTCAAACTCGACGAGGCGCGGGTCTTCGACTCCTCCATCTTTTTCGTAGTCCGTTTCCGGTGAGAACACCGGCTGCGAGTGGCGGCGGAAGTGAATGCCATCGGTGCTCTCGGCATAGCCAAGGCGCGAAGTGCCAGCGCGATCCTGAGCGCGGTAGAGCATGACCAATTTTCCGTGATACCAGACTACGGACGGATTGAAGGTTCCGGCGGACTCCCAGCCGTTTCCCTCCGGGGAAAGAATCGGGGTGTCCGAGGCGCGCTGCCAGTGGCGGATCGCCGGAGGCGCGGGCTGAGCGGCGAGGGAGGTGAGCAGGGTGCATGCGGCGATCGCAGCTAGAGAAATCCGTGAGAGGAATTTCATGCGGACATTGTAGCGGAGATAATGGTGCACCCGGCTCCCAGGTCTCGAAAAGCGCGAGACCTGGGGCAATCGGCAACTGCCGAGCCACGCTCGGCTTGGACCCTTCGACTTCTCTCAGGGCAAGCTCGCTAGAGCGCCCGTCCCTACACGAGCACTTCTAATACTTCACGATGGCCGCGAAGGATTTGGGAACTAGCGACGCTCCTCCCACCAGGGCGCCATCGATTTCTGCTTCGGACATCAATGTGTGGGCGTTCTCTGGTTTAACGGAGCCGCCGTAAAGAATGCGGAGATTGTCGGCGAATTCCTGGCCGAAAGATTCGGCGGCTTCAGCCCGGATGATGGCGTGGGCATCTGCGGCCATTTGAGGGGTTGCGGTTTTTCCCGTGCCGATGGCCCAGACCGG
>PMMJ01000534.1 GCA_003162255.1 Acidobacteriaceae bacterium | reverse complement strand
CTTGGCGATTCAATGACATAGAGAAAAAAGCAGGGAAATTGGGGATTGACAAGATTTTGGGAAATCTAGATTTCGAAACTGGTCGGGGAAAGACCTTTTATCACAGGGACGCACACGGAGGAGTTCAGAGGAAAGCTCGGGAAGCTGGCGATGGTTAGGAAGGCGGAGTGGTGGCGGTGGAACTGGCAGCGTACTGGACAGTCGGGGGCGGTCGGCATTCCTTGTGGGTACTCGTGATGCGGTCACGGCACTGGCCTGAATGGTTCGGCGGATGGACACCTCGTCTGACCGGCGGTCTGCGCTTGTGCCGGTGGCCCAGCGGAACCAAGCCCCCCCATTATCAGTCGTGGGATGCTGAGCGCTTTCCTGGGCCCAGCAGGGCGCGGCCGGGGAACACATCCGGCACGATCTTGCCTTCGTCGACGACTACGGTTCCTCCTACCAGCAAGTAGCGCACGCCTACACTCGGCTCCATTGGCTTCTCGAATGTGGAGCGGTCGCTGATGGTATTGGCATCGAACACCACGATGTCAGCGTCGGCGCCCTCTTGCAGTCTGCCTTTTCGCTGGGCATCGGGAGTCGAACGCTCCAGCATCTCCGCCGGCATGAGAGTCATTTTGCGGAGCGCATCCATGAGCGTGAGGGTTCCCTTTTCGCGGACGTATTGCGCCAGCACGCGCGAGTAGGTTCCAGCGTTGCGGGGATGGCCTTCGGCGCCATCGCTGGCGATCATCACCAGCGGATGGGGAATCACTTTGTCCACCACTTCCTGGGTACTGGCGTAAACCAGCACCCATTGCGTCGTCGTGGAATTATGCAACTCGTCGAAACGCTGCTTGGTGAGATGCTCGCCGGTGCCGGGAAACACGAGGTCTCCGTAGCCGATACCCAGCTTCTCCTGCCAACCTGGATTGAATAACGCCGAGTTCACGGCGGTCATGCCCGCGATGTAGGGATACGCCTCGGTGGTGACGTCCAAGCCGCGGGCGCGCGCTCCTTCCACCATGGAGAGACACTCCAGTGAGTCGCGCAGGCAAGTGCTGTTGATATGCACGATGTGCAGCGAAGCGCCCGTGATGGCGGCCGCTCCAATCACTTCGCCGACGGCCTCGATGGCGGAGCCGGGCTCGACGCGGCCGGCGCTGCGCATGTGGGTGTAGACCGGCACTCTCCGCGCGGCGGCGAGACGGAATATGTCAATTACTTCGAGCCTGGTCGCTCCGGGCGTGTACTGGATGCCCATGCCGATGGCCAAGCCGCCGGCGTCGAGCTCCGCACGCAGGCGCTCTCGTATGCTCTCGATTTGTTCGGGAGTGGCGGGCTGATCGGTCGCGGGTCCGCTCTTGGGCAGGATGTCACCCTCCGGCAGCGGCGCGCCGAACACGAGAGCCCGCGCCGCTACATGGCTGGCCGAGGTGCCATAGTGAATGAGCGAGTGGCCTTCCTTGGCTTTCAAAAACTGGGCGACATCGGGGGCGCCGATTTCCAACTCGAGTGCAGTGGTTACACCGTCTTGCGCCTTGACGCGCTGGCTCTCCAGGTTCTGGGCGTGCTGGTGGAGATCGATGAATCCGGGAGCGACGACGAGACCGCTGGCGTGAACGACGCGCCGTCCGCTCAGCGCCTCGGAGGAGACGCGGGCGATCTTGCCGTCGCGGACGCCGACGTTGCGCACGGCATCCAGGCCAGTTTCGGGATCCATGACGCGGCCGCCCTCGAGCACAAGATCGTATTGCTGCGCGGCTGCTATGGTTGAGAACAGTAGAAGACAGAGAGAGAAAATCAGCTTGCGCATGGTTGCTCCGATGAGACAAGCGATGATAGCAGGCCACTCCGACTCCGCCGCGACTCGGCAATTGCTATAATTGTCAATTGCGGTGGGAGTAGCTCAATTTGGTAGAGCATCGGACTGTGGCTCCGACGGTTGTGGGTTCAATTCCCATCTCCCACCCCAAAGATTCAGTGAGTTGTAGAGCCTTCCGTGCCGTTTCCGTGCTGTAAAGCCCGTTGTACTACTTTTTCATGTGCTAGCCGAAGATCCGATGGAACCGTGTCCCCGTAGTTTACCGTTGTGGTGATGCTGGAATGTCGCATCATGCGCTGTTGTACTCCGATGGGCGAGCCGAGCGCATCTAGCCAACTGCGGGAAGTGTGCCGAAAACAGTGACTGCTCACGTGGGCAATCCCCAGGCGCTTGCACGTTGCGGTTAGCGTGTTCCAAACCAGCGTGTAGCCAAGCGGCATACGGCCCAACTTGACCGGGCGGGCAAAGATCCAATCTTCGGCGTCTGCAAACTGTGTAGTTTGCTTCCACGCTTTCAGAATTTCCAGCAACTCATCCGCGCAAGCCATCTTGCGGGCTGAGTGCCGAGACTTCACGTTATCCACAATCGCTTTCCCTACGCCCCTGTTTATGCTCACCGTCTTGCCCAGCCAATCCACATCCTTCCACTTGAGACCTAGCACCTCCGAGATGCGAAGTCCGAAAGAAATAGCTAACAGAAAGAACGTGCGCCAGCGAATGTGGCCAACAGTTTTTGAAATTCTTCTGTTGTCAGACTTCGCGGGACTCGCATCCGTTGGCTGGCACCGGGGACAGTCACAAGCTCCATGGGGTTGCGCTGTACGGGGACGTGTCCCGCCCACACGCTGTACCCCCAGAGAATGCGCATCAACCCTCGGACGTGCGCCCGGCTCTTGGGGGCAATGTCCAGCGCGAGAGCAACTCGTGCTCCTTTGTCAGTCATACATGACGGCCCGCGACAGCGAAACGCGTTAGAGAACTCGCCGCGGTTGTTAGCAACAGCCCATTTGAACATTAACTGCCCAATTGTTGGTGATCCGGAAGTTGGCCAGAAACGGGCTTGGGGGACATCAAGGGCGATCTCCTCGAAGCCGACCTCTGGCCAACATTCGTTGGGAGTCCCCACCCCGCCGGGGCAACTTCCGGTTAGTCGTTACTCGGCGAAATCCCAATCTACTTAACGGAGTCCTTCCGGAAATGAAAGCCACTTTGGCCTTTGCTTTTGACGACTGAGCACTGGCAGACGAAAAACAAACAATAACTTGACCGGCTCATGACAACCACACGGGGACAACTCGCTATTTTGTCCTTAGTCCCAGCCGTGGACGCTCCCGTTATGAAGATACTGACGTCGATCTGCGCGTTGCTTTTCTCGGCAGCATCAATGTTCGGCCAAGCTGCCGTTCGCAAAGACGCTGCGGTTACGGCGGTCACCGGGGAAAGCTGGCTCAATCACCTCCACCGGCCGTTTGACGAAACCAGCATGGGTAAAACCTGGCGCTTGGGGCCGGTGGATCCAGCGACAGATCAGCCTCCTTCAGGTTCACGTCCGTCCGCCCTGTCCGGGTCCGCCTCATCCGGCGTACGAATGGAGACTCTGCACGGCTCCGATTTGTACCGCCTGAATTGTCAGGGATGTCATGGCGAGTCTGGTCGCGGAGCTCCGCCTGAAATCGGGTCGCTCATTGACCCGGTGCGGGCAACCTCCACAGCGCTGGTGGAGGAGCGGATGAAAAAAATCGGAATAGTGTTCAGCCGCCGGCAGACGATGGAGTTGGTGACCCAGTCCAGAGGTGCTCTGCTCAAGCGCCTGCACGAGGGCGGAAAGGATATGCCTTCTTTTCATCACTTGAGTGAAGCGGAAATTCGTGCGCTGGTCGCTTACCTCAGGCAACTCGCCGGTGTTCCGGGCGCTGAAAAAGAACAGGTTGCACTGCAAGAGTCGCACGTTCGCATCGGTGAACTGATCGTGAAATCCACTTGCCACGTATGCCATGGCGCGACGGGGATTAACCCCGCGCCCCCGGAGCTTTCCGAAGGCGCAATTCCTCCGCTAAGCGCGCTCCGCGTGCGTGTAAACCGGGCCGGGTTGGTGCGGAAGGTCATAAGTGGAATGCCTGTAATCATGGGCGCGACATCATTGACGACTTACCGGGGGCGGATGCCGGTCTTCAATTATCTGAGCGAGAACGAGGCGGCGGATGTCTATGAGTACCTTACTCACTATCCGCCCACGGAATTGGCAAGCGTTAGTCGGACTTTTCAGCCGTCTTTGCCCGCTCCAACCGAGCCGCCGGTCGATCGCGAACCGATCGATCGCCAAGACCTTGTTAGGGATCCGCACATCGCGCCGTCTCAACTTTCAGTTTCGCGCGAACCGGCCGAATCTTTTGTTTTGCCGGTCAGCATGGGAATGTTCGTGGCCGCACTCCTGACGCTAGGGGGCTGGATCACATGGCGCGAATTCCAAAGGCTCTCAGTTGAGAGTCAGGCCCGAGCAGCCTCGCGTCGGCCGGGAATTGACCCGGCGCTATGGATGAGACTTCCTCCGAGGGACGAACTGCTAAGGGGATCTCCGACCCTGCTTAACGAGGCCATGGAAGGCAAGCCCTCTGATTGGATGAATGAAGAAAGAATCTCTTAACAGATAAGGAGGTCATTTTGCTTAAGTCAAAGATCGCGGCGTGTTGTTCACTCGTTATCTACTTGTGTACTGTCCCATCTGCTTATGCGATTCCTGCGTTTGCGCGGCAATACGGAACTTCGTGTGCGACGTGCCACGTGGACTTTCCCAAACTGAACGATTTCGGGAAGGCGTTCAAGGACGCGAGCTTCAAGTTTCCCAAAGATGACGAAACCTTCATCAAGATTCCTCCCGTCATATTAGGATCGCCGGCGCAAAAAGAGTTGTGGCCGCATACTATCTGGCCGGGAACCATCCCGGGCATCCCGCCCATCGGCTTGCGCTACAACCAATTCTTCCAGGCGACGAACGGAAATGCCAACAAGTTCAACGCCTTGCTCCCGCCGGGAACGGTGGGCGCCTACATCCCAACCACGGACTTTGAGACCGGCTTCTTCAGCATTTTCACCGCAGGCAATCTTGGCGACAATATCGGTTTTTGGGTGGATGACGACATCAGCGTTTCCGGCGCCAATGCCAACGGAGGGTTGGGAGACGCCTATCTCAGGTTCGGAGACGTGAGCCGCTTCTTAAGACTTCCCACCGATTCCTTGACCGCGAAAATCGGGCAATTTGAGCTCGACCTTCCGTTTACCCAGGCTCGCGCTTACGATATAAGCCCTTACGACATTTACACCCAGACCAACATCGGGGCCGCAAATCCAAACTTTCCGCAGCAGTTCGTGAATAACCAAGTCAGCATGCAGGATGTGGGAAAGGGCATAGAGATCAGTGGCGGCCATCACTACGGCGGGTATCACTATTCGCTTGCCATCATCGATCAGAACACCAGCGGGACGCCGCCAGCCTTTCCGGGCAATGTTCCTTCCGGCGCTGGCGGCAGTAACGGCGGAGTCGGGTTCAATTCCGATTCCAACTTCAAAGATCTGTACGGACGGTTAGTGTACCGGGCCAATCTGGACCGCGATCCCGCCACGCGCCACGACGTCCAGGCCGCAGGCAAGACGGGACCCCACACCCACAACTACATCACGCTCGGATCCTACTATCTGTACGGACGCTCGGTGCAAAGTATCTCGGGATTTACGCCCAATGGCACGGCTCCCACTGTGCTCACAGCCCGCGAACCTTTCTATCGCGCAGGCGGCGACTTCGATTTCAATCTGCATGACAAGTTCGATGTCTATGGTCTCTACATGTACGGGCACGACAATAACCTTTTGCCGACGGTCACCGGCGAAGCCACCGGGCCAACGGGGTTTGTGCGCGGCAATCCGGCAACTTTTTCCGGCGGCTTCGTGCAGGCCGATTACATGGTCTATCCCTGGATCGTGGCTATCATGCGCTGGGACCGTGTCAACTCCTCTTCGGATTTGCTGAACGGTTATCTGGCGAGTACGGCCGGCGCTCCCGTTACTCCATTTTTTTCGCCGTTCAGTTCGGTAAGGAACCGGTTTACTCCCGGCGCGCAGTTTCTCATCCATCCCAATATCAAGGCTTCGTTTGAATACGAGATTCGGCCGCAGCAAGTCGTGTACAACGCGGCCAACCTCCAATCGAATGGGGTTCCCATGCGACTTACGAACCCGTTCCGCACCAACACGGCGGTCGTGGCTCTGGAATTTGTGTACTGACGGCGGAGTACGCATCTCGCCGAGTGGCAAGTCGTAATCAGTCTTAACAGTTTTGAAGGAGAGACAAACAACATGCAGCGCAATCTTTTGCAAGTGGCGTTTCTGGGCGCGGTCCTGAGCCTCATGGCTCACGCCAGCACGATCAGCGGCAAAGTCGCGGGAGTTCCGGGTGTGTCGGTGATCTATGTGGAAGCGATTGCCGGAAAGACTTTTCCTGTCCCTGCGGAACAGCCCGTCGTGGCGCAAAGGCACTTGATGTTCCAGCCCCACATCCTTCCGGTACAGCAGGGCAGCACAGTGGAGTTTCTCAATAGCGACAGCGTCGCGCACAATGTTTTCTGGCCCTCCGTCGGCGGCAACAAGAAGCTCGCGCATAATCTGGGCACGTGGCCGCAAAACGAAAAACGCGCATTCAAGTTCGACGCCGTCGGCGCGGTCCCGCTGTTGTGCAATGTGCATCCCGAGATGAACGGCTACATCGTCGTTGTGCCCACGCCCTATTTTGCCCTGACCAGCGAATCCGGCGAATACAAAATCGAGAACGTTCCCGACGGCAGCTACAGCCTGGCGGCCTGGCACGAAGGCATCAAAAACCAGTCCAAACACGTGGACGTTGCGGGCGACGCCAAAGCAGACTTTACTCTGAGCCGGTAGACCCCATGACGAACCATAAAATGCTGAACCACAAAAACTGGATTCTCTGCCTCGGTCTGACTCTTCTGACTGCAGGTTTTTCGCGAGCGCAAGTGGTCTCTCCCAGCCAGATCAAGGATGCCCACCTGCGCTCGCTTCAACTCCAGTACAACTCCGAGTTGAGCGCGGTCGGCAGAGAGATTCTCGCCGCTAAGTTCGACTATCCTTTTTACCTGAGCCTCGCGCTCGACCTCGACCAGGCCCGACAGCAACGTGTTGTTCAGCGCTCGCTTCGCTTCGAAGAGTTCAACGAACGCACCGTGCTGGCTATCTCCGGCAACTACTTCGCCGCCTACTCGGAGGACAAACTGAACGGCGAATCCCGCGCGCGCGATTCCTTTCTCAGCGTTGTGCTGCCGATTTTGAAAGCGGCGGTTCCTCGTTTCCAGTCCAGCCCCGACGTGCAAGGGTACGCCGTCGAGATTTCCCACCATGTGCTCGGATCGGCCATGAAAGTCGCCGTCGAGCAACCGGAAAACCTAATGGTCTTCCTGCCTCAAGCCGACGCCGTCCGTCTGGTCGCGTCCTCCGATGTGAACATCCAGCAGTCAGCTCTGCTGAACGGACAGGCCTTCCTCAACGGGGAGCCGATCTCTATCTGGCTGAACACCGAGATTCCTCATTCCATGCGTCCTCCGGATGGGCCTGCAAACCCTTCGGTGGTTAGAGACGTCGTTCGTCTTCCTTCCAGCGACCCTCCGACCCAGCGTGCTCACGACACCTCTGTTCAGGCAGTGGAGACATTGCAGATCTCCAGGCAGCAGACCGTCACCCGAGTAGTGAAAGACCTTGACTCGCAGGCGCACTTCGTCGCCTACGCGCCGCCCGGCTTCGTCGTCTTCCGACAAGGCATCTACCTTGAGCTTTCGCTCCACACCAACCTTCCCTCGTCGGCTGCGGGATCGCGTTACAAGATTGCCGCCATCGCATTTGATGAGCACATCGCCCATCTCGTTCGTCCGGTGGTTGCCTACTTCGAAGATGCAGCGGATTTTGACGGCATCAGTTTCAGTACCACGGTGAGCGTAGGCGGTAACACAGGAATGGAGGGGAGCTCGGAAGCCGTCGAATTTTTCTTCCCCTTCTCCCTCCTCCGCTGCTATCAAAAATATGATTGCACTGGCCAGCAACTGATTGACGGCGGCACTGTGCTGGTCAATGGAGAGCGAGTGTCACTCGACCTGCAAACAGCTGAAGGCTTCTGAGCGTCCAGGTCCAGTTTGAAGGATAAGGTCAGGCGTTAATCGAATTTTGACCGCGATGCTGCGGTCAAGTCTGAGTGTCCTTCGATCGATACAGTTCCCGAGCCATCTTTCTGACATTCCTAGCGGTTGCCTCGCTGGCCGTAGGCTGCGGCATTCTTCAGCTTGTGGTTCCGTCCGTCCGTCATCGAATGCTGATTCCCACAGTTTCTAGCCAAGGAAAGCGGTGAAGATGAAGCGAGCAGTTCTGTATACCCGAGTTTCCACCTTCGATCAGAATCCCGGGACCCATGCGCTTGATCTGCGCCGGCTGGCGGAGCAACGCGGTTTTGAAATCGTTCATGAGTACACGGGCCGGATCAGCGGCGCCAAAGCGAAGCGTCCGGCGCTCGACCAGGTGCTCGCCGCCGCCCACCGCCGGGGGTTCGACGCGGTGTTGCTGTGGGCGGCTGCCCGCTTGGCTCGGAGCATTCGGCACTTTCTTGAAGTACTGGATATGCTGAACCATCTGGGCATCGAGTTCGTCTCGTTCCGAGAGAACCTCGACACCGGCGGACCATTGGCAGGGCGGTCATTGTCATTGTTTCGGCGATTGCGGGATTGGAGCGGAATTTAATAATTGAAAGGGTCAGGGCCGGTCTAAGGCGGGCACGCCTCGAAGGTCGTACGCTTGGCCGCAAGCCAATCGATATCGACCGGGTGGGGTTGCTCCGCGACCGTGCCCGCGGCTTGAGCCTCGCTCAGCTGGCCAAGAGGTACAAGATTTCCCGCACCAGCGTGGCGAGGGCGTTGAAACATTCCGCCGACGCCGTGGTGAAAACCTCGCTTCCCCGCTTGAAAGCCCACAATGCGCGATTTTGACGACCGGGGATACGTAGATGTCGTCGAGAAAACCGCGAATTGTGTAGTTGGCGACGAACTTCGGCGGCTCCGGCCCGACTGGACTTTCTAGACCGAAGGGGCTGGCAGCTTCGAGATTGCCATAACCGTCCTCACCGGAGCGAATCGTTACACGCCTCCTTCCGTCACGATGAATTTCTTCAGGTATATCATTTATGGACGCGAGGCTCAGAGGCGCCAATGGGTGCTCAGTTACCCTAGAGAGTTCTTCTGCCTCAACACTTCTCCGATGTCGAGGTGTTCGCATGGCTCAGGTTACGAAGCTAAATGTGAATGGCAGCGCCCGCACCATTGACGCCGATGCGGACCTCAGTCTGCTCAGCGTATTGCGCGATCAACTTGATCTGACGGGAAGCAAGTACGGATGCGGAGAAGGCCAGTGCGGCGCCTGTACGGTCCTGATCGATGGAAGTCCCCGCCGATCGTGCATCACGCCGGTGGGCGCCGTCGGTCAAAAACAAATCACGACGATTGAAGGCCTCGCCCAGGGTGACCGTTTGCATCCGTTGCAGGAGGCCTTCCTTGAAGAGGCCGCGATGCAATGCGCCTATTGTACGTCCGGGATGATCATGACGGCCGTTTCGCTCCTGCACGCGAACCCCAACCCATCCGCGGCCGACATCTCGCATTCCATGGAAGGCAACATATGCCGCTGTGGAACACATCCACGTATTGTGGCAGCGATCCAAAAGGCGGCCAAGGCCCTGAATCAATCCATGAAGGAGTCCACCCAATGAGCGGCAAGCCCGATTTCCAAATTCCCCTGGAACCCGAACGCTATGAGCTTGCCGCGCCGCCAGCGTACCGCTTCGAAGTCGACCGGCGCGAATTCTTCAAATTTCTCGGCGCCGGCATTTTGATTGTCGGCGTGCTGAAAAACGCGCATGCATTTCAGGAATCGGGCGCTGGCAAGCGGCCTGACGAATCGCTCCCCAAGGAAATCGGGGCTTGGCTGCACATTGGAGAAAACGGTGCAGTGACCGTCTACACGGGCAAGGTGGAAGTCGGGCAGAACATCCGGACGTCTCTCAGCCAGTGCGTTGCCGAAGAACTGCACGTCCCGGTGAGCAAAATCCAAATGGTCATGGGCGACACCCACCTTACTCCGTTCGACATGGGGACCTTCGGCAGTCGCACCACCCCCACTATGAGTCCACAACTGAGGAAAGTTGGCGCGGCCGCTCGCAATCTGCTGATTGGTTTGGCGGCAGCCCAATGGCAGACCGATGGCAAGCGCCTGGTCGCCGCTGACGGCAAGGTCACGGATCCAGAGACCAAACGGTCTGTTGAATACGCAGTCCTTGTGAAGGGGCAACAGCTCACCCAGACCATATCTGCGGAAGAGCCTCTCATTCCGGCGGCTCAGTGGACAGTTCAAGGTCAATCATCGCCTAAGGTCGATGGACGGGATTTTGTCACGGGGAAGCATCGATATCCATCCGACCAGAAACTGCCGGAAATGCTCCACGGCAAGATTCTACGGCCTGTTTCTTTCGGAGCGACTCTTGTTTCCGTTGACGCGCACGAAGCCGAACAAATTTCGGCCGTCACCGTTGTCCACGACGGCAACTTTGTCGGAGTGGTGGCGCCAAGCGTAGAAATTGCCTCCTGTGCTGTCAAGGCCATTCGTGCGGAGTGGAAGACCGAACCGCAGCCTTCGGGAAAGGACCTGTTTGAATATCTGAAGAAGAATGTGGTCGAGGATGAGGACCCGACAGGGAATGCGTCCCGCGACACAGCCGGTTCGGTGGAGAAAGCGCTGGCTTCTGCTGATCATCGCCTGCAACAGACTTATACCGTCTCCTATATCGCCCATGCGCCGCTCGAACCTCGCGCCGCGTTGGCGCAATGGTCGGGTGACAACTTGACGGTTTGGACGGGAACGCAGCGCCCTTTTGGCGTGCGGAGTGAACTGGCCGAGGCTTTTCGGATTCCAGAAGAACGGGTCCGGGTGCTGATGCCGGACACCGGGTCAGGTTACGGCNNCCGGCGAAGCAGCGATCGAAGCGGCGCGACTGGCGCGGGCTGCGAAGCGGCCCGTCAAGCTGGTGTGGACCCGCGAAGAGGAATTCACCTGGGCGTATTTCCGGCCCGCGGGCGTCATTGAAGTCACCAGCGGTCTTCGCAGCGACGGCACCATCGTAGCCTGGGAGTTTCATAACTACAATTCCGGCGAAGCAGGAATCAAAACTTACTACGACATCCCAAACCAGAAAATTGAATTTCATCCCACGCGTTCTCCATTGCGGCAGGGGTCGTACCGTGCACTGGCGGCCACAGCGAATCACTTCGCCCGCGAGTCTTTCATGGACGAATTGGCTCATTCGGTGAATATGGACCCGCTGGATTTCCGCCTGAAGAATCTGAAGAACGAGCGGCTTCGCGCCGTTTTTGAAGCAGCCGCAAAGAAATTCGGATGGGGACGGGCGAAGGCAGCCGGCCATGGCTTCGGAATGGGCGGTGGATTCGAGAAGGCTGGAAACATCGCGATCTTCGCCGAGGTCGCGGTCGATCGAAAAGCGGGCGAAGTCAAGGTGGTGCGCTTGGTCACCGCGTTCGAATGTGGCGCCATCGTCAACCCCGACAACCTGCGCAATCAGATTGAGGGTTCAAACATCATGGGGCTGGGCGGCGCGCTTTTCGAGGCCATCGAGTTCGAAAATGGACGTGTCCTGAACGGGCGATTCTCGAGCTACCGTGTTCCGCGGTTCAGCGATGTGCCCACGATCGAGACCGTCCTCCTCGATCGCAAGGACATCCCATCGGCTGGCGCAGGCGAATGCCCAATGGTAGGGTTGGCTCCAGCCGTTGGCAACGCCATTTTCGACGCGACGGGTGTGCGGATCCGCTCGCTGCCCATGGTTCCGAATGGGCTGAAAGCGGGCTAGCTGCCGGCTACACAAATAAACCCTTATCGTTTTGTGACGACCGCTGTCGGCGAGATCAACGCAGCTCTTGCTGATGCCTGGAAAGGGGGATCCTGAACTCAAACGTCAACTGAAGAACTGGTGAAGGCTGCGGTGCTGCTCTCCGCTGAGTGGCTCCATCCCGATTGGGGTCGAGTCACGAGCGAAGCGAACGTTATGCCTCGGGGTGTCCGCCTGTACCAAAATCCTCGATTTCACTCTCTCCAGCGCACGATGAAAACAAGCCGCTTCGTGCCGCGCAAATCGTGCACTGAGGCTGTGCCGGAATTAATGGAATTACGAACAGTTGAAAAAATTCGGTTCGCACGCGGGAGAGCCCGGAAATCGCGATGGTGTGATGTCGAACACCGAGTAATTGATTGGGTATGCCGCTCCCCATCACTGGGGAGTTCGAAGTAGTAATCATGATCGAAGGTGTGACCGAAGAGACGCATGGGTCGGACTGAGTTCCATCTGAAACCGATTACGAGCGAGTCTTGGTTGGCATGGCAGAACCTTCAACTAGAGCGAAATGGGCGCCTTTCGAAGGCACGGAGTAGTACGCTTCAAAATGCTTGACACTGCCGACATTGTTAGAGACCTACTATGTTCTCGCGGACATAGATCGACCTATAGAGAACCAAAGTGGACAACGCCTCGCGTCTTTGTTGAGATAGGTTCTAGCGCGATGGCTTTCCCGCCACCCCGAGCCGATGGTCCGGCTCGACTACCAGCCAGACAACGCCTCCAATACAACTCAAGATAGCGGCTGCCAGAAAAGAAGAGGTCCAACCGTGTCGTTGAGCGATTACCGGTGTTAGCCACGCGGTCAGAGCCCCTCCCAACTGGCCACCCATGTTCATAAAACCAGACGCAAGCCCTGCGCTCTTGCCCCCGATATCCGCGGTGACGGACCAATAAGAACTTTGTGCAAGATATAGAGCACCAACTCCCCCTGAAAGGAGGATACTGGCGAGGGGAGCGCTGGCGACGTGAGATCCCACCACGAGAATCACCGCGGCCAAGACCAGCGCAAAACAAGCCATCCCGCATCGGCCGATGCGCTTGCCGTAAGACTTCGCCATGGCATCGCTGAGGGCGCCGCCACAGAGGCTGCAAACTACGATGGCCAAGGGCGGCAGGGTGCTATAGAAGGCGCTCGATTTCAGGTCCAGTCCCCGTGCTTTCGCCAGATATATATAGAACCAACTAAAGAAAATCCAAGCCACATAGCCAAAGCAGAAATAGCTGATGGTGACTGCGAGCAGACTCTTACTGGAGACAATCTGTCTCCAACTGTTGCGGAAAGACTCCTGGCCCGCGGTAGTTTTCGGCAGAGAATCGGGAGTTGAATTTGCGGGGGACCATGGTATGCGGTAATGCTGAATGTAAGAAAGTTCCGCCGGCGAAACCAATGGATGCTGTTCCGGAACGTCGCGAGCAGTGATATACCAGACGAGGCCCACGATCAACCCCAGAACTGTGCTGGCCCAGAAAGGCGATCGCCATCCGTAGTGGACCATCAAATAGGTGACAAAAATGGGAGCACTGGCTGTCCCTGCTCCAACCCCTGCGAAGATCAAGCCGTTCGCAAGACCACGTTCTTGCGACGGAACCCACTGCGATACGAACTTGTTGCAGGCTGGGTAGATGGTGGCTTCGCCCGCACCGAGTAGCATGCGAATAACAATAAGGTAGGGGAGGGCCCTACCGATCGTCGAAGGCAGCGAAGCGGTCAGCGCGGTAAAGACTCCCCACCATACAACGCCGATCGTGAGCACGTGGCGCGGGCCAAGTCGGTCTGCCAGCCATCCGCCGGGTGTCTGAAAGAGCGCGTACCCAATCAGGAATGCGCTGAAAATTGAGCCTAGCTGGACCTGAGTGAGATGGTATTCCCCCATCATGGCACTCCCAGCAATGGAGATGTTTACCCGATCCAGGTAGGAAACCGCGCCCAGAACAAACAGCCAGAACACCAGGAACCAGCGCACCCTGCCTGCGGGCAGATCAGCCATGAGTATTTTCCATGGCAAGAAAACGCCCGCACACGATATCCGCCCGACTTCGAGTTGAATCCGAGGTTACGGTCATGACTTTTGCTCCTGAGCTTATTTGCGAACAACAGCCGCCGTGCAGTTGATCTCGACAAGAGACTGACCAGGAAGCGCAGCCACCGCAACCGTTGTCCTGGCTGGACCGCCATGAGGAAAATAGGTTTTGAACACCTTGTTCATCGCCTCAAAGTCCTCAATCTTTGTCAGAAAGACGGTGAGCTGCAGGATGCTGTCCATGGTTCCGCCGCCTGCTTCAACTAAAGTCTTCACGTTATCCATGACTCTTGTTGTGTGGGTGGTAACATCTGTGGGGAACTGCTCATTCGGGTTGCGAGAGTGCGCTCCCTGTCCGGCGATATAGATGACTTCGTTGTAAACGATCAGCGGCGTGATAAATCCGGTGCCGTCGGTCGGTTTTCCGTCGTAGCCCAGCTTGCGGACACCACCGTCCTCCAAGGTTGCAGCCTGGGCTGAGCCCCCAAGGAGGCTGGCTGCGCCAACGCCGGTGAATAGGCAAGCAATACGGGATGCAAAGCTTCTGCGCGTTGTGGACATAAGTGGATTCTCCTTATCACTGCGAATCACTGGCAACATTCTGAACCAGCCGAAAAAGTCACAGTCGGCCGACTTGTTTTACAGCTTCGACGATCGATTTTGCTTTTTCAATGATGGCGTACATGGAGTGCTCTTTGTAGTCTAGCTGCTGTGCCAGCGCGAGGGTCTTCTCGGCCGCTGCGCGGGGCACGACCGCGACGCCATCGGCATCGGCGACGACGATATCTCCGGGATTGACCGCTACTCCGTCGCATACCACCGGCACGTTAGAACCGGCGAAACGATAGTGATGCACCGAGGTGGACGGTACGATGCCCAGGGCAAAGACGGGGAACCCAATCTTCTGCAAGTAAGCCACGTCGCGCACTCCGCCATCGATGATCGCCCCGGCATAATTCCGGGCTGACATGGCTGTGCCCATCAGGCCACCCATACCGGCGATGTCGGTGCCATCATCCACCTCCATAACGTACACAGAGTTCCTCTGCCCCGAATCAATGGCGGCAAGCATGCCGTTTAGAGCGGCAGGATCGTCGTTCTCTTCTTTCTTCAAGTGGACGGTTAAGGCGACACCCGCAAATTTGCTTGGGAAGATAGGCCTCATGCGGTGCGTCATATACATCTTCTTGCCGACGATCTGTTCCAGTGCATCGGAAACGGAAGCGACTTCGACGTGTCGATAAGCCTCGAGCAGAGAGGCATCGTCTTTATTGCCGGACGCCATTTGGACTCTCACTGTATGAAATCCCCATATCAGCGAGACACTGCCGACAAGCAGAAGCGTCAGGAGAGGTAGTACCCGCAGCTTGAATGGTTTTGTCATCGCTTCGCATTCCTAGTGCTCAAAACGTAGGCAACGAGTTGGTCCAGTTCCGATTGGCTGAGCCGCGAGTCATAATCGCTCGGCATCGCGGGTGCAGAATCGAACGTAAGTTCAGTGAGGCTGGATTTCTCCAGCGAGTGGAACGTCCCATCCAACGCCTGTATTTGCACAGAAAAATTGTCCTCATTCCTCACCAATCCGGAAATAAGGCGACCATCTTTCGTGGTCGCCTTCGCCAATCCTTTGCTAACCCCAGGTCTCCTGTCTGCGCTCATAATGGCACTGCGGATGTCATCGGCGGAGTGGCTTTCTCCGTAGTCCGAGAGGTCTGGACCGAGAAATCCGCCAGTACCTTGGACCATATGGCACTCCGAACAACCGGCTTTGCTGGTGAAAATGTGTTTGCCTTCTTGCGAGTTTGCCGGCACCGGAAGAGTCTCGCGCTTACCTTGCAGGATCAGCAAATAGTTCACTATATCGGAAAGTTTCGCGGGCCCCAGTGCGCCAAACGACGGCATTCCAGCTTGGGGTTTCCCGTTTCGCAGGATCTTAAGAATTTCGCTTTCCGGTAACCTCACGATTTCGGGCTTCGCGGCGATATCAGGGCCGCGTTCGCCTCCTTTGCCATTCAACCCATGGCAAGGCGCGCAACTTGACTCAAACGTACGCCGCCCGGAGACCAACGCATGATCGGGCTGCTTGATAATCTCGGATTTATGGACAGTCGTTTGAGCATGGCTCGGACCAATGGAGAAAGTCAGCGTGGCAATAATCCACGCTCCGCGCCCGATTAGGCGTGCAGTTTCGAAAAGTTCGTACGTTTCTCGTCCACGTATTTTCATCTGCTTTTTCCAGCCGGCAATATACCTCAATGCGCGGTTTTGCCGCGGACTGCGATCAGAGAAACTTGCTCCAAGTCGGGATAGTGATCATCCTGATCCGCTTTACGTTCTGCAGGAGCAATCTGTTGAACCATGGTGCTGGCTGGCATGACCGGGCCAAAGTATTGGCCGTAAACTTCGGTAAAAAGTGGCGCATCGGCGAGATTGTCCAAATATGAATTCGTAGCCACCACTTGACTGAAATCCATTCCGGCTTCTTCCAGGTTGTCGAGCAGATTGCGCATGGTCTGCCGAACCTGATGCTGGGTTGTGGTCGCATAGACGCCGCCATGTGGCCCTGGGATGAAGCCGCTCTTGGCTGAGCAATACAAAGTGTCACCGGCAAAGACGCAGGGGCTGGCCGTGGGACTCGGAGGCATATTCTTCGGCCGTACCGATTTGCGCTGCTGCAGGTCGCGAACGGCCACGCCGGTGTATTCGATGCGAGCGCCTCCGGGAAGACTTGACACCTCGATGGTGGCACGCGCCGGCGTGTTGCCGAACTCGAAACGACGCGCGTAGCGCTCGTTCATCACGCGTGTCGGAATTTCCGACGTCAGATAGGGATTGACGAATACTACATGACTCATTTCCAGGCCGGCGGCCTTCACCACAGCCGTCATCCTGTCGAGCGCGAGATCAACTTGGGCGGCGGGGTCATCCGGAACCTTGCCGGTCGCGGGATCAATTCCCGCCATGCTGGAAATGAAAAGCCGGTCATGTGTGAGCATGCCCGGAGGAGCAAACTCGTCCTTGGAATAATTCGCTGGATAAACCGCCTTGCGTCCTTCCAGATGGCGGATCGCAACCGCATTGATTTGAACCGGCGGGTCAGGAAGAGCGGAAACTNNAAAACTCCGAGCACCGCTCGAGCGGGTGGAGTTTTCGGGAAGTACTCGCCGAAGACTCGATTCATCTCTGCATAGCAGCCGATGTCGGTCAGATATACGTGGACATAGACAACGTTATCGAGAGTCAATCCAGCAGATTCCAGAACAGCTCTGACATTGTCGAGGGCCTGCCGGAATTGCGGGCCAAATGCAGACGGCACCGTACCGTCTGCACGGCGTGGTCCTTGGCGAGNNGTGGCCTGAAATGTAGAGATAGTCGCCCGCGTCTACGCCGGCAGAGAGGAATCGGCTCGATGGAGATTGGGCAGGACCCACGGCTCGCATTCCCTCCTGCGCGCTCAGAATGGAAGCCAGCAGCAGGGAAAGCGCTAAGTGTCGGGCGATGGCTGACATGTCCAGGGTTTCCTTTCGTGCTGCCTAGGCAGCCTTCTTCTGCGCAGCGCCCAGCACGGCGCGCAGCCTCTGCCCGACGATAATTTCCTCTCCGGGTTTAATCGTCATGGAAACCAGTTCAATGTGATCGGGTCCCTTGCGTTCCTTGCTATTGGGATTGCCTTCGCGCACTGCGGTTACCAAGCTTGGATTATCTGCGCCCAGTACTTCAATGACGGGATCGCCAGCACGAAGCTCGCGCACACAATCAAAAATAGAATAGCCCCAGGCTTGCTGGTCCCACTTCACGTTTAACGTGGGGTAGCGGTTTCCGTCATCCGGAACATAAGTACTTGTGGTAACGCCAGGCACTGTTTCCACCAGCTTGCGGATTCGGTCGATGCGCGCATTCCATTCTTCGTAGAGTTTCTTTTCGTCGACCTTCAACCAGACCTCGAGCGCGGTTAGGCAACCGATCACTTCCTCCTTTCCGACTTTCATCGGGCGGCACACAGCGCCTTCGCGCGGGCTGCTATTCAGGAGAGCGGCTTCGATCAGGTCCTTGCGGCCCAGGAGCAGACCACTGCACTGCGGCCCTCGAAGTCCCTTGCCTCCGGAGAAGCAGTACATGTCGATTCCCATGCGCGCATAGAGCTTCGCATTGTCAACCGGCGGGATGCCGGCAGCGTCATCCAGCAGCATCGGGACCTTGTGCTCTTTGGCGATCGCTAGTTCCTTTTGCAGCCTCTCGCCCAGGTTCGTGGTGTAGATCATGGCCGTGTTTGCAGTGATGGCGTTCGCAACTTCTTCCGGGGATTGCGCGAGAACAAGTTTGGCTCCCGTAAGGCGAATGGCGCTGTCAAAAGCGCTACGGCCTCCCGTCATGACAACTTCATGTTTCATCCCCGTGGTATCGGGAAGTTGCCAAATCAGCTTGTCATTCGCACCTGCCATACAGGCGGCTGTCGCCGCAGCCATGGCGCCCGCGGATCCCGAGGTCACAATGCCTGACCCGGCACCTGTCAGTTCCGACAGGCGGCGTCCGACAGCCCGCTGCAGTTCGAGCATATTCACGAAATATTCACTGGCTTCCAGTTGGGCTTGGCGAACTTCTGGAAACTCTAGGGAGCCGCTAAGATAGGTCCAAGTGCCGCGGCAATTGATCACGGTTTTCACGCCCAGCCGTGAGTAGACGTTCTGGGATGCGCCACCCCCCATCGCGGTAGTTGCCTGGGCGTAAAGATCGCGGGCTGCAATTTGAGTCAGCAGCGGAGCCGCGGCCAACAATTTAACGAAAGAACGGCGACTCGAACCACTTCCAGCCATAGATTCTCCTTGATGGTCTTGCCCCACCACCCCGACACGCCACTCTGCTCGAACCTGCTCACAAACCAGGTTCGGCTACCTCGCATGAGGAGTGCAGACAGAAGGCGAACGGCAGGCTCATGGTGTAACACAGAAATTTCTTGACGCCAATCATTTTATTACGGTTCAGATCGAATTCTTTCTTTTTGAGAGCACGGGAGTATATATTTTCGAGAGGCTGCGGCGGGTTCAGCGATTCGCTTGGAGGGACATGACGGGGAGATCAAAAAAGCGGCAGAGCTCATTTCGACACACCGCTAAAGCAATTTTCGTACTGGTGATCTCCCTTGGCGCAACCAAAGCTTCGCGAGCCGCTGCGCCGGTGACGCAGACCACGACGGCACAGTGTCAGGTTGAAGGTATTGACTATAGAGGCTGGCAGGCGCAGGAGATTTCCAACCGATGGGTACGTCTCGTCATCGTTCCGCAAAATGGCGGGCGCCTGATGCAGGTGAGCTTCAACGGGCATGATTACTTTTTTGTCAATCCAAAGCTCGCTGGAAAATACCTGCCCCCTTCGCAAGACCAGTGGTTCAACTATGGCGGGGACAAGCTTTGGTTGTTGCCCGAAGGAGATGACGACGAACAACACTGGCGTGGGAATTCCGACTCGTTGGATGACGGGCCCTTCAGCTTTCGAAAGCTTTCAGATGGACAAGGGTGTGGAGCGGAACTGATTGGACCGCCTGACGCCCACACTGGAATCCAATTCTCACGGACGATCCGGCTGGAAAATGATTCGCCTCACATCGCTTTTCGCGCGTCCATGAAGAATGTGAGTGGCCACACAGTCGAGTGGTCAATGCAGTCGGTTTCGCAGTACGACACAGGCAGCACGACTGATCCATCACAAAGCAACCATCAGATTTGGGGATTTACTCCAGCGAATCGAGCCAGTGGGTACTTGAATCGCTATCACGTTCGCACTGGCCCCGCAGAAAACCCTGCCGCTACTGTGAGAGACGACGGCTTGTTTTCGTTGCACTACTCCCACTTGGCGGCGGAGTTCTGGGTGGATTCACCCGATGGTTGGCTCGCGGTCGTCGATGGCACCAGCCACTACGCCATGGTCGAGCGATTTCAATACGAAGAAGGGAAGACGTACCCTGGGAAAGCTGCTGTCATTTTCTGGACGAACGGCCCGAGTCTGAGGTTTAGCGGCGACGGTGTGGCGTTTTTGAGCGATGGATCCCCGGGCGCGTCGCCCTTTTACATGGAAGCGGAGATCAATAGCCCGATGTGCCACTTGCGTCCGGGAGAAGCCTGTCAACTCGAAACAGATTGGTATCCGACGCGGGCAGACAGCGAATTTCGGGTGCTAACAGAAGCCGGCATCGTCACCCAGCCACTACGGGCAGTCAGTCTGGAGAATGGCAAGGTCAGGCTGTCAGGTTCTTTTGGAGTTTTCTTCGCAGGCAAACTCGTCGCGCATTTCTATAACGAGCACGACTCAAACACTGGAACGTTGCGGCTAGCGGAAGTGGATCCCACAGATCTTGTCGTTCTGGATACTGAGACAGCGCCGCAAGGGAAGCCAACGCGAGTCTCCCTGCACCTGGAAGATCAGGGCGGGTTGGATCGAGGCGCACTTCAGGAAGTTCCAATCCGAACTGGGAACATTCACTGAAATGAAAATGCATCGTGCAAGATTGTACGCGATTGTCGCCGTGCTATTTTGCGGACCAGTGATCGGCCAGCAACCGATCGGCCGGCAAAGTTCGGGGATAACCGCCGTACGCGCGGAGGACCTGCTGGCGAGTCCTGTCGGCGCGAATTGGACCTCATATAACGGGGACTATACCGGACGCCGCTATAGCGCTTTACGAGAAATCACGACCGCAAATGTCCACCAACTGAGGGCCGCCTGGGTCTTTCATCCTGGGAACTCCCAGAACCTGGAAGCAACCCCAGTAGTAGTTCGAGGTGTAATGTTTGTGACCGCGGCCAACGATGTGTTTGCTTTGGATGCGCGGACCGGACGCCAACTGTGGCAATACCATCGGCCCGTGAGTTCCGGGTTGCTGGATGATGCTGCGGCGCACAAGAATCGCGGGGTGGGTGTGTGGCAGAATTCTGTCTTCGTCGAAACAGACGACGCACATCTGGTGTCTCTTGATGCGCGCTCTGGTGGCCTTTTGTGGGACGTGGAATATGCCGACAAGACCAAAGGCTACGGCGCAACCAGTGCCCCGTTGGTGGTGAAGGACCAAGTTATTGTGGGGACCTCGGGCGGAGACTCCGGCGTGAGGGGATTCGTGGCGGCATATGATGCGGCGACCGGAAAGAAGAAATGGCAGCGGTGGACGATTCCCGGACCCGGAGAATTCGGCTCCTCCAGTTGGCCGGGCGATTCCTATCTACACGGCGGTGGTACCACCTGGATGCCCGGGACGTATGATCCGGAACTCAACACTGTTTATTGGACCACCAGCAACGCTTCACCCGACTTTTTGGGCGATTCTCGGCCCGGCGATGATCTCTATACTGCTTGCGTCCTGGCACTCGACGGGAACACCGGTGAGCTGAAGTGGTACTTTCAATTCACGCCCCACGACCTGTACGACTACGACGCGACAGAAACACCAGTGCTGATTGATACCACTGAGAACGGAACGATGCGGCACCTCTTACTGCAGGCCAACCGCAACGGCTATTTCTACGTTCTGGACCGGACCAGTGGCAAGTTCCTTCGTGCCACTCCGTTTGTTCGGAAGTTAAACTGGGCCAAAGGTGTAGATGCGTCGGGGCGGCCTATGCTCACCGGCCGAATTCCGACGCGCGAAGGCGCCTATGTCTGTCCGGGCATCGATGGGGCAACGAACTGGTTTTCGCCTTCCTACAGTCCGGATACCGGACTCTTTTACGTAGTTGCCATGGAAAGCTGTAATCTCTTTTTCGCAAAGGCCGACAGATTCGTACCCGGAAAGACGTTTTATAACACAGGTACGACTCGTCCACCGACGGAAAAATCACAGAAGATTTTGCTGGCACTCTCCCCTGCCGATGGAAAAGCTGTCTGGAACTATCCTCAAGTAGGCTCGGGCCGGTCTTGGGGTGGGACATTAACGACTGCCGGTGGATTGCTTTTCTTCGGGGACGATAGCGAGTCCTTGGAGGCACTCGATGCAAGTACGGGCCGCGTATTCTGGCACTTCAACACAGGTCAAATAATGCGTGCATCACCGATGACCTATGCCGTGGATACCGCGCAGTATGTGGCGGTGGCGGCCGGGAGCGATGTGTTCAGTTTCTCGTTACCGCACTGAATCGCAAAGGTCAAACCGAGCCACCGCGGTTCTTTCCGAAAATGAAAGGCACTTTCCTGATTCCGGCGACATAGGAATACAACGGAATGAAATCGCACGGAAAGGAAAGCGCCAAGTTGCTGCTTTCGAGCAAAGCTGCTCAAGGTGCTCGTCAGAATGCGACTCCGTCGTAATAAATACTGCCCAGTACACAATTCGCTCACCTGCTGTGGCCGGTAGTGGCGCTGCCAGCGGCGGCGGAAGGCACGAAAGGCCGCCTCGGCCTGGCGTCGGTTCTCCGCGCCCGATAAATCGCATGGGCATCCCGCTTCACGTCGTCATAGTCGCGCTTCCGCACGTGCTCCAGAATATTCCGCATCTTGTGCACCCAGCAGCGCTGATGCAGCACCCGCGGATGAACCGTCGGGATCGCCGCCGCTAGTCCGGCACAGCCATCGGTGACGATGAGCAGCAAGTTGTCGCCCCGCAGTCCGCGCCGATACAGATCCCATTTATAAGACCAGTTCTCGTTCCTGTGGTGTTCAGCGAAATGGGAAACCTTGGAAATGACATGTGACCTGGGAAAATGTAGAACTTGACTAACAATGTAGAACTTGACTAACGACGATTGGAGAGCGGAAGAATATGGATCCCCAGTGGCTGGTGTGGGCAAAGAGATTGCAAGCCATTGCGCAAACTGGACTGACCTACGCAAAAGATCCTTTCGACGTTGAGCGCTACCAATCGATTCGGTTGGTGGCATCCGAGATGATGGCCGCGGGTTCAGGGGAGGGCAGCGCGGATTCGTTTGTCAAACTCCTCAGCATGGATGTTGGGTACGCAACACCCAAGGTCGATGTGCGAGCCGCAGTCTTCCGCGACGGCCGTTTGCTTCTGGTCAGGGAAAAGGAAGATGGCCGCTGGACATTGCCCGGAGGATGGGCAGACATTGGAGATTCCCCCAGCGGAGCGGTCGTCAGAGAAGTCAAGGAGGAATCCGGTTACGACGTAAAGGCCCGGAAACTTTTGGCATTGCTGGACCGCAACCTTCACGGCCACCCTCCGATTCCGTACCATGCCTACAAGCTGTTTTTCCTATGCGATATTGTTGGTGGGAACGCCCGTGCCGAACAGGAAACGGATGCTGTCGGTTTTTTCGCCGCCGACGAGATTCCACCACTGTCTCTCACGCGGGTGACACCAGCCCAAATCGCGCGGCTTTTCGAGCACTTCGTTCATCCGGAATGGCCGACTGAATTCGACTGATCCCGCATTCGAATAATCCCGCCCAAGCGGAGCTTGGACGGGGCGCCCTCTGAGGTTTAGACGACCGCCTCTTTTTCTCTGGCGGCGTAGTGGGACTCGACGTAATCGTCGAGAATCTTGATGAACTCGGGGACGATCTTGTCACCCTTGAGCGTCGTGAACAGGCGGCCGTCGACGTAGACGGGGGCCTTTGGTTCCTCGGCGGTTCCGGGAAGAGAAATTCCCAGACTCGCGTGCTTGGATTCTCCGGGGCCGTTTACGACGCAGCCCATTACGGCTACTTTCATTTCTTCCACGCCGGTGTGAGTTTCTTTCCAGACGGGCATCTGCTCGCGCAGGTAGGTTTGGATCTGCTCGGCCATTTCCTGAAAGAAGGTGCTGGTGGTGCGGCCGCAGCCGGGGCAGGCCGTGACTTGCGGGGTGAAGCTGCGAATACCGAGCGACTGCAGAATCTGCTGCGCTACGCGGACTTCTTCAGTGCGATCGCCTCCAGGAGCAGGCGTGAGCGAAACTCGGATGGTGTCGCCGATGCCTTCCTGCAGCAGCACAGCCAGGGCCGCGCTTGACGCCACGATGCCTTTGGCTCCCATGCCGGCTTCGGTTAGTCCCAGGTGCAGCGGGTATTCGCAGCGGCTGGCTAACATGCGGTACACATCGATTAGATCCTGCACCCCGCTGACTTTTGCGCTTAGGATGATCTGATCGGGGCGGAGGCCGTGCTGCTCGGCCAGCTTCGCTGAGGTAAGAGCGCTGACTACGATTGCTTCCATGGTGACTTCGCGGGCGCCTTTTGGCTCCGGCAGACGCGAGTTCTCGTCCATCATCCTGGTCAGCAAGGCTTGATCCAGCGATCCCCAGTTCACGCCGATGCGCACCGGCTTCTGGTACTTCACGGCCACCTTAATCATGGTGCGGAAGTTGTCGTCATTCTTGCGTCCGATGCTGGCGTTGCCGGGATTGATGCGGTACTTGGCCAGGCCCTGGGCGCAGGCGGGGTATTTTGTCAGCAGGAGATGTCCGTTGTAATGGAAGTCGCCAATGATGGGCGTGCGCAGGCCCTGCTTTTCCAGCCCTTCTACGATGCGGGGGACGGCCCTGGCGGCGTCGTCATTGTTGACGGTGACGCGGACTACTTCGCTGCCGGCTCGCGCCAGCGCGGCTATTTGTTTGACGGTGCCGGGGATGTCCGTGGTGTCGGTGTTGGTCATGGACTGCACCACCACCGGGGCCCCCGAGCCGATCTGAACCCCTCCGACATCGGCGACCGCGGTGGCGCGCCGTGCTTGAAGCGCCATGGCTCTCATTGTAACGTGGGGCAGGCGGTTCCGCCTGCCGGCGACAGGCCGGAGGCCTGTCCTACCCAGCAGCGCGCCGCAGGGGCGGGTGAGCGGATCGCCGTAGTGGTTGGTCGCGATGCGCAAGGCGTAACCCATGCGGCCGGTGTGCTGGGGGACGATCTCCCTGGCGAAAACCACCACATCGCCGCGCTGTTCGACGGGCGGCAGGATCATCACCTCGGTGTCCTCGAGCTGGCCGTTCACTCCCACGCGGCCCATGACGACCTCGACCCGCACGTCCTCGGGCTTCAGCCCCGCCAGGTTCACCGCCGTCTTCACCGGCACCGGCCGGCCGCTGAGCGCGGGGCCGTCGGGCGGCGCGCCCATGTCCACGAACTGCACCTGGTCCCAAACCTTGCGGACGTCGGCATTCCAGCGCGCCTGCTGGCGGGCTTTGGCGAAGTCGTCGCACTTCATATCCATCCAGGCGCGGTGTGCGGGATCGTAGAGCTGCGCCTTGTATTCGTCCACCATGCGCTGGCAGTTGAACTGGGCGCTGAGGTACATGAGCGAGCGCTTCACGTGGCGCATCCACTCGCGCGGCACGCCCTGGTCGCGCTCGTAGTACGCGGGCGCCAACTCGTTCTCGATCAGGGAATAGATGGCGGTGGCGTGAGCCTCGTCCTGGTCCTCGGAGTAGGCGATGCGGTCGCCGACCGCCCAGCCGCCGCTGTACTCGTGAGCCTCGTCGAACCAGCCGTCGAGGATGCTGAGGTTCAACACGCCGTTGATGCCGGCTTTCATGCCGCTGGTGCCGCAGGCCTCGTCGCCCCGCCGCGGCGTGTTCAGCCAGACATCGACGCTCTCGACCAGCTCGCGCGCGACGTGCATGTCGTAGTCTTCCACGAAGACCAGGCGCTTGGAGAGATCCGGATCCCGCGAGAGCTGCACGATCTGCCGGATCAGCTCCTTGCCGGGGTGGTCCTTGGGATGCGCCTTGCCGGCGATGACCACCTGGATCGGCCTCTCGGCGTTCGAGAGGATGCGTTTGAGGCGGTTCAGGTCGCGGAACAGCAAGGTGGCGCGCTTGTAGGTGGCGAAACGGCGCGCNNCGGCGGCGCGGCGCAGCTCGGCGGACGCGGCCTTGCGGTTCCGCGCACACTCGACCTGGCGCTCGCGCACGAACGCGATCAGACGCCGCTTGCGCCGGCGGTGCGCTTCCCAGAACTCCTGATCGGGGATCTCCTGAACCTGCTCCCAGGTTTTGGGGTCGGTGAGCCGCTCCCGCCAATCCGGCTGGAGGTATTGATCGTAGAGCGTGGCCAGGTCGCT
>PMMJ01000462.1 GCA_003162255.1 Acidobacteriaceae bacterium | reverse complement strand
CTCTTGCAGGGTGCGCGAGACGACCATGGTGGCGTCGGGCGAAGAAACCGCGGCCGCTTCTCCCCAGCGCAGTATGCGCGCCGCGATTCGTCCCCACTTGCCGCGCTGCCAGTCAAGACCCTGCACGGTGACGACGGTCTTCTTCCCGGCAAGCCGTGGAAGAAACGAAAACAACGCCGGCCCCAGGCAGTGGTAATGGACGACATCGTAGTCCGAGGTCATGGCGTGGGCTGTGCTCAACAGGGTGTGGACGACAGTTTCGAGATGCTTGGAGCGGATGGTCGGCAAACGTCGCACGCGCATGCCGTTGTGCGTCTGTATGGGAGGAGTGAAGTAGCTGCGGCAATATACGGTGACTTCGTGTCCGAGGCGGGCCAGTTCATGGCCAGCCTGCTCATAGTAGGATTCGATGCCGCTGTACTTGGAGACCACGCCGCGACCCCCTATGAACGCGACGCGGACCCCTCGGCGCGGGCGCGGAGGCTCCGGGGCGGCGGGGAAAGATAGAAACTTCCTGGCGGAGGTGAGCCGGTAATAGAGTTCGAGCAGCTTCTCCATGTGTTGATCGGGGTCGTGGTTGACTTTTACGCGGCTGCGAGCCGCGGCACCCATCTTCTCGATCAGATCGGGGCGGTCANNAGGCCGGTGACGCCATGTTGGACGAGTTCGCGGCGCGAACCCAGATCGGAGGCGATGACGGGTCGTCCCCAGGCATAGGATTCCAGGATGGATTTTCCCAAAGTCTCGTAGGCGTGGGACGGAAACACCGAGAAGCTACAACCGGCGATGAGTTTCTGGAGTTTATCGCCATGAACCATGCCCGCAAACAGGACCTGGTTCAAGTTCAACTCTCGCGCCAGCGCCTCGAGCCGGGGACGCTCGGGACCGTCTCCCGCGATGACGAGAGGAGCGTGCGGGAGCCGCACCATGGCGCGCAAGAGTTCATAGACTCCTTTTTCGGGAGAGAGGCGTCCGAAGTAGAGGAGGTATCCTTCGTCGGGGCTGAGCTGTTCATCCCGAGGAAGATCCTGGAAGTGCGGCAGGACTTCAATGCGTTCGGCGGGGAACCCGCTGGCGATCAACTTGGTGCGCACGAATTCGCTGGGAGCGAGGAACATGTCCACGCAGCGTTCGTAAGTTCGCAACCATTTGTGCAGGTAGGCTTCGGCGGCAAGAACCACCGCGCTGGAACGCGATCCGCGGTAGCAGCCTTTTGTGGCGGCGTGGTGGAAAGCGCCATGACTGCAGAGTTCGCAGGGGCGGGCATCGGCAACAAGATTGTAGGTTGGGCAAAGAATCTTGAAGTCGTTCAGGTGGTAGAGCGGGGATCCGCTGACGTTTTAGCTCCCAAAGAATCGAGGGTGACAAGTGGTGGTAAATGCCGCGAACGTGCGCCAGGTCGGGTGAAAAATCGGCAAGGCACCCGCGCATGGCGCCCCGTACGGACGGTGAATAGAGGGCGTGCGCAGCCATCTTGACCTTCTTCAAGAAACCGGCGTTCGGATCCTTGAAGTCAATGTGCGGAACGCGATAACTGAGGCCTGCGAAAGCGGGAGTGCGGCCATGATCCATGCTGAACAGAGCGGTTTCCTGGCCGCGCTGATCCATCTGGCGGATGAGGTCGAAAAGGTACGCTTCGGTTCCGCTAAACGGATAATCGTATTTGTTGCAATACAGGATGCGCATAATCAGCCTCGGATTGGGGAATGCGAGCCAGGAATTGTTCCGCAAAAGCGCGTAGATTCCGCTGGCGATTGTAGGAAGCGGCGATGCTGGCCGCGGCCGCGTGCTGGATTCCGGCCAGGGAAGCTTTGTGGGCCTGAATCCAACTGACGGCGCTGATGAAATCGGGCAAAGAGCCGGGTTGGTAAAGAAATCCAGTACGCTGGTGCTCAACCAGTTCGGGAATCCCGGTGATGGCAGGAGCCAGCACGAGCCTTTCGTGAGCCATGGCTTCCATCATGACCACCGGAATTCCTTCGCTATTGCTGGTCATGACGACCAGATCGGCATAGTGGTAGTAGTTCGCAAGTTCGGTACGGGGAACGTGACCGATCAGGTAAACAAGGCCTTCGACCCCCAGCTCTTTAATCTGGTTTTCCAGAACCGGGCGTTCCGGGCCCTCGCCGACGATCCAGCAAATGAAGTCAAGACCCTGATCGCGAAGCGCGGCGCAGGCTTTGATGAGAAAGTCATGGGCCTTTACTTGATGCAGGCGTCCGACGGAGAGGAGACAGAACCGGCGGTGGTCCTCCGCGCCTGCGGGGGCGGCTGCGGGCCGGGAAAAAACCCGATCGACCCCAAGACGCTGCACGACGATTTTTTCTGCGGGTGTGGCAGGGTAGTTGCGGAGAATGTACTGGCGGTTGAAATCGGAGACGGTTACACAGAACTGGCAAGCACGCAGCTTGGGCGAGAGTAGATCCGCGCGCTGCAGCAGATCGGAGCCGTGAAGGGTGAAGCTGAAGCCGATTCCCAGCAGACGGGCAGCGGCCAGGGCCATCCATGAGGCGAAGTATCCGTGATGAGCATGGATGTGCTCGACATTGAGCGGCGCCAGTTGTTCCGCCAGTGCGGCGCCCATCAGCGTGTGGCCCAGCGTGCGAATGCGGCGGCCAGGGGAAACTCCTCGCTCCCACAACAGAGGGTGCAACAGCTGCCAGAGGCAGTGACGATCGGAAGCGAGGCGGCGGGCCGCCTGTAGCAGCTCATCGTCGGAGAGCGGCTGAAAAAATCGCGTTTCTTTCCAGAAGCCGCGTTCCTCCAAACTAAGACCGTTCGGCGAGACGCGTTTGCCGCTGCAGCAGATGACCTGCGCCCCGCGGCGGCGCAGTTCTGTAATTTCATCGATCACATAAGGTTCGAGCGGCGAAGGAAACTCGTTGGCAATGTAGGCGATAGTGGTCATGCGATGGACTCCTCGGAGGCGCAGAGCATCCCGGCAACAGTGAACATGAGTCCAATGACAAACTGGTACGCCATGTCGACGAAGAAAGCGTTGAATAGATAAACGCAAAGCAAGATTGGCCAGACTTTGCGCAGGGAAGCAACGGACCCAGACTCGCCGGGCGAACCGTGCCAACCGAGGCGGAAGAGGTTGAAGAAGAGGATGCCGTACAGAGCTAAGCCCGGAACACCGAACTCAACCAGCAATGCGAGGTAAGTATTGTGGACGTAGAAGGTGCGGAGGTGGTAACCCTGCATACGGCGGGCAAGCTCGGCGTACATACCCGCGGCGGCCCAACCGGAGAACGGGCGCTCCTTAAACATGGCCCAGCCGGCGTCGTACACGGCGAGACGCGCCTCCACCGGACCGCGTTCTCCGGTGCGATCCCAAAGCGCAGCCTTAAGCGAATGGGTGCTGAGGCCGATTGCCAGCCCAACCATAAGCCCCGCAACCGCTAATAAGGCGCACACCGCCTGCAGCCGACGTTCGACCATGAGGAATCCGAGAACGAGCGTGGAGACAGCGAAGGAGATCCAGACGGCGCGCGTCATGGTGGCGAGCACGGCCAAGGGCAGAACCAGCCACAGCAACCAGACGACGGCTTTGCGCTTTTGCGGGAGCGCGACGGCAAGAATCCCAAGGATGTTCAACGAAACGCCGTTGGCCACCGCCTGGAGAAACGGGCCGCGAGCGCGGTCGGGATGAAAACCAAGGCTTTCGTCGAGAATGAAACGTGGAAAGATAAGTGAGCGGGCGTCCGCGAGGAAGGCAATGGCAATGAACACGAGATAGGCGAGCGCAAGGATGACGAAAACTTCAAAGTGTCTTCTCTGTGCTGTGCCTCGGAAGACGAGCACAGCGATGTGAAATAGCGCAAAAGGAACGATGTACTTGCTGGCGACAATGCTCCAGGTTTGTGCGTCGAACGGCTCCTGAAGCGCGCGGAACACCGCCAGCGCCATGAGACTGAGCATGGGCAAACTGAGTCCGGCAAAGAAGGGGATCTTATCGCGGAGCGCCATCGTGCGCAGAGCGACGAAGAAGACCAGGATGCCGAACGCGATGCGGTCAGCGTAGAAAGAAAAAAGATCTGGTGGCCGGAACAGGAATATGGTCATCGCGGCCACGTAAACGATGGAGGGAAAAGCCAATCCTAAGTGAAGCGGGCGAAGAAGCAGACCGGCAGCATGCCAAAGCGGGTTGTCGTCCCTATCCCAGGTTAGGGCGCGGCTGCTCATGGCTAGAGTCAGGCTCCTTCCGGCGCGAACAGCACGCGAACTGTGCCGGCGAGGATGCGCAGGTCCAGGCGCAGACTCCAGTTCTCGATGTAGGTGAGATCAAGGTGCATGTTGAGTTCGAACGACGGACAGCCGCGCGCGGTTATCTGCCAGAGGCCGGTGATGCCAGGTTTCACGTCCAGGCGCCGGAACTGGTGAAGTTCGTAGTGGTTGACTTCGTCGATCGGATGAGGCCGTGGTCCAACCAGGCTCATCTCCCCGCGCAACACGTTCCAAAGCTGAGGCAGCTCGTCGAGACCGTAACGGCGGAGGATATGGCCGATGCGTGTGATCCTGGGGTCGTCGTCGATTTTGAAGATGGGGCCTTGTCTTTGGTTGCGGGCACGCAGGTCTTCCTTGAGGTGGGCCGCGTTGGTCACCATGGAGCGAAACTTGTAGTAGCGAAAGCGGCGGCCTTTGGCGCCCGTNNCGCCCGTGCGTTCCGCGGCATAGAAGGCGGGACCGGGCGAGTCCAGCCGGATGAGCAGGGCCACTATCGCCACGAGAGGACTGAGCAACACAAGACCGAACGCCGCGCCGGTGATATCCAGCGAACGCTTCAAAAATAATGCGGCGCTCGGCGAGGGCTCGCGATGCAGGGTGACGACGGGCACTTCCCCGATGTGATCGATGCCGGAATCGAGCCAAGGACCGGGAGGCAGATCGGGTACGGCACGAATGTCCAAGTGGTTACGGAACGCTGCCTCCGCAGCTTTTCGCGTCTCGACGGGCTGGCCGGGGAGAGCGAGGATGACCTCATCGATGAATTCGGCGCGAGCGAGCCAGTCCAGATCGGCGATGCGCCCCAATACTGCCGGAGAAAGAGGCTGGTCGTCATCCACGAAACCACAGACGGTGGCGCGCTGCAGCGGATCATTGCGCAGAGCCCGGGCGACGGAGCGAGCGACCGGACCTCCGCCAATGATGAGAATCTTGCGCGATTCGGTTTCGCGCCGCCGCTGCTTCCACACAAACTGCCGGAAGCGGCGCAATAGGGCGAGGCCGGCCAGGCTGCTGGCAAATATTCTGGAGGCGGCGAGAGGATGCATTCCGTCCCAGGCAGCGATGAAGACGAGTGCAATCGCGAGCAGGGTCGACCTGGCCAGGGCGGGGACGATTCCGGCGGGAGACGGATCTCCGGCGTGCTTGTAGATGCCCTCACAGAAGCCGATGAGCGTTACCAGAACAGCAAAAATCGGCAGATAAGCCCACGGCAGTCCCCAGGCGGGCGAGAACAGCGACAACGCGCTGCACACGATCACGAGAACGATCAAGTCGGCGGCCACCAACTCACAAAGCGTGAATCGATCGACGCCAGTTTGCGTGGGGAGGTGTTGCGATGGGGTTCGCGCCTGGGTGTGTCTCGAGGTGATTTCTTCGATTGCGTTGGCTGGACGTTTGGGGGTGGCGTCGCGGGCGGGGGCGAACCTGGGAGGCGGTATTACAGACGTCCCAAGAATCATGCGGGCATATTGCGACGGGCGATCTTTGGGCCCAATGTCCCATAGTCGGTTTGTAGCTAATTCGCTCATAGGATTCACAAACTCCGGTACAGGCCTTGCGGCACAGGAAAACGGCGTTCCGCGAGGACGGTTCCGAGCAGAGGAACTTGCGCCTTGCTCAATTGATCCTTGATTTGAGCGGCGACGAGGCGCCTTGTTTTGTTGGCGGTCAGCACCAGCACCAGACCGTCGCAGGCTTGGCCAATGCTCGCCGTAAGCCAGGAGACCGGAGAACATGACAGGATGGAAAAGTCGAACTCCGTCGTGAGTTCGCGGAGCCGCGACAGATTCTGGTCGGTGATCCGTTGCCCGCAGCTGTCCGGCAGCCAACTCTGGCGAGGGACCAGCCAGAGACGAGGTCCAATCGGACAGTTGCCATCCGCACGGCTGGGGGACGGAATCTGGAATCGGGTTTGCAGCGGGACCGAGTCCGGGTGGGCGTCGATCAGCCCGACGTCGTACCTGTCTTCTTCGGCCAAAGCTTTGGCGACCTCGAGGCACAATGTCTCAGTCGTGGTGGATGGGTCGATCGGGGCAAATCCGACGTGCCGCACTGGCTTCGATTCATGACGGAAGAAAAGTTGCTGGACCAATGCATGGATCTGATCGTCGTGGACCGAAGCCGTCGGAGAAACCGCCGTGTGCTGGACATGCTCGCGAATCGGAGTCACGCGTGGCTGCTCAGCGGTAGTTTGTGTTTCGGCAAGAAGCTCAAGGAAGGTGCTCACTGGACCACCACCTTGTGCCGGCCAATCCCGGAAATAGAAGAACGCAGCACCGCAGGCTCAGACGCGGGCAACCAAGCCAACACCGGTACTTCCAGAAGGCCGCAGGCTTCGTCGGGTGTGCGAATCGTCGAGTCAAAGTACTCCGCAGTAAAGGCGATGCCAACGCTGAACGCCATGGCGAATCCAAAAGCGACCAACACATAAAGGAGTACGGACTGGGTGGGCAGGGCCGCGGCTACGGGCGGTTCCACAATGGCCACATTGAGGATGCGGCGCTCGTCGAGCGCGTCGCCGATACGAGCTTCCTCGCGCTTGCGAAGGTAGAGCAGATAGTTGTCTTCCTCGGCCTTGGCCGTGCGCATCAGATCCTGTTGATCCACGGAGTCGGACTGCATCTGCTGTGCAAATGTGCGCAGGGATGCGACCTGGGAGGAAGCGTCGGACTGCCGAGCCCGCAGGCCGTCCCACTGCACCTGTGCCTTTTCCATTTCCATGCGGGCCCATTCGTAGTTGGGATCCTTGTCGCTGGTTTCGTCGCGTACCGGGGTGAGCGCTTCGGCGGCAATCGCCGCGCGCGTTTCCGCGATTTCCTGTTCCACTTCCTGCACCGGCCGGTAGGAGGGTTCAAAGCGGCTGAGAAGATCCGTCCGCTTGAGCAGGAGTTCCAGCAGTCGCGTTTTCATTTTTTCGAGAACCTCCGGGTTATCGGCCCAGTGCTTGAGGGTGACCGACCGGGAGGGAAACGACTTGAGTTGTTCGCGCAGCGCGGAAATCCGGCGCTCGGTCTCGATACGATCCTGGTCGATCTGGCGGTACGCCGCATCCGCCTCGCCTAACTTCTGCAGCGCGATATCGCGTTCGAGCGCCGCCGAAGCCACCCCACGAGTGCGAGTAAAGCGCACCAATTCGGCTTCGGAATGGTGCAGCCTCTTTTCGTATTCCGCGGTCTGGTGGTCGAAAAACTGGATCTCCCCGGGAGGGCGCTGAAGATTCGTGTGCTTTTGCACGTAGAGGGTGGAAAGCGCTGAGAGAATGCGAGCAGCTCGTTCCGGATTAGTGTCCTTGTAGCGCACCTGGATAAGGTTCGACTTCTTGAGAGCTTCGACATCCAAACGGCGCGCCAGCTTGCGAACGGCATGTTCGATCTCGGCTGGGCGATCGAAATCCGGGGTATCCGCGCGAACCAGTCCCGCCGTTTTCACCACTTGCTTCAGAAGATCTTCGTCGCGCAAAAGTTCGACTTCGGAATTGAGTTCTTCTTCAGTAATGTCGGGACGGGTGAAATCCATGGCGCTGGCGGGCTGCGGAGAGACGACGGGGTCAAAGCGACCCCGGCGCAGTAAGACCTTGAAGTGCGATTCATATCGCGCCGAGAAGACGACGAAGAGAATCGTCGCCACCAACACAAACCCAAAGGAGGCGCCGACCAGCCGCGGGCGCCGGAACAGCGTGGCCGCCAGTTCGCGGGGCGTTGGGGAAAGCGGGGTCTGCGAGTTTTCGTTCCATTCCGCGGACATGGATCGTACAGCAAGGCCGATCACACCCGGCGGGCTTTATGGAAACTCGCCAGATTTTGAAGACGCAATCAGTGAATGCTGCTGCTCCTTTCTGCTAGAACTGCAATGGGTTCATGTACCAGCTCATGGAGCTGGCCGGAACGAACTTGCGAATCTTTGAGACCCGGCTTTGCGGCACAAAGATAAAGTCGCCGGGCTGAAGGTGAAGATCTTCGCGAAGATCGCGAGAATCCAGCATCTTCCTCAAATCAATCACATGGGATTCGGCGATATGCGCGGAAATCCGGCGAAACAAAACGACCTGCGAATGACGGGCCTGCTGGGTGAAGCCGCCGGCAATTGCCACGGCTTCATTTACGGTCAGATCCCCGCGCAGCTCATATTTTCCTGGCCGCGCCACCTCTCCTGAAGCGAGGAAGTAGGGCTTGTCAAAATCTTTCAAGGTCACGGTGACCTCGGGCTCGTGCATAAAACTCCGGTAGGCGCAGGCAACCGCCTCCTGCATTTCCGGGATCGTGAGTCCTTCCGCTAACAGCGCGCCCGCGCTTTTCAGCGCCACGAAGCCATCGGGCTGCACGGTCAAGGTCTGATTGAAGTCGGGTGAAAACGTGAAACTCAAGTCCACGGTGTCCGATTTCGAAAGCCGATAAAGCGGATGGCGTTGCCCTCCGAATGCAGGATCTCCCAAGCCACCCGCTCTTCCGGGTTGTGTGATCGTTCCGCGAGCGGAACCGTCCGTGTCGGCCCGGCCCTGGCTCTGCGAGCTCTCCGCCGCCGCGAGTTTGCCGGTTGGCGGAGCAGAGGACACAGGCGCCGAAGCAGACGACGGAACAGTCTCTTGCGCGGAGGCGGCCACGGCTAGCTGCAGGATGAGCATACCCGCAGCTCCCAAAACGACTTGTTTCGCAAATACATTCATCTCCGGACTCTCGTCGTTGCTCTGAACGGCGAACCAAAGCGGCTCGGGCGTTTGAGCCGTTTCCTCGAAGCTACCGCTGGGTGCGCGACACAACAAGACTTGGAAAGTACTGTCCACCGACGTACAGGGCGCGTTCCGGCGGCCGAAAAAGTGATGAAGCGAGCAACTGGGCCATCAGGGCTGAGTTCCCGGCTTCGGGCGCACGGCCGTGTGGAAGAGTGCCGCTACGGAGGTTGTGCACAAGAGTAGCCCCGCAAAAGTAGGCATTGGGGGTGCGGATTCATCACCAACAGGGTGTGATGGGGCCTACATACGGTCCGTGCGCTCTTGGGCATAATGATGGCGTGAAAACCATGCACGCCACAAAACAGGCCACGGGAAGCCATCCGGTCGCGACCGAAGTAGTACAAGTCCTGGTCGCCGATTCCGGGCCCATTCAGTCTCAACTCTTGACGCGCGCCTTGAAAAGCCGGCGGGACTTTCAAGTTTCCGCAGTCGCGCTGGAAACGGATGCTCTCCACAACTTCATGGAATCGAATCGCGCCGACGTGGTCTTGATTGCGGGCAACCACCTGCCGGATTTGAGCCTGCTGCGCTGGTTGCGCGTTTCGCATCCGAAGATCGCTCCCGTGCTGCTGGCTGAGACGGATGACCGCGAACTGGTAGTCAATGCTTTTCGCGCTGGCGCGAGGGGCATTTTTCTATTTGCCCACACGCCGTTTTCGATGCTCTGCAAGTGTATCCACTGCGTTTTTCAGGGAGAGGTTTGGCTGAACAGCCGGCAGATGACTTACGTGCTGGACGCTTTATCGGAAGTGCCCACGCTGCGTGTGGTCAACTCCACTGGGAGGTTCTTGTTGACGCCTCGCGAAGAGCAGGTGGTTGCGCTCGTGGCCGACGGCATGACCAACCGCGGAGTCGCCGTGGAGTTGGGGCTCAGCGAGCACACGATCAAGAAATATCTGCTCCGCATCTTCGACAAGGTGGGGATTTCGAGCCGGGTGGAATTGGTTCTCTACGCCATGTCGCACGGCGAGCATCGTCCGGCGGAATGGATGCCGAGTAACGACGCCTGAGCGCAGAAGGGAAGGCCGACGTACAATAACAAAATGCGAAAAGACGAGGAGATCGCTCGGTGACGAGTTCAGGTTCCGGGTCCCCGTCCAAATCCAAAGTCGCGCGCCGATGGACGGTGATCGCTTCCGGTCTGCTTCTTCTGGCGCTGGCGTTGGTCGTGATCTATACCGGGCCCAATGCTTTTCTCAGTCCCGTCGCTTTGGTGGTGGTGGCCGCGATCGGGCTGGCCGCACTGCTGCTCCAGGTTTGGTTTCACCGGGATCTTCCGAATATTCATTCTCCCCTTTGGCTTAACGTCTTAGGCATTCTCTGCGCCATGGTGTCGCTGTTCGCGGATTACCTTCGGATGACTCGCCGAATGCTGGATCTGGTCGCGTTTGCCGCCGTGGTCTGCTTCGGCATCAGCGGATCGCTCATCCTGCACGCCCTGCGCCGGAGCTTGCGAACGTCGCACCCAACTGAGGTCGAGTAGAGACGAGCAGAGCGCGCTAGACAAAGCCGGGGCTTTCAGTCCTGTCGCGCGAACCTTCTATTAGAATGCCCCTATGCGCGTTACCCTATTCGGAGCTTCGGGCCTGCTGGGCCACGATCTGGTTCCGGCGCTGAGCGGTGAGCAATTGACGGCGTTTTCTGTCGAAGACGCCGACCTGCGCGACCATGCGCGCATTCGCGGCTTAGTCCGCGATTCGCGTCCCGAGTGCATCCTCCTGTTGGCTGCCTACACTGACGTGGATGGCTGCGAGTCGAACCGCGACCTGGCCTTCGCGGTAAATTGCGAAGGCGCGGTCAATGTGGCCGAGGCTGCCCGTGAAGCCGGATCGCGACTGCTGTTCGTGAGCACGGACTATGTTTTTGACGGCACCAAAGGATCTCCTTACCAAACCAGCGATCCGAGAAATCCGAACAGTGTTTATGGCGAGACGAAAGCCCGTGCTGAGGAACAGCTCATCGAAATCCTGCCCGACGTCTGCATCGCGCGGACGGCGTGGTTGTTCGGCCACGGAGGTAAGTGTTTTCCGGCGACGATTCTGAAGCTGGCAGCAGCCCGTCCTGAGATTTCGGTGGTGAACGATCAGCGTGGCAGCCCGACCTACACCTGCGATCTCGCGTCCGCCCTGGTGAAACTTTGCCGCGCGTCCGCTCGCGGAATCGTGCACGTCACCAATTCCGGCACCTGCACCTGGTACGAGTTTGCCAGCGAAATCGTGCGCGCGTCCGGATTGCCGGCGAAAGTCAAGCCCGTAACCACAGCCGAATTCCCGCGCCCGGCGCGGAGGCCAGCCTACTCCGTCATGTCGCCCGACAGCTTGCACGCCTATGACATTCATATGCCGGATTGGCAGGATGGGTTGCGGCGCTATCTCGCGAGTGCTCCCGCGGCTGCTTCCGTCGTCACGTAGTGCCGACTCCTTATGTAGGTGCACCGCCGCCGATAGCGGGCGGCGGGTTCGTTTCCGATTCGCGGCCGTACATCCGCTGACGCCGGGGTGGCGCTTCGCAGACCCACGTACAGGCCAGCAATTTTTTGTTTAGCCTAATAATGTCCGAGAGCGCTACTCCGACATTTTGCAAAATCCTGGGAACTTGACACAGCAGCGTGACGCTCGTATTTTTTGCACCGGAACTCAATTGAATCTGGCGAGGCCCGACAAATGAAAAGGATCGCTTCTGCATTGATGTTTGCGAGTTGCGCATTGTCGGTGCTGCCCGCGGTGCTGGCGGCGCAGGGCGTCGAGAGCAAAGACACAGGCAAAACGAACTGGCCGACCCATGGTTGGGCGAGGGACAGTCCAGCCGGTGTGGGACTTGATGAAAAAGTTCTCGCGGCGTTTGATGCCGACCTCGCCAGCGGAAAATACTCGCTGATAGATAGTTTTGAAGTGTTCCGCTGCGGAAAAACAGTCTACGAGCACGAGTATCCCCACGACTACGGGCAGATCTACGGCAAAGAGGCGAAGACGCGCGGGCCGCTGAACGCACATCTCACCGGGCCTTACAACTACTTCGACCCAGCGTGGCACCCGTATTATCACGGAACCGATCTGCACAGCATGCAGTCGGTGAGCAAAACGGTCAGCTCCGTCATTCTGGGCATCGCTGTTACACGCGGCGATTTCAAAGCCAGCCTCGACACTCCGGTGCTCAAGTACTTCGACATTGCGAAAGTGAAAAACGTAGATGACCGCAAGCGGCGAATGACGCTGCGGCACGTCCTGACCATGTCAACCGGGCTCGAGTGGAATGAGGAGGTTGCCTACGACGACCCCAGGAACGATTCGAGCTTGATGGAAGCGGCCGACGATTGGGTGCAGTACGTGATCGATAGGCCGATGGCGCAGGAGCCCGGGAAAGTCTTCAATTACAGCAGCGGAGTGTCGGAACTGCTGGCCTACATTTTTCAGAAGGAGACTGGGCAGGATATCGAGAAGTATGGAGAGAAATATCTGTTTACTCCCCTAGGCATGGAGCATTTCTGGAAGCGCACGCCCCTGGGACTTGTGGATACCGAAGGAGGCTTGTACCTGCGCGGCTCAGACCTGGCCAAAATCGGGTACCTGTATTTGCACGATGGGATGTGGGACGGGAAGCGCATCGTATCGGGAGATTGGGTGAAGCAGTCATTGACCCCATACATTGACGCGGAGGAAGGCTACAAATATGGGTTCAAATGGTGGCTCTTACCGCGAACCGATATGCAGCAATATGTCTGGATGGGCATGGGATTCGGTGGGCAGCGCCTGATGGTGTTTCCGGAGGAAGAACTGATCGCTGTGTTTACGGGATGGGAAATCCTCAACGAACCAGCGAGTGACCACGGGTTTGTCAGCCGGATTCTTCCCGCAGTGCACGCAAAAGCGTGCAGCAGCGCCGCACACTGAAAAGGTCTCTTCCAATCGGCGGGGTTACGCTGGCCTCCATCCCCGCCCATTCTCCGGAACGGTTCCGATGAACGGTATCAACCCCGAAAGCCGCGCCCAAATCCCGGCCACAGGCACCCCGGTACTGACCCCACTACGCTCTAGCCCTTGCGCTGTCCAATCCCCGCCGGCGTGGTTTATCCTTGCTCTTCTTCGAGGACCAACCGTGAACAAGCGATTCTTTTGGATTCCGCTCGCTGCGCTCTGCATCTTGTTTTTCCCTTTCGCGCTTTTTGCCCAGCACTATGACCCATCGATGTACCAGGAACTCCACTGGCGCATGATCGGGCCGTTTCGCGGGGGACGCACGGTGGCGATTTCCGGGGTGCCTGGCCAGCCGAATGTCTTCTACATGGCGCCCAACAACGGCGGAGTTTGGAAGACGACCGACTTCGGCCGCACTTGGAACCCGATCTTCGATGCTCAACCTAATAGCGACCAACCCAATAATGACCAGCCTAATGACGACCACCGCTCCGGTTCGATCGGAGCGCTGGCCGTCGCCCCCTCCAGTCCGAGCACGATCTATGTCGGCAGCGGAGAAGGCTTGCGCCGCCCCGACCTTTCCGTCGGCAACGGCATCTACAAGTCGACCGACGCGGGCCGCACCTGGCAGCATCTGGGGCAGCGTGATGGCGCTCTGCGCGATGCCGAGCAGATTGGATCGATCCTCGTCGATCCCAAGGATGCTAACCGCGTTTTCGCCGCCGCCCTGGGGCATCCTTACGGCCCGAATTCCGAGCGCGGCGTTTACCGTTCGCTGGATGGCGGTGCTACGTGGCAAAAGGTCCTCTATAAAGACGACAACACTGGAGCGATTGATCTGGCGTTCGATCCGCGAAACTCGCAGGTGATCTTTGCCAGCATGTGGGCCTCGCGCCGTCCGCCGTGGACTACAGGTGGCAGCTACGACGGGCCAGGGAGCGGTCTCTACAAATCGACCGACGGCGGCGACCACTGGCGGCAAATCACCAAAGGATTGCCGACCGAGGCCGATAAGCTCGGCCGCATCGGTTTCACCGTCTCACAAAGCGATCCCGATCGCATGTACGCGCTGGTCGATGCGCGGAATAACGGTGGCGTCTATCGCTCCGACGATGCGGGCGAAAGCTGGCAACTCGTGAACACCGAAGACCGCGTGTGGGGACGCGGCGACGACTTCGCTTGCGTGCGCGTCGATCCGCGAAATAGGGACGTGATCTTTGTGGCCAACATTACGACCTACCGGTCTGATGACGCTGGCAAGAACTTCACCGCCATCAAAGGCGCTCCCGGAGGCGACGACTACCATACCATCTGGATCAATCCCGAAAACCCCGACATCATCGCGCTCGGAGTGGATCAGGGCGCGACCATCAGCGTGAATGGCGGCAAGACTTGGGGTTCCTGGTACAACCAGCCCACGGCACAGTTCTATCACGTCATCACCGACAACGAGTTTCCTTATTGGGTGTATGGCGGACAGCAGGAGAGCGGTTCGGTTGGCACTGCCAGCCGCAGCGACTTCGGCGAGATCACGTTTCGCGATTGGACCACGGTTGGCGTAGAAGAATATGGCTACGTTGCGCCCGACCCGCTGCATCCCAATCTGATCTATGGCGGCAAGGTGACCGTGTTCGACCGCAACACCCGCCAGACGCGCGACGTTTCGCCGGTGGTGCTGCGCACCGGACAGTATCGCTTCAATCGGACTGCGCCGCTGATCTTCTCGGCGGCCGATCCGCACGTGCTGTATCTCGGCTCGAACGTGCTCTTCTCCACGCGCGATGGCGGCAACAGTTGGCAGATCGTTAGTCCCGACCTAACTCGCGAAGATCCCGGTGTCCCCGCGACGCTTGGGCCGTTTATCGAGGCTGATGCGGCGAAGGGCAAGCATCGCGGCGTGATCTATTCGGTTGCTCCGTCGCCGATCGACGCGAACCTGATCTGGGCCGGTACCGACGATGGCCTGATCCATGTGACGCGCGACTGCGGCAAGAACTGGCAAAACGTGACGCCTCCGGAATTGACGCCGTGGAGCAAGCTGGCGCAGATGGACGCGTCACATTTCGATACCGCAACTGCCTATGCCGCGGTGAATCGTTTCCGGCTCGATGACCTGCATCCTTATATCTATCGCACGCACGACGGCGGAAAGTCGTGGCAGAAGATCGTCAGAGGACTGCCCGAGAACGAGCCCGTCAACACGGTGCGGGAAGATCCCGAGCGCAAGGGACTGCTTTTCGCCGGCACCGAACGCAGCGTGTATGTGTCGTGGGACGACGGCGACCACTGGCAGTCGCTGCAGATGAATCTGCCGCCGACTTCGATCCGCGATCTGGTCGTTCATCATGACGATGTGGTCGTCGGAACTCACGGGCGGTCGTTCTGGATCTTGGATAACATCACGCCGCTGCGGCAGCTCAGCCCGGAAGTCGCGGCCGCTCCGGCGCATCTTTTCGCGTCGCAGCTCACGTATCGAGTGCGCCGCAACAACAACACCGACACGCCGCTGCCACCGGAAGAACCTGCCGGACAGAATCCTCCCGATGGCGCGATGATCGACTACTGGTTGACAACGGCAACTTCCTCTCCGGTCACGCTGGAGATTGTCGATGCTTCCTCGGGACAAACCGTCCGCCGTTTTTCGAGCGCCGACAAGCCCGAACCGGTGAACGCGAAAGAACTGAATGTTCCGACCTATTGGGTGCGTCTGGTGCGCGTGCTGTCGGCGGAAGCGGGCAAGCATCGCTTCATTTGGGACCTGACATATCCCGAGCCTGACGTGCTCGAACACGAGTATCCGATTTCGGCTATCTATCACGACACGCCGCGCTATCCGCTGGGCGCAACTGTTTTGCCAGGACAATACAAAGTGGTACTTACAGTTGGCGGCCAGAGCTACACGCAGCCGCTCGAAATCCGGATGGATCCGCGGATGAAAACTTCGCCGGAAGACCTGCGCCAGCAATTTGAACTCGACCGGAAGATTGCCGGCGCGCTTCATGAAGACTTCGGCGCTCTGCAACAAGTGCGCAGCCTGCGAGCGCAGTTGAAAGGGCTCGCCGGACACGGACCGGCTAAGAATGCAAAGCTCGCCGCGATCACCAGGACCGCGGCTGAACTGGAGGAGAGAGCCGCGGCCATTGAGGGCGAAGAAGGCGATTACGGCGCGCGCTACCTGAGCACTCCCGAAGGCCGCAGCCTGGCTCGGCTGAATGGCGGACTCAACGCGTTGGTCAGCGCTCTTGACAGCGCCGACGCCGCTCCGACGACCCAGCAAGCCGCGATGTTCGGAGAACTGACGAAGGCGCTGGAGGAGCAGTTGTCAGCGTGGGCTCAACTCAAAGCTAAAGATATTCCGGAGCTGAACGAGAAGTTGAAAAAAGCTGGACTGCCCTTGATCGATTTGCAGAAGCCGGTTGCGGGCTTGGCCGATGCGGCTCGGACTACCTCGCAGGACAAGGACGAGAAGTAGTTCGGAATGACGGCTGGTTGGATGAGATCATTGCTCGACCTTACTTTGTTTTTCGCTTTGGCGTTTTAGCGGGCGGGGGCGCCCGCTCCACACAACCTTTCCTTGGGGTGGCTGTTTACTTTGTAGGTATTAACCCGTGTTTACCACTACCCCCTCCCCCCTCCCTATTGGAATGAAGAGGTTAGGGGGTATCATCCGGCCAAAATCCAGAGCGCCTAGGACTTATTTTCAAAATATTCCGGAATAAGGACTTAGCTCAGTTTTTCCCGTTTTGGGCGTATTTTGTGGTCTTTTGACCACCGTCTATGGGCCGCTCGTCGTTTCGCTTTGTTTATCAAAGAGCTACTAGCGCGTCGGGCTGCGGCAGATTGCAGGGCCGTCTCTGGAGACGGGTGCCCTGCGCTGCCCTGATCAGGGGATATTGTCGCACTGGTCTTGGTGGGAGTCTGTGATGGTGCACACAGGCTGGATGTGATGAAAAAGATCAGGGGTTGGATCGCGGAAGGGAGGATGTCGCGGAGTCCCACTCATCGCAAAGAACGCGATGAGTGGGGCACCGGCATGGTCTCCAGGCTCACCACAGGGGAGCCACTGGCTCTTCTTTGAATACCGGCGGAGGGCCACCCCGATTGGAGAGGTGGATCGCAGCCAAGAAGGGCTTGGCCTGCGGATCGTAGGTCACGGTGATGCTTCCGCCCTTGCCCGGCGATCCATCAGAGCCGTTCCGTCCATCGGAACCGTTGCTCCCGCTGTTTCCGCTGGGCGTTCCCATACCTCCGGAGCCACCTCGGCCTCCCCGGCCGCCCGTTCCGCCCGACCCTCCGGGGCCTCCGTCGGCTTTCACCGTCAGCGAACCTTCCTGGGGATCCACCAGGTACAGTCTCTTGTGGCCTGCCGCGGATACACTCGCCTGGAGCAGGGGATGGCTCCCGGACTTGAGCGTCACACGGATTTGCACTGGCGGCGCGTCTCCCCCGGGTCCTCCATCACCACCATCTGAACCATTGCCCCCGTTGGAGCCGTCTCCGCCTGCAGAAGGATTGTCCGGATCGGTCGAGCCGGGGCTGCCGCTGGTGCCGTCCGAGCCATCGGTGCCGCTCATGCCGCTGGAGCCGGGACTGCCGGAGAAGTTCGAGACGAAGGCATAGTCGTACCGCAGGGGAATGTCGAGCTCGGCGCGCAGGTCCGGATGGCTAGGCACGGTGATGGTGACGTGTGCCATCTTCCCCTCGCTGACCCTGGGATCATGGCGAAGGGACACAATGCCTTTCTGGCTGGCGCTCACGACACTTGCCGTGACCTGGAGGTCCTTCCACAGGACCTTTCCTTTGCCTTGCCCTTCCGTCTGCAGTACCTTGCCGTCGGGTTCGGTTACCACTACCACCAACGGCGACTTCTCTCCGGGTGCGATCCCCGGGCCTTTAGGCAGGCTGGCCTCGATGGAAGCGATCGGGATCTTCTCCAGATAAACCTTCATCCCAAGCCGAACCTTAATCGGTGTGCACCCGCTCAGGGCCAGCAGGCAGGCCAGCCCGAAGCAAGTTGCCCAGCCTGTGCGCAATAAATGTGGAAGTTGAATTCTGGCGACCCTTCTGTAAGTGTGTTGCACTGTGGCGACCACAGGATTGGCGGCGGCCATTCCTAAAACACGTAAGAAAGCTAGTGACCTGAAGCTGCGCATGATTGGACTCCGTTAAGCTCACTGCAATTTCGAGATACCGTCCTTTACTGGGCATGCCGCACGAACCGCTGCGGTCGACGCGCCCCGAACATTCTTTCCAGGACCTTTTCGTGCGAGATGCTCTAATCAGTCAAACACAAACTCAGCCAGCATGTTGTGAGCTAAGCTCCATTCGCAAGTAAAGTTTTGTGGAGATTGCAAGGATATTTGTCACGGACGGAGTCACGGGAACAGGTTGTGTGGCGCGAACACTCCTTGTCCGCGAAAGGTCTCTGGAGACGGGCACGCTTCTACCTTGGCCAATCAGATCTTCATTGTCGAGCGTGGCGGGTTGGAGGTCTGTGATGGCACACACAGGCAGGATGTGATGAGAAAGATCAGGGGCTGGATTGCGGGAGGGAGACGACTCCCGGCTTTCACAGGAATGCATATGTCCTTCGCTTCGCTCGGGATGACACTGATGATGGGGGGAAGGTCGCATCCGCCTGCGAGAAGGCTTACCAGCATTGAGGTTGCGGATGCACGATTTGGGGATCGATGCGCTTGCCGTCCGGGCCCAGCACGGTGATTTTGTGGGGGAAGAAACCGGGCTTTGCCATCTGGAGGTTATCGGCGGAGCAATCGCTGCACTGTACCAGCAACTCGTCATTGGTGCGCCACGTGATCACCGGGATGCTGCAGTTCCAGGTCAGCAATGCTTCGTCGGGCTCTAGCGCGTACGTAGTTTCATTCCGGCAAGCGTAAGGCTTCCAAGCGAGCGGACGATCATTGGGAACAACCGTAAGTGTAACCAAGGGACCCGGGTAACACGTCCACGCCGCGCTTCCACCTTTGTCTGAGGGATCCTTCCTCTCGCGATACATCACGGGAACCGCGGCGCGATAACGACGATCGGGCGAGACCAACTCCTGTCCGCCAACGTACTCCCGCCTTACAGGATCGACATAAGCCTCCTGCTGGCGCTGCCAGCTATAGAACGAGTAAGCTCCGTGCGCGAAAATGAAGGCTACATAGAGCGCACAACACCACATTGCGGACAACAAGGCCCACTGACGGTCGTAGTGAACTTCCCAGGAGCGTACGGAAGGAACACGCAATATGCCAGATCCCGAACTCGTTGCTCCCGCAGCCGAAGGTTCAGGCTGGTTGCGCCATTGGGGATGAGCGTTGAGGTAGGTGACCGCCTCCAGCGCAGCGTTCGACATCTCGCTCTCAAAAAGGCTCACGCGATTGAAAAAGTAGTTGCGGCACCACACTGCGGGGACGGCAACGAGCAGTCCCATGGCGGTCGTCGCGAGTGCGTCGGAAAGGCTCGACGCCACCATCCTCATATAGGTAGATTTCTCCATGGCGGTCCCTCCGAACGCGCCCAGGATGCCGAAGACCGTGCCAACCAGGCCGATGAAGGGTGCGGAGGACGCTATGGTGGAGAGAGTGCCAAGCCCGTGTTTCAAGTCGGCGGCGAGCATTTTGCGACTACGCTGAAAGGCCCGTTCGGCGCCAGCGATGGCCTCCGCGTCAGTGAACTCCGGCGGCGCTGAAGAGAAGGCGGCGAGACCGGCGGCGACTACAGCCGCCATGTGGCTCCGGCTGTTTCGTACGGCGATGGCGATGACTTTATCGAACCTGCCATAGCGCAATGGGTCGGCCGCATCACGAATGAATGCGCGGGATTGCCTACGGGCTGCGCTGTAGCGGAAGAGTCGGCCGCCGACGATGACAATTGTATTCGCCAGCATGAGCGCAAGCAGGATGACGGCGGCGTGCCCGAACCAATCCAGCTTGCCCCATAAATACCAAAGGCCCCACACGCATCCATCTGCATCCAACCAGTTGAGCCAGGTGTCGAGCATGAGGGCGAAGGCACTCCTCTGCCGCTTAGACCCTATAGGAGTAAGAGACACCGCGTCGAGCGCTTCGGTTCCCTTAGTGTTGTTATTGTGTATTCGTCAGAGTAACTACGGCAGACATGTAAGAAATGCACACGACCCGACGCAGAGACGGGCACGACTCCGCACCCTAAATCGATGCGAAGGATCACTTGCATAGCGAATTCCAATACATAGGTCCTTCGCTCCGCTCAGGATGACAGGGCAGACTTATATTTCGAATTAGGGCAGATTTATATTGCGAATTAATGGGACACGACACTAGGGTTTTGCCGCGTTGTTCTTCGGAACTTTTGGCGTCAGTTTCTTCACTACAAATTCTTGAAACAGGTTGGCGGCGGCGGTTTCGGCAATGCCGAGGGCTCCGTTTTCTAGAGTTAATCCGGCTCCGTTGCGATCTTGCGGAGGATAGTAGAGGTTTGAAATCCCGCCCGCGGCCAGGCTGCCTAGGATATTCGAATAATTTGCCTGCCAGCGTTTATTGTCGCCCTTGCAGATGATCGAATTGCCGATCGCATACAGAATGCGCGATGCGTCGCTGCCGGTTCCCTTGTAGAAATAACGCGGATCCTGTTTCAGGAGCGAGGGCAGCAGAGCGCTTCCGATGAACGTGCCTGCAACCGTGTCGGCATAGTTGGCGCCAAAGCGCTTGCCATAGCCTTGCGCACCTGGGCCGTATTCGGCGAAGTGATTTTGCGCCTGCTCGACACCGGCAGCGCCTCCAACAAATACTAAGGTGAAGGGATCGACTACCGTTCTTGCGGCTAGCTTGAACTTTTGCTTCGCCGTGAGAGGAGCTGCATTGGGGATGTAGCTGACATAGAAGTTTGGCAGGACTCCGAACACACGCTGCTTCTCCTCAATCTTGATCTCCTCTTCCGCAATGTCGGTTTGCGAGAGTCCGACTTCAACGTCGGTGACATTGGCAGCAACCCCCAACGCGTCCTGCGGGACCACGAAGATCTCCCCGGGATGCAGGGTTCCGGAGAAGGTTTGCGTGGCGAAGCCCGCCGACGTAATGGTGAGCTGGAAGGATCCGGGAGCGACGTTGGCAAAGGAGAATTGCCCATCGCCGCCGGACAGCACCTCATGGTTCAGAGGATCCTCGTTCAGGGGATCTTGGCCTGTACGAGTAAGCTCCACACGGGCTCCGGCGACGACTGCTCCACTTTGATCGACGACGGTTCCGCGAATGCTTCCGGGCAATTGTTGGCCGGGCAGCTGACCTCGTTCTGGAGCAGGCACGGTCGTCTGCTGAGGGGGCTGCCCTGCGCAGAACGACGTCCAACTCAGAGTGACAAGCGCAAGAGCCATGAGGCCAGACTTGAATTGGAGGGTCATGATTAGCTTGGCTTTATCCTCTCGGGTGCTTGCGCGTGCAGTTGGCTCTCCGAACTTTGATGCTTGATGTGAGCGAGCGTTTACACCGCCGATCACTTTTGTGCTCTGAATTTGTGTGGAATTTTCCTATCCGTATGATTCCAAAAACCGGGAGTCAATGGGAACGATGAAAAAGACCGATGCGGGCGCGCGCCTGTCCGCCTGAAGGCCCGAAATTACTTCGGAAACTCGCGCCGGGCGTACTCCATCGCGGCATCGCGCGAGGTGAGTCGACCATCCAACTGTGCGTCTTCGACCGCTGCCAGCACCTCCTTGAAGCGGGGGCCGGGCTCATAGCCTGCTTCAATCAGGTCGCGGCCGGTGATCAGCGGAGTCGGACGAATTGCCTCGGGCGGCAGAGACTGCAACTGCTCGCGCGAGTACTCATACGAGTCGAGGTGGCCATGGCTGGAAAGACAGTCCAGGCGATGCAGCTCCAGATGCTCGTCAAAGGCGGGCAGGCGCAGAAACTTTTTCAGCGTGGATTGCTTCATGCGCTGCACGTCGGCGAAGCGCATGTGATTGTCGACCAGCGCCAGAATTTGATCGGTCTCGTGGTTGGAGAAGCGGAGACGGCGGCAGATTTCGGCGGCCATCTTTACGCCGACGTCGACATGGCCATCGAAGCGTATGCGGTCGGGCGCGATGCGGAAGGTTGGCGGCTTGCCGACATCGTGAAGGAGCGCTCCCCAGGCCAGCGTCTTCGAAATAGCGCCGGAACTGCCGGGCCGCAGTTTGTCGAGCAAGAGCAGCGTGTGCACGAACACGTCGCCTTCGGGATGGTATTGTGGCGACTGCTCCACTCCTTTCATGGCGGCGATTTCGGGCAGGACTTCTGGCAAGAGGCCGGTCGCATCCAGTAGTTCGAAAGCTCGGCGGGCGTGGCCCTCGGTGAGCATCTTGGTCAGTTCTTCGCGCACGCGCTCGTTGGAAACCTGGTGAATCTGGGGCGCTAATTTCTGGATCGCTGCTAGCGTCGCGGGATCGATTGTGTATTTGAAGCGCGCGGCAAAACGCACGGCGCGCAACATGCGGAGTTTGTCTTCCGCAAAACGGCGCTCGGGATCGCCGATGGCGCGCACGATTCCGGCTTTCAGATCGTCGCGGCCGCCGAC
>PMMJ01000284.1 GCA_003162255.1 Acidobacteriaceae bacterium | reverse complement strand
CGAGCCCTACAGGCAAACTCTCAGTTCGCCCGTCCACTGCATTCGGGCTGGCATAATGAGCCCGGCGTCACCCTGGCAAGCGAGGCGAAGGCCGACTCAGGAAACGTTCGCTCTATGTCCTTAGACCGCGTCTCCTATACACTCGATTCGACGTTGGAGACGGTGAACAATGCCGAAGAGACGGCCAGCCGCATNNCATGGCAATGCCTACGACCCGAGTAAGAAGGTTACACTGGCGTTTGAGCGTACCGCCCACGACCTGGTGATCGTGATCCGCGATCAGGGCAAAGGGCTCGACGCCAGCCATATTCCGGATCCATTGGCGCCGGACAACCTGCTGAAAACTTCGGGGCGCGGCATTTTCCTGATACGCTCGTTCATGGATGAGGTGGAAATCCACCCCTCCCAAACGGGCACCGAACTTAGAATGATCAAGCACGTCCACGGTAACCCCGCGGACTCCAAGGAGGCTCTTCAGTGACAATGAAGTCCAGTACTCGTCAGGTNNGAAAAAGATCCTGCTCAACCTCGCCGAGGTGAACTATATCGACAGTTCAGGTATCGGCGAACTGGTCAGCGCCTACACTACGGCCAAAAACCAGGGCGGCGATCTCAAACTGCTCAACCTCACCAAGAAAGTGCACGACCTGCTGCAGATCACGAAGCTCTACACCGTCTTCGACGTCAAAGAAGACGAAGCAGCGGGCATAAAGTCCTTCGGGAAATAGCGGGGCGCGGCTTTTGTCGCCGCGACCATTGTGGCAGGNNCCACCCCATCACGCCAAAACCGGCGTGCCTGTGGGATCGCTGCAAGTTCCCCTTTCGGGAAGTCTCCCAGGGAAATTTTCGTCCTGCTTAGCGTAGGACCTTTCCGCCGCGCCTAGAATGAACGTGAGGATGCACTTCTCCGCGCCTCCGTCATTATGCGTTTTCTAACTCTGAGTTTTTTGCTCGGCGCCGTACTCGCGATGAGCGGGGTCTGCTTCGCGCGCAATGCCCCCAAGCCTGACTGCGTCTCCTTTGCCGAAGCGAGCCAGCATGTGGGCACGGCTCAGTGCATCACTGGGACCGTGCAGCACGTGGAAGATGGCCGCAACGGCGCCAAGTTACTCAACTTCTGCAAAAACAAGACGTGCCCCTTCACGGCAGTCGTGTTCCCGACCGATCTCAAGAAGATGGGCGACATTCGCCAACTCGAAGGCCGGCAGATTGAAATCAAGGGAACCGTCCAGGATTATGACGGACGCGCCGAAATCGTCTTGCGCCGTCCCCAACAATTGTTGGGCGACGCCGCCTTTGTATTATTCCCGCGGGTGCCCACCGACTACGACGTCGAGCGAGCGGGCCACGGCAGCGCCGGAAGGATCCGCCGTCCCAAGGCCGCCAAAAAGACGACTACCCAGCAGGGCGCTCCGACTTCAATTGAAGACCCAGGAGAGCCGCAGTAGTTTTGGGTTGGTGTCGCGGGTTTTTGGGAAGGGCACGACTNNCGCTGAAGCGCTGCGCCACCCAAGAGACTCAAAATCGCCCGTGCCCTTCTGGGCTTCTTAGCGCTCGGGCGCTTGCGGTTTCACACCATCCCCTTGCGCAACTCCTCCAACGGATACTTCGTCCCCCGCCACACGATGCCGTCGTTCGAGAGCGCGTGGATCATGGAACGTAGCAGTATGTACATGAACAGGCTGGTGCTGACCGGATGCAGAAAAAAATAATATGGTGGGATTGCCGACCTGGCTGACATTCCGTAATAAATCGCGAACAGTGAAGCGAGCGCGATGGCGTAAGGAAGTCGCGCCCATCCCTGGGCCAGCCAAATGCCGAGAAATGGCCCGAGATTCAGAAGACCCAGACCCACTATAGAGACAACCGTTCGAGGCCACTGGAAAGAGAGCACGGCAAAGAAGTTCTTGGTGAGATTGTCGACGATNNATTACCTTGCCCAGTTTCATGTCATCGAGCACTTCCATGCGCAAGGCGCGATACGTGCCGACCGCGTCATACACCGTGCGCCGGACCAGGTTGAAAGCGCCCACCCCCATGTGGTCGCGCGCCTTGGGATCGGCAACTTTCCACGGGCGATGTCCGAAAACGAAGAGCGCCTGGAAAAAAGCGATCATCATTTTCTCGCTTGGCCGCTTCATAATCATCCGCGGGAAAAGGACGACGTGATCGGCGCGCTCCGCTTCGGCATAGGCAAGGGCGCGCCGCAGAGAATCGGGACNNGGCGGGGGCGCCCGCGCCACACGGGCTCTTTGAGGCGGCAGCAACCTCATCCATGATCTGGCCGGTGCCGTCCGTCGAGCGGTCGTTAACGGCAATGATTTCGTAGTTGGAATAATCGAGCGCGAGCAATTGCACGAGCGTCTCGCGAATGTCTTCCTGCTCGTTGCACGCGGGCACGATGATGCTGACTCTCGGCTCGCGGCCTGTCGTCGCCGGCCTGCGGTCCCACTCCGGCCGCGCGATATCGGCAACACTCGGCATACCGAAGGCGGATTCCACGATGCGCGAGAACCAGGCCAGTGCGAGGGTGCTGCCTGCAATCCAATGAAATGTTTGCCAATGCATTGTGCTTAGGGAACCTCTGATTAAGTCGCTTAGCACGAAGCCTTGAAAGGGCATGGCTTCAGTTATGCCGTTAGAACCCGCTACACCAGCGGCTTCAGTCGCTGAGGGTCAAGCTTTCAGTGCATCCCATCTCGCCAACGAAAACTTATGTAGTGGCTCAGTTTCGCGATGACGACAGAGGCTGAACCACCAAGGACACGAAGATCACGAAGGCCTTCGGTCTCAGATATTTCCTTCGTGTGCCTTTGTGGCCTTGGTGGTTAACGGTTTCACAAACATAGCCACTACGAAAACTTAATCAGGGTTTCCTTAGGAAGATGCTCCTGAGGGAACTGGCGACTCCGGCGATGGTTCACTGATCCGCAGTGCTGGCGCAAATCGCATACCGTAAAACAGGATCACCGAGGAAATTATCATGGCAATCACGGGCAAAACGAAAGCTGCCTGCAACGAGCGCCGGTCGGCGACCCATCCCATCATAGTCGGCGAAGGCACGTCGCCCAGGATGTGAATGATGAAAATGTTCACCGCGATGGCAGTGGCGCGGATATGAGCGCCCACCGAGTTGATCACCGCCGCATTCAGTGGCGAAGTATTCAGCAGCAAAAAGAAAGCTGCCAACGCGATGGCCGGCACCATGATGCGGCCCTTCGCAAACAGGGCCACAATCATGACGGGAACGCCCAGCGCCATGCTGGCGGCCGAAATCAGGTAGTAGGAACTTTTCATCCGCCGCAGCAGATAATCGCCCAGCCATCCGCCCGCCAGTGCGGCGACGATTCCATCCACCACGATGATGATGCCAAAAATAAAATTGGCGCGGGCCAGAGAGTAGTGGCGCTCGCTGTAAAGAAACTGCGGCATCCAGACCTGAATACCGCCCAGCGAAAACGTCATCGCCGCCATGCCCAGAGTTGCCGTCAAAAATGCCGGATTGCGCGCTAGACCAAGAATCGTCGCGCGCTCAGGTGTCTCCTTGAGCGAATCAAATTGCCCGCGCTCCGGTTCCTTGAGGAACAGCACCGCAATCGCCAGCAGAAATCCTGGCCCCGCCGCAATGTAAAAGGGGAAGCGCCATCCATAGTGCGGAGCCAGATTGCCACCCAGCAGATAGCCCGCAGCCGACCCCACTGGAATCGCCAGATAAAATACGCCGAGGATTCTGCCGCGCATTTCCTCCGCGAACAGATCCGCCACAAAGGTCGGCGCGATGGTGACGAAGGTCGCTTCGCCAATGCCAACCAGCGTGTGCCGAATCAGCAGTTCCGTATAGGTGTGCGTGACCGCCGTGAGCAGCGTGAGGCCGCTCCAGAAAATCGCTCCCAGGGCGATGATCAACTTCCGCGAATATCGATCCGCCAGCGGCCCCACAAAGGGCGCGGCGATCATGTAAAACCCGAGAAACGCGCTGGTGAGATAGCCAATCTGAACCTTACTCAGATGAAACTCATCCTGCACCAAGGGCTGGACCGCGAACAGCACATTGCGGTCCGCATAATTAAGCAGATTGAGCGCGGTCAGCACGAGCAGCGCGGTGCGGGGATAGAGCCTTCGATCAGTCACAGGTCGAGCGAATATAGCACGTAGAGGATTGCAAAGGTCAGAAGTCAGATTGCAGAAGTAAAAACAAAAAGCGCCACATCGATTCTACTTCTGCAATCTGACCTCTTACCTCTGACCTCTCTTACGCGGCCACTTCGCAATTACGACGGTCGAAATCCCACCGCGCGGACGGAATTCACCTTTCACCTCCGCCCACACCGGCTTTGCCCAGCGGACCACATCCTCCAACACCTGATTCACGATGTTCTCCTGGAAAATGCCGAGGTTGCGATACGCCTGCAGATATTCCTTCAGCGATTTCAACTCCAGGCACACGCGATCCGGTTCGTAGCGAATCACGATGTTGCCGAAATCCGGCAGACCAGTCTTCGGGCAGACCGAGGTGAATTCCGGGTCGTCCACCACAATCTCGTACCCGGGAAACTGGTTCGGCCAGGTTTCAATCTCCGGAAAATCGTGATCGCGCCCGGCGCTGGCGTGCTCCGCGGTGTAGCGCGGAGAGGTGGAGCGGTGCGATTTCGGCATTTGCCTATTGTACCTAGAGCCGCAAGCGCGCGATTCGCAAGGGTGGCCGGGGCGCATCGCCGGGAGAATCCCACGCTGTCGCTGGTGCAAACGACCGGCGAGATGCATCTAATTAGCTAAGTCCTGAGCGCGCATTTCCCTGCTCCCCGCCGCGCGTGGATGATATACATTGAGGTTCGCGCTTTTTCTCCGAATGGCATTGAATGGAAACAGTCCGGAACGCCGGCCGCGGCGCTGGTGGGTAACGGCGCTCGCGATTCTGGCGGCGGTGATTGTGCTGGCTGCTTTCGTTACCCACCGTGACGACGCGGTTCCGGTGCGAACCGCCGTCGTCGAGCAGAGCAATATCCGCAGCTTGGTTTCGACCAACGGAAAAATTGAGCCGGTCAATAATTTCGAGGCCCACGCTCCGGCTGCGACCAGTGTGCGGCGCGTTTTGGTCAAGGAAGGCGAATCCGTCAAGAAGGGGCAATTGCTTCTCGTTCTGGATGACGCCGAAGCGCGCGCGCAAGCGGCTCGCGCCGAGACCCAATTGAAAGCGGCGCAAGCCGACTTGGGCTATGCGGAGCGAGGCGGAACCCAGGAGGAAGTACTCAGCCTCGATGCTCAACTGGTGAAAGCCGGCAACGACCGCGATTCCGCCCAGCGCAATTTGGACGCGCTGAAAAAACTTGAGCAGCAAGGCGCGGCCTCGGCGGGAGAAGTGCGCGACGCGGAAAACGCGCTCGCCGGCGCCGAAGCCCAACTCATATTCCTGCGGCAAAAACGGACGAAGCGATATTCGAATGGAGAGTTAGCGCGCGTCAATGCGCAGCGAGCGGACGCGCAGGCCACCTACGACGCCGCCGAAGACGTTCTGGCGAAATCGAATGTCCGCGCTCCTTTCACTGGCATCGTGTACTCGCTGCCCGCCAAGCAAGGCGGCTTCGTCGCCGCCGGCGATCTCCTGCTGCAAGTGGCGGATCTGCGAAAAGTGCTGCTCCGCGCTTTCGTCGATGAGCCCGACGTCGGCAGACTTGCTCCGGGAGATCCGATCGAGATTACCTGGGACGCCGTCCCTGGACGTATGTGGCCGGCCACCGTGACTGCCGTTCCGTCGACGGTGAAATTGCACGGTTCGCGCAACGTCGGCGAGACCACCAGCATCGTAGATAACAAGGATCTGAAACTCTTGCCCAATATCAACGTCGGAGTCACGATCGTCGCGGCCCAGCATGATAACGTGCTGGTGGTGCCTCGTGAAGCTGTCCGCACGGACGACACCAAGCCTTATGTCTTGCTGGTTGCCGGCCACCAACTCAGACGCCGCGAGGTCGAGACTTCCCTTTCCAATCTCACCCAGGTCGAAGTAACTCGCGGCCTTTCCGCCAAGGATGTGGTTGCGATCAATTCGTGGAATGGCAAACCCATTGGCGACCTCACCAAGGTCAAGTTCTAGATGATCGCGCGCGCTGCCAAAGTCTTCCTCGCTTTACTCACGCTCATGGCTACGCTGAGCGCCAGCGTGGCCGACTCCGCCAAGGGTATGCTGGCCGCGGGCCGGATCGATGAAGCCATCGCCGAATTAAATAGCCGCCGTTCCTCGGCGGCGGACGCGGAATCATCCAACCTGCTGTGCCGCGCTTACTTCGCGCTCGAAGATTGGAATCGCGCGGAATCCTCCTGCAGGAAGGCGGTCGCGCTCGATCCGGGCAACAGCCGTTTCCATCTGTGGCTGGGGCGCGTGTACGGCGAAAAGGCGGATCGGGCAAATTTCCTGGCAGCGGCTGTTCTGGCCGGAAAGGTTCGCGAAGAATTCGAGCGCGCAGTGGAATTGGATCCGAAAGACGTCGATGCCCGGCTCGATCTGGCGGAGTTCTATCTGGCAGCGCCCGCGGTAGTTGGCGGCGGCGAGCAGAAAGCTCGCGAGCAAGCGCAGTACATTGCAACTTTGAACCCAGCCCGTGAACACTGGGTTTACGCGCGCATCGCCGAACAGAAGAAAGACGCGGTCACCGCCGAACGGGAATATCGTCAGTACATCGACCTCAGTCAAAGTGACGCGGAGGCGTGGCTCAATCTTGCTCTTTTTCTTCGCCGCCAGAAACGCTTCGGCGAAATGGAGCAAGCCCTCGTCAAGCTCAGCCAGTCGCTGATGTCCAAGCCCGACGTCCTAGTCGAAGCGGCCGAAATGCTCTATCGCGCCGGACGAAAATACCCGTTCGCCACCGAACTGCTGCACCGCTACCTGGCCTCGGGTCCGGTGGAGGCCGCGCCCGCGTTCAAAGCCCGCTATTTGCTGGGCCTGCTGCTGGAAAAACAAGGAGACCGAGCCGGCGCTGCCGACGAGTATCGTGCGTCCTTGTCATTGGCGCGGAACTTCGGCACCGCTCAGCAAGCGTTGAATCGAGTTACGCACTAATCGACCGAATGAGTAAATCGCCGGATATCTCAGGAGCCACAGCCCACGCCTTTGTTGAGACTGGACGGCACCCTTCGGTCTCGCTCAGGGCAGGCTCTTGAAGCCGTGCCCTGCCCTGGCAGAACCCACTGATTCGATCAGTTCTAGCAAAGTTACTGCCCGTCTCGCTTGCGGCGCACTACAATTTGTGCGTGACGATGCCGAAGTCATGCCGAAGTCACGGGATGAAGTGACGAGATGAAGGGGACGAGATGAAACTCCGATTGCCGTGTTTGCGCTGCACCAATCTGCTCGCCGTACTTGCGGCTGTACTGACGATCGCAACCCTCGGCCAAGCGGAACCACTGCCTCTTGAGCGCGCCATTCGCCTGGCGCTCGCGCACAGCACGAGTTCGGCGATTGCGAAGGCCGACGTACAGCACGCCTTTGCCTCCTATCGGGAACTCCGCAACAACTATATCCCGCAGCTATTCCTCGGTTCGGGCGTCGGCTGGTCTTATGGATTCCCCCTCAGCATCGAAGGGTCTGCACCGGCGCTAGCGGATGGTGTCGTGCAGGGTACGGTCTTCAACGCTACGCAGCGGCAGTTCGTGAATGCGGCGAAAACGGAGTGGCACGCTTCCGAGATTCAGGACAAAGACCAGCGCAATGCTGTCATTCAAGACGTCGCGCTAACCTACGCGGAGTTGGCCAAGTGGGAAGCCCGCCTCGTGCGCTTGCTGCAGGACGAGGCCCAAGCGCAGCAAATGGAACAAGCTGTCGCCGAGCGCTTGCAAGCAGGCGTGGACAGCGCCGTGGACTTAAACAAAGCAAAGCTGACTGGAGCGCGCGTGCGCCTTCGTCGAGCCGAGGCGCGGGGCAATGCCGACGTCCTGCGGCGTCATCTTTCGACGCTGACCGGATTGCCGGTTTCGACCATCGAACTCGCGCCCGAAACCATTCCCGCTCTGCCGCCCGTCGCTGCGGAAGAAGATCTTTCGGAAAGAGCGATTGCTTCCAGCCCCACCATCAAGTTAGCCGAGCAGCATTCGCTGGCGGAATCGATGCGGGCTTTGGGCGAGCATCGCGCTTTGTATCCGTCGATCGATTTATCCGCCCAGTATGCGCGATTTTCCACCTTCAATAACTACAGCGTGTACTACGGCGATCACTTTCAGAAGGACAATGCCGTGATCGGCTTTGCCATTAAGATCCCGCTGTTCAATGCCAGCCAGCACGCCCGAACCCAGGCGGCCGAGGCCGAAGCCCTCAAGGCAAAAAAACAAGCCGAGGCGGCTCGCGATCAAGTGGCGGAGGAAGCCCTGAAACTACAGCGCGCCGCCGAGCAACTCGAGGCCGCTCGCGAAGTGGCGCAACTCGAATATCAACTGGCGCAGTCGGGCCTGGAAGCGGTCCAAACCCGTATCGACGCCAAGACTGGCACCTTGCACGAGTTGGCCGACGCCCGTGTGCAGGCCGCCGAACGCTACCTGCTTTTTCAGGATGCCGATTTTGAATACCAGCGCGTCCGCATGAACCTGCTGCGCGCCACCGGAGATTTGGAGAGCTGGGCGCTCCCGAATCCCGCGTCTAAGTAACGCACATATCAGCTGTACGAGCCAAGACTTGAGCTTTCAACACGTGCTGTCGGACGGGTTCGCTATCGTCGGGCCGACCCGTGGCAGGGGTTTTGAGCGCTAACGCCTGGTTTCGCCAATCACAGTTAAGCACGTCTAACAGGATGCTCGCTCACGGTTGCTGACTTATTTTCCGAGGCTTCCTGTCCAGCGAAGGTCGGTTCCGTCCCGGTGGGATTTGGAACCGATGATATACAACGCCATACCCTCAACACTCTCTTCACTCACTAGGCCGAATTCCGGCATTCGGCTATCCATGCTTACGTCTCGATTATCGCCCATCAAGAAGAGCTTCCCTCCGGGGATGTTCACCGGTCCAAACTCATTTAGCTGCACGGGTGGATTCCCAAGATGCTGTACGTACGGTTCCTCTAGACGACTGCCGTTCACAATAATCGCACCATCTTTGCCCTCAATCACCTCGCCAGCCACCGCCATCACTCGCTTAACGAAGAATGTACCGTCTTTGCGAATGACAACGATGTCGCGGGATTTTGGCTTGGACTGTCGGTACTGTCTGAAATCGACGACTATACGATCTCCTTGCAATATTGTTCGTTCCATACCAGTGGATGGCACGCCGAATGGACGGACGCCTGCCGCACGAAGAAGCCAGTTGCTATGCGCGAAGGAAAGCAACAACGCAAGCGGGACTAGCAAGATTAACCAGAGGCGTGAGCCTCGTAAGGCTCTTTGGCTGGGCGTACGCAGAGCGTGCCACGCCGCTACAGTGCATAGAGTCATCTCAGCGAATGTCAAAAGTTGTAACGCCACCCATGACCTTGGCAAACGGAGAGGCCAATACATGAAAGTGAGAATGCAGAACAAACATAAAAACCAGAAACCGGTTTGCGCTTTTCCTAAGACCAATTGCCCTGTACCCGGAAGGGCTGCCGACAGAACGGCCGAGGAAATACGCCGTTTCCCCGCAGTCTGAATAGCATGAGAAGGGTCAGGCGGGGAAACCGTATTTGACAGGGAATCCATTTTCGCGCGGAGGAATAGTAACCCGACTCACTTCGCCACGTAAAGCACATTGCCAATTGTTGAAATATCCCCGTTACACTCAGAACCCGCAACTACCCGGTCAGTTGGCGCCTCGGTCAAAACGGGATGCTGGGGGAGTGGGCGGAATATTGCCTCTAGCCGATGATGGGGCCTTGCTAAAGCTGTCCCAAGGTCGAGTTCGGACTATTACAAACGGCTGATCCAGCCACTACCCGATTCTCGCGCCTTAATGCCCAGAAGCGACGTTCGGCGAGGTTATTTTGCCGTTTGAGTCCCGCTAAGGCATACTTCAATAAAGGTTTCCGCGTTTTCGACATAGTTCGGAACATAGTTCGGAACAGGGCTCGGGGCGCATCTAAAGTGGTAGCGGCGAGTGGGGTTCGTGCGCTCCGAAGAATGCTAAAATAGAGACTCACCATATGCCATTGAAAACACTCTTTTTGAATCCGCCTTCGTTTGAGAATTTCGATGGGGGCGCAGGTTCGCGCTGGCCCGCCACGCGCGAGATCGAGTCCTACTGGTATCCGGTCTGGCTCGCCTATCCGACCGGAATGCTCGAAGGCGCGCGCTTGCTCGACGCCCCGCCGCACCACATCACGGCGGAAGAGACGATCCGCACCTGTCAGGACTATGAACTGCTCGTGCTGTTCACGAGCACTCCAGGATTTGCGGGCGACGTGCGCATCGCCGAGGCCATCAAAGACAGCCATCCTCACATCAAAATCGCTTTCGTCGGACCCCACGTCAGCGTGCTGCCCGAGAAGTCTTTGATGGAAGCGAAGGTGATCGATATTGCCTGCCGCAAGGAGTTCGACTACTCCATCGTCGAATACGCGCAGGGCAAGCCGATCGAAGACATTCTTGGCATTTCCTATCGTAAGAATGGACACGTGCTGCATAATGCCGACCGGCCGACCATTGAGAATCTCGACGCCCTGCCGCACGTGACCGACGTCTACCGGCGCGATCTGGATGTGCGCCGCTACAACGTGCCTTTCCTGCTCAATCCCTTCGTGTCGCTCTACACGTCGCGCGGATGCCCGGCGCAGTGCACCTTCTGCCTCTGGCCGCAAACGCTCAGCGGACACCCGTGGCGCAAGCGCTCCTCCGACGACGTAGCCCGTGAAATGGCCAAGGCGAAAGATTACTGGCCCTACGTGAAAGAATTTTTCTTCGACGACGATACCTTCAACCTGCAGAAGGCGCGCACCGTCGAGTTATGCGCCAAGTTGAAACCTCTGGGCCTCACCTGGTCGTGCACCTCGCGTGTCACCACCGATTACGAGACGTTGAAGGCCATGAAAGAAGCGGGATGCCGGCTCCTGATCGTCGGTTACGAATCGGGCGATCAGCAGATTCTGAAGAACATCAAGAAAGGCGCGACCATCGAGCGCGCCCGCCAGTTCACCAAGGATTGTCACAAGCTGGGGCTAGTGGTGCACGGAGATTTCATCATTGGCTTGCCCGGAGAGAGCCGCGAGACCATCGCGAATACGATCAACTTCGCCAAGGAACTCGATGTGGAAACGATTCAGGTTTCAGTGGCGCATGCTTACCCTGGCACGGAGCTGCACGAATTCGCGATCAAGAATGGCTTCATGACCAGCGACACAAAAATGGTGGACGACGGTGGCCACCAGATGGTGCAGATCGAGTATCCCGGCCTGCCCGCCTCCGAATTGCTGGAAGCCGTCCATCACTTTTACGATGCCTACTATTTCCGTCCCAAGGCGGCGTACCGTATTTTGCGCAAAGCGGTGTTCGACAACTCCGAGCGCAAGCGCTTGTACAAGGAAGCGCGGGCATTCCTGAAACTGCGCGCACAGCGCCAGAAGTGGGTCAAGGGAAACCGCAAGGAAGAAGCGCCCGCCCCGGCGCCAGCCAAGGCCTAGACAACCATTGAATCATTGAGGCATTGAATCATTGAGACATTTTTGAAACCCAAGAGCCTTTGACCTTTAATGATTCAATGTTTCAATGACTAAATGATTCAATGTCTCGATGCATCAATTGACATTCCGAAAATACCTCGTCCTCGCCGGAATCACCGTATTCAGCACAGCGGGTGATTCCTTGCTGGCTCGCGGCATGAAGGAACTCGGCAATGTTTCCTTGCACAATTTTTCCGGCCTGCTGCTGGCCGTTCTCAATCCCTGGGTAACTGCGGGAATCCTCCTACTGCTGACGTTCTTCGCCTGTTACATGTCCGCGCTTTCGTGGGCGGACCTCACCTATGTGCTGCCCGCCACGTCGCTCGCCTATGTGCTCGTAGCTTTGGTTGGCCACTTCCGTCTTCATGAAGCGATCTCGCTAACGCGCTGGCTCGGCATCGCCCTGATCGTTGCCGGCATGGGTTTTGTGACCGCTGGTCCGTCCGTTACTCCCAGTCACCAACATGAGAAGTCGCCGGATGCTTTGCCGGATACGGCGTCCCAGGAGATCAGGTCATGAAAGACCTCCACGCCTGGGCTGCGATTGCGATCATCGGCATGGCTGCGACCACCGGGGACGTGCTGCTTTCCTACTCCATGAAACGAGTGGGCGACGTTGGCGAACTCTGGAAACGGCGCGGAGTGCTCGCCGTTATCCGCCGCGTGCTGGGAACGCCCACGTTTGCTCTCGGCGTGATGGCAATGGCCGTCGCGTTCTACAGCCTGCTCTTCGGCCTTTCGTGGGGAAATCTCAGCTTGGTCGTGCCCGCCTCCGCCTCGCTCACCTTTGTGGCCAATGCGGTCGCCGCGCGCATATTCCTGCACGAACGCGTCGGACGCAGGCGCTGGATTGCCGCTTTGCTGGTTGCGGGTGGCGTGGTTCTGATGGCGCTTTAGCAGCCTGCAGAATTGCGCTAAGGACGTTCTGATTAAGTCCCTGGGGTCCTCCGTGCACTCTGTGTACCCTGTGGTTCATGCTTTTTGCTGACACTTGATCAGAGTCTCTCTAAACGAACAAATCGATAGGGATGACCAGCACTTTCTTCCCTGCCATCGGATTGCTATCGGCAGATGCGTCCGCCGACTTCTCTTCGGGAACAACCGTCGCTAGGAACGGAAAGCGTGTGCTCAACATCTGTGCTTGAAGTTTCCGATAGTTCATTTCCTTGCGAAACGAATCCGGGTCCAGCTTACGACTGACCGCTTTGAGATTGTCGATGGCAGCCTCTATCCTCGCCAACTCTGCTACCAAGTCCTCGAGCAAGCCCTTTCCGCCGGCGCTCAAGCGAACAAATTCTATGCCCGCCCCGGAGTCGCCGCGGATCACCCTCACCTCGCCCACGGCGCGAAACGAATCCGTCTTGACGCGCACCACAATTTCAGCCCGCTTGCCGGGATCAAGGGGCACCTTGGTATCAATGCAACATCCTTGCAGGCTGAGGTCGCGCACCTTGCCCGGAACATAAATGCCGTTGGACGGGAGCCAATTGATCTCCACGTAGCCGCCGCAGTTGAATCGGGGGTTGCGGCGGCGCTCTTTGTCCGGCCGCTCCTCGTCGAATCGATCTTTGTCTAATCGACCTCTGTCTGCGGCAGTGCGCTCAGCCATATCTATAACATCGTGTGCTGGGCGCGAATTCTTGAGATTGGCTTTGCAGTAACGCAGAATTGGAACCGAAGTAATTGAAGTTACCGAGGTGAATCTCACCGAAACAATTTCATGAAGCCACTCGGCGCCAGATCGGGAACGAGAAAGCTGGCGCTCTTGGTACCCTGGAACCGCGCCACAGCGTCCGCTGCAAGATAGCCGCTGCGAACCGCGCCTTCCATAGTGGCAGGCCAACCGGTTGCCGTCCAATCGCCGGCCAGAAACACTCGCGGCCATGCGGTGCCTGGTTTGGGCCGGTATTGGTCAATTCCCGGACGCGGCGAATAGGTCGCGTGCACTTCCTTGATCACGGTCGATTTCAGCAGTGTCGCATCGGGCGCGCCAGGAAAGAATTCTTGCGCTTCCCGCATCGCCATCTCAACGATTTCCGCCTTCGATTTTTCCACCAGGCTCCGGGAGCAGCTCACAACCAGCTCAATGTAGCTGCCATTGCCGTTTTCATGAGCTTCGTTGGCGCGAGCTGCAATGATCCGCGATTTGTGAAACATCCACTGGATGGTGCGGTCGAGCAGGACGGCGTGATCGAGGTCCGTGATCTGACGATCGAACCAGAGATGGATGCCAGTGATCGGTGACGTCGAGAACTGTCCAAGCGCCGCGGCCAAAGGCTTGGCCGATGCGGTATCCGGCAACATGCGGCCCAGCGCATCAAAAGGAACAGCCAGCACCAGATAATCGAATTTCTCTTCCTGCCCGTTCGTCGTCACATTTACCGCAAACGGCACGGTTCGAAACGACTCCACGCTGGCTCGAAACTGTATCTCTCCGCCACGGGCGCGAATGTAGTCTCCAGCGGTGCTATACAGCTCGGTGAGCGGCACGGTTGGAATTCCCATGCGTCCGGCAGCAGCCGATTTAAGAAACGACTCGCGCACCACCTGGGCCGCATAGGGGACGGATGTTTGATCGAGATCTTCGTTCAAAGCGCTGACCAGGATCGTCTTCCAGAAGCGCTCGATGGCTTGCGCGGTTTGTCCGTGGCGTTTGAGCCAGTCGAGGAACGACTCACCCCCATCCGCGGGAATGGACGGAGCCAGCACGGCCAGAGCGCGGCTGATGGCCAGCTTGTCGCGAAAATTCAAACAGTCGGCGCGGAGAAATGACGGAGCGGTATGCAGCGGAGCGGGGAGCGCCGACGGGGCGATCACGGATGCGCGCCCTCCAGGCTCAAGGAACGTCAGCTTCTCATACCAGCGAATTTTGTCCTGAACTCCCGCGCGCCGATAAAAATCGAGCAGGTTGGTGCAGCAGCCGAGCAACACATGCTGGCAATTGTCGACAATTTCGCCGGTGCCCGGATGCTGATAAGAAGACGCGCGCCCGCCGAGATATGGTCGGCGCTCAAATAACGACACGCGAAACCCCGCTTCAGCGAGCGCGCATCCGGCGGCGAGGCCGGCCAATCCGCCTCCGGCGATTGCGACTGTGGGAGGATCTGTCGAATTAGAATGCGTCGTATTATTAGGACCGATCGTATCAGGATGCATCGAGGATGGCATCACAGCAGGCGCTTCAGGATTCCGTTTCCGAGGACCGTGAGCTTTTCGGCAACCGATAACCGGACGCGCTCACTGAAGACGTCGTATTGTTTCAGAGCAATCTTTTCCAGCAGGCGGCGATAGATGGTGATCAGCACCCACAGGGCAGGCTGACTGTCCTCATTCACCAGCGGGATCAGCTCTTCTCCGTCGCGGTAGCAATCGCGCGCGCGGTCGGCCTCCATCGCCAGCAGCGGACGGATACGGGCCACATCAACTTGCGGCGCGGCGAGATCGGCGGCAGAGAGACCGCACTGCGCCAAGTCCTCTTGCGGAAAATAAACGCGCCCCATGGCGACGTCTTCTTTAACGTCACGAATAATATTTGTGAGCTGAAACGCCAGGCCGCAGCGCTCGGCAAGCGGCTCGGCGGCGGGATCGCGATAGCCGAAGATCTTGATGCACACTAATCCAACGACCGATGCCACGCCGTAGCAATACTGGCGCAGCTCTTCAAAAGTCTGGTAACGCGCAGCCGGCGGCGCAGCGGCAGAGGGCTCTGGCGCGCTGTAATCGAGATCCACAGCCGTACCGTAGGCGAGCTGGTCGAGAAGACCTATCGGGATCTGGTAAGCACGCTGCGCGTCGGTCAGCGCCAGCAGCACGGGATCATCCGTGGGCTGTGCGGCGAATGCGCGGTGGACTTTGTCCAGCCATTCCAGTAGTTGGTTGTGACGATCGCCGGGACTTAGCGTGATGTCATCGGTGATGTCGTCGCACCGCCGCATGAAAGCGTACACGGCGCTCAAAGCATTGCGTTTTCGCTGCGGAAGTACAAGAAACCCGTAGTAGAAATTTTTGGCGGCGGAGCGGGCAATGCTCCGGCAGACGGAGTACGCCATTTCGAGCTGCGAAGCGGTGGGCGCAAACTGCGCGGGCGCGTTTTCCACGGCGGTGCTCATCTCTGTTTCCCCAGGAACTTCCCCAGCGCGGCACGAGCAACCAGGGCCAGCTTCCGTGTCTTCGAAATTGCCGGACGCCTGCCCAGCACAGCGTAATCCTGGCGCTCGATCGCGTTCAGAATTTCCTGCCCGCCGCGGCTGAAGAGTTCGATGTCGGTGGCCAGCGCGCGCTCCACCTTCATGATCAGCGGCAGCCCTTGCGCGAACCACTCACGCGCCCGTTCGACCTCAAACTTCATCATCGCGCAAAACGCGGAAGTGTTTTCGCCCTCGCGGATTTCTTCCTCGCTCACGCCGAAGCGGCGCAGGTCTTCNNGAGCACGAGGTGGCCGACCGGATTCGCCGAATTCTTGCAGTAGCCCAGCAGATCGCTGAAGGTTTCGTAGCGGCGGATGCTTTGGTCCTGCCGGAACGCGGTCAGCAGATCCGCGAATTCATGCTTCGGAATTTCAAACTTGCGCAC
>PMMJ01000530.1 GCA_003162255.1 Acidobacteriaceae bacterium | reverse complement strand
GGCACCTTCACCGACGTGACCGATAAGTCGGGAATCGGTGCCTACAAAGGCCGTACCATGGGAGTTACGGCTGCGGATTTTGACGGCGACGGTTATCCCGACATCTATGTTGCCAACGACAAGACGGAGAACTTTCTCTTCCGCAACAAGCGTGACGGCACGTTCGAGGAGGTCGCCAACGATCTCGGAGTCGCATACGGTCAGAACGGGGAGAACACTTCCTCGATGGGACCGGTGTTTGCCGACATCGAGGGCGACGGCCGCGTGGATCTCTGGGTGACCGACTCGAAGTACAACCGGCTAATGCGCAGCAACGGGCAAAACGGATTCGAGGATATCGGGCCGAGTTCGGGAATTTCGCAGGCCACGGCGCAATATACCAGTTGGGGCACNNTGCCGACTACGATAATGACGGAAAGGTCGATGCATTCGTCGTGAATTTGGGTGCGCCCGGTACGCTGCTGCACAACGTCACCCAGAACAGCAATCATTGGCTGACCGTGAAGTTGAAAGGGAAGAAGAGCAATCGCGATGGAATCGGCGCCCACCTGGAGTTACTCTCCGGCGGACGGAAGCAGATCGCCGAGCGCTTCGCAGGATCGGGCTATCTCTCGCAGGACGACGGCCGCATTCATTTTGGCTTGGGCAGCGCAGCGAAGGTCGATAAGCTTACCATCCACTGGCCCAGCGGCAAGGATCAGATTCTCGAGAATCTGGCGGTGGATCGTGTGCTCACGGTGGAGGAGCCGTAGATGCAAGTTGCGACTACATGGCGCAGCAAGGCAAAGGTGAGGGCAAGTGCCGGTCCTGCGCTGGCACTAACTCTCGCCGTAACTCTTGCACTGCTGTTGCTTGCGCCCGCTGCTAAACCAGCGGCGCGGTCAGACGCTGAAGCCAACGAGCGTTACTTGTCGCCAATCGAGATGGCGTTGTCGCCGGATGGCCGCCTACTCTATGTCGTGTGCCAGGGCAGCGACGAACTGCGGGTTGTGGATATTCAATCGGGCAAGGTCGTGAGCGCGGTTCCCGTGGGCCACGTGCCGCGCGGAATCGCGTTGTCGCGCGATGGCCGGCAGATTTACGTGACGAATGCGTGGTCAGACACGGTATCGGTGATCGATGCCGCGACGCTGAAGGTCGTGCGTGCGCTGGCCACAGGCTTCGAACCGACCGGCATCGTTTCCGACCAGAGCGGCGAGACGCTGTACGTTGCGAATCGCCTTAGTAACGACATTTCCGTGATCGATGTCAATAGCGGGCAGGAAATCAAACGACTGCTGGCCGGGCGGGGTGCGAGCTATCTCGCTCTGTCCGCCGATGGAAGGAGGATCTATGGCACGCACATCTATCCGAATGCCGGAGCCTTCCGGACGCCACCGAATTCGGAAATCACTGTTATCGACACCGCGCGTCGGACTGTAGTCGACCGCAAGCAACTGCACAACGTCGCCGGCGTTTTTCATGTGGCGCTTTCTGCCGACGGCAAGCTGGGAGTAGCGGCCCAACTCCGTCCCAAGAACCTGATTCCGCTGGCGCACGTCGAGCATGGCTGGGCTTTCGGCGACTCGCTGACGTTGTTCGGCGATGACGTCGGGGGAACGGTTCAGGTGCCGATTGATGAGCTCGACCGCTACTATGCTCTGCCTTGGGCCGTGGCCATTACTCCGGACAAGTCCAAAATATTCGTGACCACGGCCGGGTCCGAGAACGTGACGGTCATCGACGTGCGTCAGTTACTGCGCTTTGCTGCAAACTCGGCACGCATCCGGCAATCGTCCGCGAATGGTCTTGTGAATGATCTCTCCGCGGCGGCGAATTACGTGACCGCGAGAATTCCAGTCGGCCGCAATCCACGCGGCGCTTTGTTGTCGCAGGATGGCAAGCGGTTGTATGTGGCGAACCGGCTCGATGACAATATTTCCGTCATCGACACATCCTCCGAAAAGGTAGTCTCGACGATCGACCTCGGCGGACCGAAGACCATCAGCGCGCTCCGCCATGGAGAACAGCTTTTCTTCACCGCCGACTACGCATTTCAAGGCCAGTTCGGCTGCGCGAACTGCCATCTGGATGCGACCATTGACGGGCTGCAATGGGACCTCGAGCCCGACGGCTTTGGCAAAGATATCGTGGACAATCGATCGCTGGAGGACCTGGCCGGCACCGAGCCGTTCAAGTGGAACGGCGGCAACCCCGACATGCCGACCGAGTGCGGGCCGCGCACAGAGAAGTTTTTCTATCGCTCCCAGAGTTTCACCGCGCAGGAACTCACCGACATCGTGAAGTTTGTTTACTCGCTTCCGTATCGTCCCAATCGCTATCGCCTGCCGAATGGAGAGCTGACGCCGGCGCAGGAGCGCGGCAAGGCGATCTTTGAGAGAACGAAATACAAGAATGGCAATCCGATTCCAGAAAAAAACCAGTGTGCGTATTGCCACAGCGGGCCGAAGTACACCAACCAGCAGCAGGTCGACGTTGGCACCGGCAAGTCCACCGATCGTTCGCCGGTGATCGATGTGCCGCAGCTTCCCAACGTGGTCTATTCCGCGCCCTATCTGCACGATGGCTCGGCGCAATCACTGGAAGAAATCTGGACTGTGTTCAACCCAAAAGATACGCACGGAGTGAGCAACGATCTCAGGAAAGAAGAACTGAACGATCTCGTGGAATATCTGAAAACGTTATGAAGATAAAACCGAGAATGTTGTTTGCGAGACTGGCTGCGCTCGTTGTGGTTGCGATCGGGATTCCGATCGCGACTGCACAAAATATTGATATGCCCCGCTTCCGGTGGGAGAACTTCACCACCGCCAACGGCCTCCCCGACAATCACGTCTTCTGCGTTCTGGTGGACGGAACTCGCATCTGGGCGGGCACGGAGAACGGGCTTGGCCGGTACGAAAACGGCGCATGGAAGATCTACCGTCCCGTTGACGGTCTGGCGCACCAGGCCGTTCTGTCGCTTGCGCTCGACAAACGTACCGGCGATCTGTGGGTGGGCACGATGGGCGGGTTGAGCCGCGTCTCCGCTGGACGCATTGATAACTTCACCCAGCTCAATTCCGGTTTGAGCAACGACATCGTCTACGGAGTCGGCGTGCAGGGAGATTTCCTATGGGTCGCGACCGCTGCCGGGGCCAGCCGCCTCAACACGCGTAGCGGTCAATGGGCACTCTTCAACGAGCGCAATACCCCCATGTATGAGATCTGGACTTATGCCGTTAGTCCAGCGGAAGACAAGGTTTACTACGCGGTGTGGGGCGGCGGAGTGCTCGAATATGACGTCAAGACCGAGCGTTGGAAACAATACGACGATCCTGACGGCGAAACCCAACTGGTGTTGATGAAGGACCAGGGATTGATTCACGAAATTACGACATCGGTCAGCTATGTCGACAAGATTCTCTGGGTCGCGACTTACTTCGGCGCCAGCCGTTACGACGGCCGCTACTGGCACAACTTCCTGCAGAAAGACAGCGGCTTGCCGAGCAACTTCCTGAGCCAGATCAAAGCCGTCGACGGTAATCGCGCCTGGTTCTCCACCGATAAAGGCTTGGCTTATTACGATGGCACGAACTGGGCGGTCTATCGGCCCGCGCTCGACACGCACAAACCGGAAATGCTGGTGCGAGATGCGGCTGGCGCCGTCAAGAATATAGCGGTGCAAAGCGCGCCGGCGCATAACTACATTCTCGGCGTTGACTTCCAGGGAGATGACCTATGGGTAGCGACCGCGAAGGGCCTGAGTCACGGTATTCGGCAACATGGTTCTACAGAAAGTGGTTCGACAGGAAGCGCACAAGTTTCTCAAGTACAGAGGTCAATACCGAAAAAGTAGCTTTTCAAGGAGTCTTACCCATGAACGTTCAAGAGTTACTCGCGGAGATAACAACGGCGCCCGTGGTCAAGCGCGCCATCACCAACCACTCAGTGCTGAATGAGGCCTACGCTTACGGCAGCGCGTTCTCGCGCGGCATGAGGATCGATTTGAACGGGCTTGTCATTCTGCTGATCTCAGGCACGGCCAGCATCGACGACGAGGGCCGAACGGTGCACGTGGGCGACCTTCGCGCCCAGACGCGCCGCACCTTCGACAACATCACCGCGCTTCTAGCTTCCGAGGGTGCAACTTGGCATGACGTTGTGCGCACAACCTGCTATCTCCGCGATATCGAGCGCGACTACAAGGAGTTCAACGAAGAGCGGACCGCATTCTACCAGGAGCAGAAGCTCGATCCGCTGCCGGCTTCGACCGGCATACAGGTGATTCTCTGCCGCCCCGACTTATTGGTTGAAATCGAAGCGATTGCCATGTTCCGCCGCGAATCGCCCAAGGAGTAACAAGCAAGGAGTAGCGCTATGCGTCGTGTGCTGGTGTGTTTCGTTGCGGCCGCTGCAGTGCTCGTGTCCACGGCGCGGACCCAGACGTCCTCGCCGTGTTCTTGTGGCAGCAATCCCCCGGGCCGGCCCGCGGCCCGCTCGCTGAAGCCATACACCGGCGCGCCTGAGGACCTGCAGCCATTCTCCAAGTTCACCACTCCTTACTTCGAGTACTATCAGGACCTAGTCGAATACAACGGCGCCGCTCGCGACATCCCCGATCCCGACCTCAAGGACTTGAACGAGATTCGTATTGGCTTTCTGGCGCCGCTCTACGACCACCCCGACCAGATGCTCGGGAATCGCATGCTGAATGGCGCAAGAATGGCGATTGACGAGGCCAATGCTGCTGGGGGTTACTGTGGCAAACCCTTCCGCCTCGTGCTCCACAACGACTATAACAATTGGCAGAACAGCAACGCTGCCGCTGCCGGCGTTGCAAAAGATTCCGCCATCTGGGGCGCTGCCTCGAACGATGCTGTCAGGATGATCTATGACGACAAAGTTTGGGCTATGTTCGGCTCCATTAGCTCGGAATCCACGCACATCGCCCTTCGCCTGACGCTGAAAGCCGAAACTCCGCTGGTCATCAGCGCCTCGACCGATCCGACTATTCCCGAGACCATTATCCCGTGGTCTTTCATTACTATTCAGGACGACCGTGAACAGGGCTACACACTGGCGCGCCATATTTACAGCGAACTCGGCCTGAAGCGGGTAGCGCTGCTGCGCGTGAATGACCGCTACGGCCGCTTTGGAGTCATCAAGTTTCGCGACGCGTCGCGCCGTCTGGGCCACCCAGTAGTCATCGAGCAGAAGTTCCGCCCCGGCGATACCGATTTCCGCCACCAACTGCAGGTGATCGAGGATTCCCGCGTTGACGGGATCGTTCTTTGGACCGACGTTGGCTACGCCGCCGCCATCCTGAAGCAGATGCAAGAGCTCGGCATGAAGCAGCGCGTGTTCGGCAGTCATCGCACGATCAGTGGAACTGGCGACGACGATCTCGTCAAGCTGGCCGGGCCGGCTGCCGAAGGCTTCGAGGCTGTTTTTCCGTACGATCCGACCCGCACCGACCCGCGCTGGCTTGACTTCAACGCCCACTACGAGGCGCGCTTCAACGAGAAGCCGGACCACTTCGCATCGCTGGCTTACGATGCGATGCAGGTCCTTCTGAATGCGATCTGCCGCGCCGGCCTCAACCGCGGACGTATCCGCGACGCACTCACCGGCGTCGAGAACTATAAGGGCGTGACCGGCGACATGGTGTTCGATCCGAACTGCAAGAACATCGCTCCACTGTTTCTCGCGCGCGTACACAATGGAAAAGTGGAGTACCGCCGCATCACCATGGAGAAGCCGTATGCTCGCGTGGGAGAGAACGGAGTGCAGTATTCAGGACCGCCGCTGGCCGATGAAAAGACTGACGCGCTACAAATCGGGGTTTTCGGGCCGCGCGCCGATGAAATCGTCCACTCCCCTGAGGTGATAAGTTTGCTTCGCGCGATTAACGGCCAAGGCCAACCGATATCTCTGATCGGGATTCCCTCGCAGCTTTCCTGGGGAAAAGCTTCCGACGAACTCGTAAAGGCGGTCTATCAAGGTCATGCTCTGGCCTTGATCGCACTCGACCGCGCTTCCAGCCACCTGGCGGAACAAATCGGCGTGAAGGCGTTCATTCCCGTGGTTGCCATCTCTTCCGACCGCACGCTGACCACGACCAACATTCCCTGGATCTTCCGCTTGCCGGAAGGCACGCCGGTCGAGCAGGCGCTGCGCAGCCTGGCGGAGGCTATCAACCGCGCCGGCCCTAACCGCGAGAAGATTCGTAACCTCCTGGCATCGGGTAGCCCTGTGGCTGGAGCGAGTTTTGAATCCACCGGCGAGCCGCGTCAATCGGCTCGATGACCGGGTTGCGCCTTGCAATTGCCCTTCGACAAATTGGCCCTTCGACTTGCCAAAGGTCAGCGGTCATCTTTATCATAACGGGCAACTCGAAAGGATCCCTATGAAGGCTTTTTCGGTTGTTTTCCTGACTCTAGTCGTGGCTGCGCTTTTTGCGGCTGCCGCGGATCAACCTCAGCCGCCGACCGCGGGCAATCAGGCTCCCGCTTTCAGCTTGCCCAATCAGGAAGGGGCGCAGGTGTCACTTGATCAGTTCAAGGGTAAGTGGGTTGTGCTGTACTTCTATCCCAAGGATTTCACCTCAGGTTGCACCGTTGAAGCTCACAATTTCCAGCGCGACATCGACAAATACACGCAGAAGAACGCGGTGATCCTGGGCGTCAGCGTGGACAATGTTGATTCTCATAAGAGCTTCTGCACGAAAGAAGGCTTGAACTTCAAGCTGCTCGCCGATTCCACCCACGCGGTCGTGAAAAAATATGGCTCAGTCATGGAATACAACGGGATGACTCTTGCCGCGCGCAACACCTTCTTGATCGATCCCGCGGGCGTAATCCGAAAGGTGTACCTCAAGGTCAATCCGCAGGGTCACAGCGAGGAAGTACTGGCCGATCTGCAACAGTTGCAGTCCGCGAAGTGAGGGCAATTTCGGCAACGCTGGTACGGATGGACCCTCTTGTCAGTTGTGAACGACCCTGCCCGCCTCCAGCAATCGTTGGAACCGCGCATCGGAACGCAGAACGGCAAACTTCGGATCTTCATGTGCGAATACGAACCAACTGCAGTGTTCTGCGTTTGCAGTTTCCAACCACTTCAAGGCTTCCAGAGGGTCATTGAGAGCGGTGTGGATGACTGCGATCCAATATGGGCTGAAGTAATGTTTTCGCCGCAGCACCAGCAACGAATCTAGAATCTCAGCCGCTCCCCCTTTATCGCCCCGGCAGGCCAGACCGTATGCCAGATGTGCCCTCGTCAGGGAACTATGATCCGAATGTTCGACCGCGAGAGTGAATTCCGCGATGGCCTCGTCTGTCCTCCCCATTTGCTCCAGAACCATGCCCGTGCCTACGTGGCCGACCCACAGCGAGTCGTCCAATTCCATGGCATGCTTGAGCTGGGAAAGAGCCGCTTTGCTGTCCCCGGCGTAGTACAAGGCCCATCCCAACATGATTGCGATATAACCGGAAAAAGGGGCCAAGTCGCATGCGCGCCGCATCATGGCGACAGCATCCTGGTGCTTGCCGACGGCAGCCAGAAGTTGAGCATAGGCCCCAAACGCGGACGGGCATCCAGGATCCATCGCCAACGCCCGCACCAGAGACTGTTCCGCGGCATGCCAATCATGTTCGTAGAGCAGATGGTAGTAGGCGAGCGCAGTTCTGGTTTCGGGCAAATCTTCAATTTCGGACGCCTTTTCCGCACAACTTTTGATTTCAGGAAATGCTCTCTGCGACGGGACCATTCCCATTCGCGCCTGCACACAGTGGGCATTCGCCAGCGCGGCCCATGCCAACGCGAACTGTGGACATTCGCGAACCGCGTCTTCGAAGAGCGGAATGCTTCTCTCGATCGCTCCCTCAGTGAGACGCGCGAGGAAATGCGCCCCCTGGGCATAGTTTTCATGCGCGTTTGGAAAAACGAGTTGCAACTGTGAAGCACGCAACGGAAACGGGATCGACCGCACCACCGATGCGGCGATCTGGCGGCTGGTTTCCTCCTGGTCAGCGAATAGAACATCGGCGGCCATGGTGTAGCTCTCCGCCCACACACAGGCCTGCGCGTGGCAGTTCAGCAGTCTTACGGTCACCCGCGCTTGTCCGCCAGCTCCCCAGATTGCCCCCACCAGCACATAATCGGCCGAGACCTTGCGGCAAAGAGTCATGGTGCTCTTCCCCTTCGACGAGCGCTCGGTGGTGAATTCAGGAGTGATGATGACGAACGGTGGATCGATCCGCCGCAGTTCAGTGATCACCTGCTCAGTCATCGACGGAGGCAGGGAATCCGCTTGAAGTTCCATCAAACATTTCAATGGAAACACGGCAAGTCTGGGCCGGCCCCCGCTGGCTGAAGCCGGTTCCGATGCGGGCGACCCGTGCACGGCTGCGATGAAACGGTATCCGTGGCTCCCCACGGTCTCCACAAAGCGCGGGTGAGCCGTGTCGTCCTGCAAGGCAGAGCGTAACCTGCGGATGGCGACGTTGAGGCACAAGTCGCCCTCGATGAAAAGGCCCGGCCAGACCGTCCGGATGATCTCGCTTCTTGATATCAACTGTTTCGGCCGCCGAAGCAGAAGCGCGAGTATTTGGAAAGGCTTATCTTGAAGGGGAACTCTTACGCCATGGCTGAATAGTTCTCCGGTAGCGAGGTCGACTACGAACCCTCCAAACCGAAGACGACTCGAGCTTTCCGGACCTGCCATGGGTCCTCCCGCCTTAACGGGAACTCTCTGTCTGCAGAAGTTTAACTCCGTTGCGAGGCAACGGCGACTGAAATCCTCGCCAGGTGTTCTGGTTGGCAAGGACGGGGATGAGCGTCATCTCTGGGTAGTCGAAATGTAAGCAACAGATAATCCTTGGGTTATTGCGACAGGCCGATACTGCAAGCGGAAATATTGCTGCTCCGGTTTGATAGCGCGAATCGGCCGTCGCGATTGGATGGAGTTTTCCTGTCACGTCCGACGCGGACGCAGTCAGGAGTTGGCGGAATGCACCTGCGACTGCCGTCCCATTGTGCTGTGAAAGATTCCTCCGCCCGCCGCGATATTGCCGTTGGACCGGAACGGTCCCCAATGTCGGGAGGTGGCAGATGCTGCGCGAAGCACATGCAATTTGGAAGGACGGACCTTACACCGGCGGAGGCGCGATTTCCACTCCGAGCGGTGTGTTGAACAATTGTAAGTACAATTTCGGGTCGCTCACCGGGCTGTCGGCCTGCACTTCACCCGCCGAAATGCTGGCGGCGGCCATCGCCTCCAGCATGTCCAGAATGGTCGCGGTGGAAATGGCCAAGGCGGGAATCAGACCTCTCCAGGTTGAAACCGACGCCGCTTTGACCGTGGACTTCGTGGGCGAGGTGCTGCGAATTGTTGGGGCACAACTGAATATAACGGCGCGAACCGGCGATTCCGAATTCGGCCGGTTCGAAGAGGCTGTGGAATCGGCTCGCCGCGAGTGTCCGGTTTCCGGCATCTTGAATATCGACATGCGATGCGAAGCGAAGTTGGTTTCGGCGGCCGCGCCCGCTTTTGTCTGAGATTTGCGGGGAGAACGAGGTTCAGCATGGAACTGAAACGCACTGTCAAGTTCGAAGCAGACCGCGATCCGGAATTTGCGCGCTGGATCAGCCATACGGTTGGCGGCGAACGAATTCGTCATTGCCTGCAATGCGGATTGTGCAGCGGGAAATGCCCGCTCTCGCTGTACATGGACTACACGCCGCGGCGTCTCATGCACCTTTCGCGGGAGGGCTTCAAGGAGGAGGTGCTGGGAAGCAGCTCCATCTGGCTGTGCACCGCCTGCTATGCCTGCATGGTGAATTGCCCCAAGAGCATCAATGTGACCCACCTGCTCTATGCCTTGAAACAGCGCGCCATCGAAGAAAGACGTTATCCGCGCCGGTTTGCCATTCCTGTGATGGCCAGGCAATTCTCCGACATGGTGCGCGGTTCGGGGCGTATCACCGAAAGCTGGCTCATCTTGAGGGTTTTTCTGCGCACCTCGATTTGGCGTCTGTTGGGAATGAGCGGGCTCGGCCTCAAGCTGTTGCGCACCGGCCGCATGCCAATAAAGAGAGAAAGAATCCAGCGCCGAGCGGAAATGGAGAAGCTGTTGGATTCGGTCGCGGCCACGCGCAAGGAGCTGGCGATATGAAGTACGCCTACTATCCCGGCTGCTCGCTGCGCGGAACCGGGCGCGCTTACGAGGAGTCACTGCTGGCGGTTTTCCGTGCTCTCGAGGTCGAGGTCGAGGAGATCGACGACTGGAACTGCTGCGGAGCGACCACCTACATGTCGGTGGACGAACTGACATCGTACGCACTGGCGAGCAGAAACCTGGCGCTGGCGGAGCGCGACCACAGCGAGATTATTGCGCCGTGCGCCGCCTGTTATCTGGTCCTCAACAAGACCCAGCATTACATCCGCGATTATCCGGACATCAAGCTGGTGGTCACCCGCGCTTTAGACGCGATTGGACTCAAGTATCACGATAAGGTCCGGGTGCGGCACCCGCTTGATGTTCTCCTCAACGACGTCGGGCCCAAGGCCATCGCCGCCAAAGTGAAGGTGCCACTGAATGGCCTGAAGATCGCGCCCTACTATGGTTGCCAGATCGTTCGACCGTACTCCACTTTTGACGACCAAGGCGACCCGACCTCGATGGAGCGGCTGCTCGAAGCGTGTGGGGCAAAGACGGTCCACTACCCGCTCAAGACTACCTGTTGCGGCGGCAGCCAAAAAGGGACACTTCCGGAAGTCGGGCTAGACCTTATTCACTACTTACTAAGTGAAGCGCAGAAGAATGGCGCGGAGGTGATTACGACCGTTTGCCCACTCTGCCAGTTCAACCTCGAATCGTTCCAAAAGGAAGCGGGGGACCGCCATCACCCAACCGCGGTTCCGGTGCTGTACTTCAGCCAACTTCTGGCATTGGCCCTGGGCGCGCCGGCAGACGCCATTGGCCTGCAGCGCGGTTTTGTCCCGATCGGGCCGGTGTTTGCCAATAAGGAGATCGCCTATGCCTGAGATTTCGCTGCTCTCAGGTCCCGAAGCGGTGCGGGTCGGATTCTATGTCTGCCACTGCGGCACCAATATTGGCGGTACCGTGGATGTGAAGGCCCTTGCCGGTTATGCGGCGAGTTTGCCGCGAGTCGCGGTTTCCCGCGACTACAAGTACATGTGCTCGGACCCCGGCCAGGCATTGATCGAACAAGACATCGCCGACCACAAACTGAATCGCGTGGTCGTGGCCTCTTGTTCGCCGCTGTTGCACGAGGCCACCTTCCGCCGCGCTCTTGGGCGCGCCGGCCTGAATCCGTTCTTCTTACAGATGGTCAACATTCGCGAGCACGTCTCGTGGGTCCATCTAGACAAAAAGGCGGCGACGGAAAAGGCCCAGGATCTTGTGCGCGCCGCCGTGCGACGTGTTGCCTTGCACAAACCATTGCAGAAGAGACGAGTTGACATCAATCCGAGCGTGCTGGTGGTGGGCGGGGGCATCGCCGGCATTCACGCTGCTCTGACGCTGGCGGATGCCGGCAAGCAAGTCTACCTGGTCGAGCGTGAGCCCACGATCGGCGGGCACATGGCGATGTTCGATAAGACGTTTCCTACGCTGGACTGTGCCGCCTGCATCCTCACGCCGAAAATGACAGCCGTGGGCTCCCACCCCAATATCAAGCTGTGGACTTACTCCGAAGTAGTCAAGGTTGACGGATACGTCGGCAACTACAAAGTACAGGTCAAACACAAGCCGCGTTATGTTATCGACGATCTCTGCATTGGTTGCCAGGAGTGTATTGCCGCCTGTGTGTACAAAGAAGGCAAAACTCCCGACGAGTTCAATCTTGGATTGAGCAAGCGAAAACCAGTTTATTTACCATTCCCGCAGGCTGTGCCCCAGAAAGTGGTGATCGACCGGGACACGTGCATCGAGTTTAAGTCGGGCAAGTGCAAGAAGACCTGCATTGAAGCTTGTGGAGATCGCCTGGCGATCGACTTCAAGCAGAAAGAGACCTTTGACGAGATAGAAATTGGAGCCATCATTCTAACCACCGGCTTCAAGACTTTTGCGCCCGAGCGCAATCCATACAGCGGGTATGGCCGATACCCGAATGTCTATACCTCCCTCGAGGTGGAACGGCTGATCAACGCTTCCGGCCCAACTGGAGGCGAGGTAATTCTTCGCGACGGCAAGAAGCCCGCATCGGTGGGCATTATCCATTGCGTCGGCTCTCGCGATGCCAACACCAACCGTTGGTGCTCCAAGGTTTGCTGCATGTATTCCCTCAAACTCGCCCACCTTATTAAGGAGCACACGGGGGCGGAAGTCTTCAATTTCTATATCGACATGCGAACGCCGGGAAAAGGTTACGAGGAATTCTATGACCGGCTGCTCGATGAAGGAGTGCACTTTGTCCGTGGACGCGTTGCCGAGGTCAGCGACTGGGCTGTCCACCCTTCGGAAGAAGGCAAGTTGGTGATCCGCGCCGAGGACACGCTGGCCGGTTTTGTCCGCCGCATTCCGGTGGATATGGTCGTTCTCTCGGTTGGGCTGGAGCCCCAGGCCGATGCGCAGGATGTGCGCCGGCTCTTCAATATCAGTTGTGCTTCCGAGGGCTGGTTCCTGGAGCGTCATCCCAAACTCGCGCCGGTCAGCACATTCACCGAGGGCATCTACATCGCGGGCGCGTGCCAGGGGCCGAAGGATATTCCGGATTCGGTGGCCCAGGCGGGCGCGGCCGCGGCCGAAGCTTTGGCATTGATCGACGCCAAATCGGTTGAACTGGAGCCTTACACTGCCTCGATCCTGGAAGAAGAGTGCTCCGGTTGCAAGAGCTGCATTTCACTCTGCCCGTATCAAGCCATTGCCTTTGTGGAGGAAAAGAAAAGGGCGTATATCAACGAGGTCCTTTGTAAAGGCTGTGGAACCTGTGTTGCGGGTTGCCCATCGGGTTCGATAAAGCAGAACTTCTTCGAGGATGAAGAGATCTTTGAAGAAATTGAGGGGGTGCTGGCCTATGCTTAGTCGCCGACCCAGCGCACCGGGGACTTCCCAGTCTAAGTTCGAGCCCCGGATCGTGGCGTTCTTTTGTAACTGGTGCACCTATCTGGCGGCCGACTTAGCCGGCACCTCGCGCATGAAATACGCGCCCAACGTGCGAGTGGTTCGCCTGATGTGCTCCGGCCGCGTGGATCCACAGTTCGTTCTGGACGCTTTTGCGCACGGCGCCGACGGCGTCTTTATTGGCGGCTGCCATCCCGGCGACTGCCATTATCAGGAAGGCAATTACAAGACCCTTAAGCGCTACCACCTGTTAAAACGCGTGCTCAAGGAAATGGGAATCGAGGAAGATCGTTTTCGCCTGGAGTGGATTTCGGCGGCAGAGGCGGACAGAGTGCGGACCGCCATCAATCAAATGGTCGAAAAGGTGCGGGACTTAGGACCGCTTAATCTAGAGTTAAAAGACGTAGAGAAGGCCGATGCCGAGGAGGTGCTGGTCTAATGTCTGACAGATCTCCCGACAAACCGAAAGTGGCGTTCTATTGGTGCGCTTCCTGTGGCGGCTGCGAAGAAGCAGTGGTCGACTTAGCCGAGGCTATCTTAGATGTAGTCGCCAAGGTGGACATCGTCTTTTGGCCGGTGGCGATGGACTTCAAGCGCAAGGATGTTGAGTCCATGGCGGACGGTTCGATCACGGCCACATTTCTGAACGGAGCTATTCGTACTTCCGAGCAGGAGTCCATGGCGCAGTTGTTGCGAAGCAAATCGCAGTTGCTGGTCGCGCTGGGAGCGTGCTCACATCTCGGCGGCATTCCCGGCCTTGCCAATCTGTTCGATCGCGCAAGCCTTATGCAGGAAGTCTATGTTCAGCCACCGAGCACGATCAATGCCGAAGGAACACTTCCACAAACGCATTATCAGGATAACGGATACAGTGTAGAACTCCCCGTTTTCCAAGAGACGGTGCGCCCGCTCGATCAGGTGGTGGATGTCGACTACTACATTCCCGGGTGCCCACCCACGCCAAAAACATTTCTCGCCGCAGTGCAAATCCTGCTGGGCAGTGAACTGCCAGTCAAAGGTACCGTGCTTGCCCCGGACTGCGCTCTCTGCGACGAGTGCCCACGCAAGGACACGAAGCCGGAAAAGCCGGTCTTTAACGAGTTTAAGCGTCCGCAGCAGATGCTGGTCGACGAACAGAAATGCCTGTTGGCCCAAGGCCTCCTGTGCATGGGGCCGGGCACGCGCTCCGGCTGCGAGGCGCTCTGCGTCCGGGGAAACATGCCCTGCTCGGGATGCTATGGCCCAACCAGCCGAGTAAGGGATCAGGGTGCAAAGATCCTGTCCTGCCTGGCATCATTGGTTGAGAGTAAGGACGAGACAGAGATTGACCGCGTCCTGAGCACGATCCCCGACCCAGTGGGAACTTTCTATCGCTACGGTCTGCCAGGGTCGTTGTTGCAGCGAAAGAGGCCCGATGGCGTCCGGCAAGCTCCGTTACCGTCCCGATGAGGTGGCTTATGGCCGACCAGAACCAACCAGCACCACCCAGTACCAGTCAAAAAGGAATTGCGGACACAAGCACAGTCTTCGTGCGCAGCCGTATCACCATCGATCCCATAACTCGTCTTGAAGGACATGGCAAGATCGACATTTTCCTGGACGACTCGGGAGCGGTCGAACGAGCCTTCTTCCAAGTGCCCGAACTGCGCGGGTTTGAGAAGTTCGTGCAAGGACGTCCGGTCGAAGAGATGCCGCAGATTACTTCGCGTATCTGCGGCGTATGTCCTACCGCTCACCACATGGCAGCGACCAAAGCTCTCGACAACGTTTATAAGGTCGAACCGCCACCTGCGGCCAAGAAGATTCGCGAGCTGATCTACAGCACCTTTATTACTGAGGACCACGCGCTTCATTTCTATTTCCTGGGCGGCCCCGATTTTGTGGTGGGGCCGGACGCCCCTGCTGCTGAGCGGAATGTGCTGGGAGTCATCGCGAAAGTTGGGATTGAGACGGGCAAGAAAGTGATTGCCATGCGGCGGCGCTTGCGAGAGTTGATGGCGCTGGCTGGCGGGAAGGCTGCGCATCCCGTGTTCGGTTTGCCAGGGGGAGTGGCTAAGCACATAACATCGGAAGCACAGAAGCAATTCCAGGAAGTCGCGGCCGAGGCTGTCGATTTCGCTCAGTTCACACTTGCGTTGTTCGACAACGTTGTGCTCAAGAACACCGGCTATGTCGATCTGATTCTCTCCGACGCCTACACCCATCGCACCTACTACATGGGAATGGTGGACAGTCAAAATCGAGTCAACTTCTATGATGGCCCGCTGCGCGTAGTAACTCCTGGAGGCAGAGAGTGGAAGAAGTTTGCTCCCGACAAGTATCTGGAAAACATAGCGGAGCATGTTGAGCCTTGGAGCTACGTCAAGTTCTGTTACCTGAAGCCGGTGGGATGGAATGGTTTCACCGAAGGCGAAGACAGCGGCGTTTACAGCGTAGCCCCCATGGCGCGCCTGAATGTCAGCGACGGGATGGCCACTCCTCTGGCGCAAAAGGCTTATGAAACTTTCTTTTCGACCCTGGGCGGCAAGCCGGTGCACCACACGCTCGCCAACCACTGGGCGCGTCTGGTGGAGTTACTTTACGCCGCCGAACGAATGAAAGAGCTCGCTGCGGATCCCGTACTGACCGACGATAACATTCGCGTCTTGCCCACAGAGACACCGAAGGAAGGTATCGGCATTGTGGAGGCCCCACGAGGGACACTCATCCATCACTACTGGACCGATGCGAATGGCATGGTTGAGAAAGCGAATCTCATCGTCGCCACACAGAACAATGCCGCGCGCATCGCGATGAGCGTAGAGAAGGCTGCCAAGAAGCTGATCTCGGGGGCCAATGTTCCCGAAGGCGTTCTCAATCAGATTGAGATGGCTTTCCGGGCTTACGATCCCTGCCACGGATGCGCAACCCATTCGCTGCCGGGCAGCATGCCTCTGCTGGTGCGGGTACGAAATCGAGGCGGCAACACTCTGACTACGTTGCGGCGCGACTTCAACGGGAGTGTGCATCGTGAGTAACGTAACCGGCGATTCGCATTTACCCTGCGCTGAAGGCGTAACTCCTCTGCGCGTGCTGTGCCTGGGCAACGAACTGCTGGGTGACGATGCCCTGGGCTGCGTGGTCGCTGACCGTCTTCGGCCGTTTGCGTCCGAAGACGTGGATATTTTCTGCACCCCGGAAAGTGGACTCCATCTGCTCGATTGCGTGTTGGGTGTGCGCCGCCTGGTTGTGGTGGACACAGTGCAGACCGGTAACGCGCCCCCGGGCACGATCTATCAATTCCGCGATTCCGAGCTTGCGTCGGTTCCTGGAGGATCGCCTCACTACGTAGGATTGTGCGAGGCGCTGGCTCTGGCGAGAGAACTGGGTCTCCCTGCGGCGGAAGAAGTGATCATCCTCGCGGTTGAAGCGGGGGATTGCCTGACCGTGGGCGCGGAGATGTCTCCCCAGGCGCGAACGGCGTTGCCGGTATTGCTGAGCATGATTCGGGGCATGATGCTCGCCGCGACGGCATTATCAACAGGCTAGGATGATGGCTTATCCGTCCGCCCTGTCCTGATTTCCATCGGCCAAGGTCGCTGTCTAGGCGCTTCCCGACTTCTGGAACTGCCGAGCAACGAATTCCGGAAGCATCTCCTCCAGCTTTTGTGACAGCCAGTCCTGCAGTTCAGATTTCTGGTCCCCCGAAAGAGACACAAAGCGAATACCCAGATGGCCCGTTTTCAACCAGCAGATTGTCGATTCTGCCAAGAATGGCACTTTGTGATCCGGTAAGGTGAACTGAAGCTGCACCTCTTCTCCGGCGTTGAGTGGAACAAACGTACTGACGGCCATGCCCCCTTCGCTGATGTTCAGGGTATAGCAGCAAACTTCCGGCATGTTCCGTCTAAGGATGGTGACGGGAATGGCGACCGGATAGCGGAAATAGCGCCGCCGTTCTCTCAGTATCAGTCCATAGGCGGGCTTCAATGTGCCGCGGATGGACTGCGTGGAAAGAGGCCTGTCGAAGACAAAACAGGACCTCTTGCGGAAGGCTGCTGTAGCCGCCGCATCACTGCCGCTGATGGAAAACGTCACCGCCATCTGGTTTGATGGGGAGTGACGAACTTCGTCGAGAATCACTCCGGATTGCGCCCCGAGCTGGAGATCAATGATAACGGCATCGAACTTCCGGCAGTTCAGCAGGCGAATCGACGCCGGCACCTCCTGACAGACCTCGGGCGAAATAGACAGTTCTTCCAGGGCGCAGCTGAGCTGCTGAATGGTAACCGGATCGGGTGAAACCAAAAGTGCAAGTGCGATTGACATAAACACCTCATTAATACGAATTCGTTAAGACCGCAAATACGGCAGTTCTTTTGCCCGCCTCGGTCACGCCCGCTGGTTTGCAGATAAGGCGTGCCCCGCGGCGCCTCGCAGCCTGTCGGCTGCGGCATCGACCGTTAAAGGCCTGCTGAAGTAATAGCCTTGAATCTCGTCACAATGATGCGTCCGCAGGAATGACATTTGCGCTTCGTTTTCCACGCCTTCGGCAATCACCAGGAGATTCAAGCTTTTTGCCATGCTGATGATGGCGGTTGTGATCGCTGCGTCATCGGGATTCACGGCGACATCCCGAATAAACGAACGGTCGATTTTGAGCTTGCCCACCGGAAAATGTTTCAAGTAGCTGAGGCTGGAATAGCCCGTCCCAAAGTCGTCAATCGCCAGCTTCAACCCCATGACCTTTAATTCCTGAAGAACCGAGAATGTCACGTCTGCATTCGACAGCAGGAGGCTTTCTGTGAGCTCCAGGTCGAGATATTGCGGAGCGAGGCTGGTCTCGTGGAGCACCCTCTTAATGAGTTCGCAGAAGCCTTCTTGGCGAAACTGAACTGCCGATACATTTAGTGCTACCGGCACCGCGAGAAGCCCTTCGTCCTGCCATTTCCGAGCCTGACGGCAGGCCGTCCGGAGTACCCATTCACCGATGGGCATGATCAGGCCGCTGTTCTCCGCAATTCGTATGAACTTATCGGGTGGTATAAGGCCCAATTCCGGGTGCTGCCAGCGGAGGAGCGCTTCCAAACCGGTGATCCTCCCCGTGGCAATATTCATCTGCGGTTGATACACCAGGAAAAATTCTTCTTTCTCCAGTGCCAGTCGCAAGCTGCTCTCCAGAGTCAATCGCTCCACGACTTGGACGTTCATATCTTGTGTGAAGAACCCGAATGTGTGGCGTCCATTCTCTTGGGCGCAATGGAGGGCTGCATCGGCATTTTTAATCAGGGTCTCACTGTCCGTACCGTGTTCCGGGAAGATGCTGATGCCAACGCTGCAGTCGATATTGAGTGCGCGATCCTGGACGACGAATTCACGGGTTACAGAATTCACGAATCGTTGGGCAGCGACCGCTGCATCGGCGACGTCTTTTACGGCATTCAACACGATGAGGAATTCGTCGCCACCTACCCGGGCCACGGTGTCCTGTTCCCGCGCGCATTTCTTGAGCCGTTCTGCAATTTCCTGCAGCAGAAGGTCGCCGGCCGAGTGCCCGAGCGAGTCGTTGACGATTTTAAAGCGGTCGAGGTCGAGGAACAGAAGCGCAACTTTGTCCTTTCGCCGGCGAGCGCTGGCGAGCGCCTTGGTCAATCGATCCTGCAGAAGAGTCCGATTGGGCAGTCCCGTAAGAGCATCGTAATAGGCTAAGTACTGGGCCCGTTCCTCGGCGACTTTACGCTCGGTGATGTCGATGAGCGTGCCCTCAATAATCCCGCCCACGCCTGAATGGTCGTCGACGAGACTTATATTTCCGATCACCCAGGTGGAATCACCGTTCTTGCGCCGAAACCTCATCTCGTGGTTTGTAAGGCTTTTCCCAGATTTGAGTTTTCTCAGGAACGCTTCCCGATCAGAAGCCGTGTGATACAAACTTGTCACCGGGACGGCCAGGACTTCCTCGGGCGAGTCATAGCCAAACAGGCGAGCGGCGGCGTGATTGCACTCCAGAACGCGCCCTTCCAATGTGGTGCGAAAGACCCCCGCCATGTTGCGTTCGAATAGAAGACGATAGCGTTTTTCCGAGGTTCGCAGGGCCTGCTCTGCTTGCTTTCGCTCGGTGATGTCTTCGTAGGTTCCAATGACGCCGGTCACTTTGCCTTCCTGATCCCGCCGGGGCAACTTGCTGGTCCGGAGCCACACCCGGCTTCCGTCGGGCCGGTCCTGTATTTCTTCATAGCCGAGCTTTGCCGATCCTTGTTCCATGACCAGGTGGTCATCGGCGCGATACACTTCAGCCGTCTCACTCCAGGCGAGGTCGAAATCGCTTTTGCCGACGATCTCCGCCGGATTGTCTAAACCCGCATCGGTCGCAAAAATCCGATTGCAGCCCTGGTAGGTGCAGTTCCGGTCCTTCCAAAAAACGCGTTGAGGAATGGTGTCCAGGATGGTCTGAAGCATCTGGTGTGCCCGGTACAGTTCCTCCTGGGCCCGCTTGCGTTCGGTAATGTCTTGCTTGATGGCAATGAAGTACCGATTGGCTGGATTGCGGAGGTCTCGGGTCACAGGCGTAATCGTCATCTCTTCGGTGTAGGTTGTTCCATCTTTCCGCCGGTTGACAATCTCGCCTTGCCATACCTTCCCCGAGGAGATGGTTGACCAGAGCTTGGCATAGTAGCCTTCGGGTTGCTCTTCGGATTTCAGGAGCCGAGGGTTGTTGCCCAGCGCTTCTGCTTTGCTGTAGCCAGTCATCTTCGTGAACGCATAATTCACCCACATGATCGTGCCCTGGAAATCTGTGATCACGATGGCATTGGCAGCCGCTTCCAGGGCTGCGGACTGCAATCGCAATTGCTCCTCAGCGCGTTTTCGAGGAGTAATGTCGCGAGCAATTGCCGAAGCCCCCGTAACTCGCCCGCTTCCGTCTTTGATCGGGGAGATGGACAATGACACGTCCAGTACCGAGCCCCATTTGGTGACTCGTTGGGTCTCAATGCACTCCACTACATTCCCCGTTTGTACGCGCTCAAGTAGGGCCCGTATTTCATCTTGCCTCTCTGGGGTCACCAGAAAGGATAGGTTTCGCCCCAGCGCTTCCGTCTTCGTGTAGCCATACATGTTTTCCGCTGCCCGGTTCCAACTGGTGATTACCCCTTCCGTTGTTTCCGAAATGATGGCGTCTTCCGAGAACTCCACGATCGATGCCAGCCTCACCAGCGTTTCTTCTGCCTGCTTACGCTCCGTAATGTCGGAAAGAAGACCCGTCGCAACCCGACGACCATTCCTGTCGCTAGTGGCGACAGCCCGATCGTGTGCCCAAAACCACTCCCCGTTTTTTCTCTGGGCCCGGTACTCGACGTCGTATGGTCTTCCACCGTCGAACAGAGCTTCAAGCGCCAGCTTCACTCGCTGCCTATCATCTACGTGGATGGAGTCAAACCAGATAGGCGCTTGCTTTCGGCCAACTTCAGCCACAGAGTATCCAAGGAGGCTTTCCGCTTGCGGACTCACGAAGGCTACATTCCCTTCTCGATCGACCTCCCAGACTACTTCTGGGATGCTGGCGACCAACGTCTGATACTGCTCGCCATTAGCCTGTAAGTTTTTCTCCACCTGCCTTGTTTTCCTGAGGTCGACGGCGATTCCAGGGACGATTGTGTCTGCGGCCGCGATCTCCGCAATCTCTCTAGCAGTGCAGCCAGGCGCCGCTTCACAATTAGAGTTTCGCTCTCTGAGTCTTCCCACATCGTCGAAAATGCAGGCAATCTCGGGGAGCCCCTCCAGCATGTATTCAGAGAAACTCGCCTCCGCTTTCAAGAGATTGGGGTGAAGTTGGTTTCGGCACAGCAACCCGAAATTCAGCAGGAAAACAATCGAGGCACAGAGCACGATGGCGGCAACGTGCGACTGCCAAGCGGAAGGATTGGAAGGGATAAGTTCTTTAAATCCCTCAACGCATGCCGCGAGAAACAACGCGACGGTTGCGCATCGGAGTGCCCGAATGAGACGGTATTGCGTGGACATATTCAAAAACCAAAAGTACAAGATTGCGGATATTAAGCGCCTTATGATGAGCACAACAAGTTGAGACTCGCACTTCCTTTCGGGCCGCCGAAGGTGCGGAAATTGTATTCCTGAGCGCACCAGATCCCGGACTCCAGCACGGGGAGAGTGAATAAGCGCGCATTTGATGAATAACCCACTAAAGACGCCCCCACGGCAGTTGTTTGCGCGGTCCAACTAGACGAGCGAATGGGGAATTGCGTGGGCCGAGAGTGCGATGCGGTTTTGCACTCCTGCTTTGCGCATCATTTTCGCAACGTGAACGGGCAAATCGCCGAGTCGAACCTGCTCTTTACATAAAGCCGCTCTTGATCGAGTTGCATGTCACAGTCCAAACTCGATCATGAGACGCAACTACAGGGCTATGTCCTACTTGCCGGAAGCTGATTCATCCGTGGAGAACAGAAGCGCCGTCTGAATTCTGGATCGGTGTCTGCCCCGCGGACACTTCGATTTAAAGAAAGGAGGCATGCCGAGGCATCTTGACGTGAGACCATCTTGCGGGGCGTGGGTCCCGATGGTCCAACACGTACTCATTGAGGACTGGAAGACTCTGTCCCCACATGATGCCGCTTCTCACGACAGGCTAGCAGCCATCGTGTCAGAAACTCTCGCAGACCTTCTGGCGGTCTGATCCACAGGGCAGCCGCAGTTTGGCGCCATTTGGGGCGAACCAGTATGCTCAGGCCCATGGCACCAAGAGCGAGGAAAGCCCGCTCGTCCGTCAAATCATCCCCCAGGTAGGCGACGGGGACCTTCGGGCCGACTTCGTCCAGGATGCTGCGGACTGCATCCCCTTTGTCGCGACCCGGCATGCGCATTTCAATGCCGCCATCGAACTCCAGCAGTTCCATTGGCGTGGCTTGCGCAATGGGGAACCAACCCAGCAAGACCTGGCTGCGGATTTCGGCCGCTGCCGCTTCGTTCAATCCGCGCCAATGGAGGGCGACGGCCCCGGTCTTGAATTCAGCCCGGTTGTGCAGCCCCTGATCCCTCAACCAACGATCTGCATCAGCCAATGCCTGCAGCACAGGCTCTTCCACGCGTGGCGTCTCGCGGGTTCCATCCGGCCTCAATCGCTCCAACCCATGGCATCCCCAGATCTCGGGAGTGGGGTGAAGCGCAAGCAGCGGGATCACTTCGTGGGCGTTCCGGCCTGTGATGATGACCACACGGGTGCGGCCGTTGACGATAATCTCCTGCAGGAGTTCGGTCATTCCCGCATAAGGCAGCGCCTGGCGGCGATCGAGGCAGAAGGGCGAGAGAGTACCGTCATAGTCGAGCAGAAGCGTGGAAAGCGGCGACTGTGCCACTGCATTCATGAACTGCTCGACTTCGATTGGATTGACGTTTCGCGACAACCACACGCTCCTCATCCCTGGGCAGCAGTGCTGGCCCGGGGCTTCTCCTTGCTTTCGTCCGACGCGTCCAGGCGCAATTCACAGAGTGCCGCGATGAGGCTTCCTGCCCAGCGGTAAACGTTGTGTTCCCTGACCGTCTTCCGCATACGTCGCATACGCAGTTCCTTTTCCTCCGGCTCCATGGCCAGAGCGCAACGAATCGCCTCCGCCGTCTGATCGATGTCGTAGGGGTTTATCTGCAAGGCATCGGGCAACTCCTGGGCGGCGCCGGTGAAACAACTCAGGATTAGAACACCCCTTTCGTCATGCCGGGAGGCCACGAATTCTTTTGCCACCAGATTCATGCCATCGTGCAGCGACGTAACCAGGCATAAGTCCGCGGCGCGGTAATAGCTTTGAATCTCCCGGTGGCTATGCTGCCGATTCAGAAAGACGATGGGCTTCCACTTGTCCGTCTGGAACCGCCAGTTGATGCGATCGGCTTCCGCTTCCACCTCCGCCATCAGATCGTGATAGCGCTTGAGGTGGCTGCGGCTGGGAGCGCCAATCTGCACAAACGTGAACTGGCCCTGATAGGAGGGATATTTCTCCAGAAAACGCTCGATAGCCAGAAAGCGCTCCAGAATGCCTTTGGTGTAGTCGACCCGGTCCACGCCCACACCCATGTAGGTAGCCTCAACCCCGAGGGCCTTGAACAAAGTGGAGCGTTCGGTATAAGAATCCTGCGTCGACTCCGGCTGCTGTACATCCGTGAAGTCCACACTGATGGGGAAGGGGCGCACCAGGGTCAGATGATCCCTGCGTCTCACCGAAAAGTGTTCCCAATCGACGCGTGATTCCACTACTCGGTCTACCGTCTGCAGGAAGTTATTGCAGTGCGACTGGATATGAAACCCGATCAGATCGGCGCCGAGCAAACCATCGATCAGTTCGCGCCGCCACGGGGAGATGTCAAATGCCTCCGGGGTGGGCCACGGGATGTGCCAGAAGATTGCCACCCTGGCCTCCGGTCTTTTTTCCTTGATCAGCCGGGGCAGCAGCGCGAAGTGGTAATCCTGCACCAGCACGATGGGCCTCTTTACGTCCTTCATCTCTTCGAGCAGCGCATCGGCGAACTTCAGGTTTACGGACTGATAGTATTTCCAGTCCTCCGCGCGAAAGATGGGGCGGGTGTGCGCGATATGACAGAGAGGCCAGATTCCCTCGTTGGCAAATCCGTAGTAATAGCCTTCTTCTTCCGCCTTGCTCAGCCAGACCCGGCGCAAGCTGTAGTGAGGATCTTCGGGAGGCACGCGCAGCCGGCTGTGCTCATCGACCGTTTCGAGGTCGGCATCGCCATTGCCATGGGCAATCCAGGTTCCGTCACAGGCGCGCAGTATGGGCTCGATTGCCGTGACCACCCCGCTGGGCGGCACAATCACTTCCACTGATTTGCCGCGCCGCATGTGCACGTACGGCTCGCGATTCGACACGACAAAAAGACGTCCATCGTCGAGCCGTGTGCGCACGTGCACGGCCAACCGGTCGGCTGTCCACAGAGATTCACCCGTCTCCCGCAGACGGGCTTCCGTCTCGGCCGCTGACCGCGCCCGCGTAAGGCTTTCGGCGAAGGCGGCGACCTCACGCACCAGGGGACGAAAAAGATCCAGATCGGTGGCGCTCTGGCGTGAAGAGACTCGCCCTGTCCGCAAAGCGCGCATCCACTGCGCCGTGCGTGCGATGGGTCCGGCAATGCTCCAGCGAACAATCAACAGCGTGATCAGCACGATGAGAAACACATGGGCCAGCGCGCGCAGGAATGTTTCGCGCCAGATGTGAAGGCTCTCCGCCCGAATATAGCCGGCATCGTGAACGATCGCGAGGCCACCGATGACTTGGTCGTGCTGGTGAAGAGGCAGAGCGTAGATGTGCAGCGAGGCGTCGCCCACTCGTTGAAACGCGCCGACTCCATGGTTCTCGCTCAAGGCTTGAGACATTACGGAGGGAACGGCAGCCAGCGTGGATTTGAGCTCCGGTGTAACTGCCAGCAAATCGCCCTGCGGGCCGTAGATAGCCAGGCCCGAAAGATGCTCCCGGTTCCCGAAGTGCTCTACAATGCGCTGCAAGTCCTGTAGCGAATCTTTCTCCAGGTCGCTTTCGACATTTCCCGCGAGGCTTTCGCCCAATACCTCGGCGCGCCGCTCCAAGTCCCGGCGCAGGCCACGCTTCTCACCCAGCGCCTCGTAATACGAGGAAGAGAGCGAGACCAGCGTGATGCCCACGATGAGGGAAACAATGAGCCGGATGCTGAGTAGTCGCATGGCAGTCGCCCCAAACAGAGTAACAACGAGATTTCATCCTACCGCAATGGAAGGTTAGTTGCATTTTCTGCCCGATTTTACGGACTAGAGCGGTGACAGTTCGTCTTCATTCTCCTCTTTCTTTCCGCGAACGAACTTCCTCTCCAGAAAACGCCGGGCCAAGTCTCGGCCCCCCATGCCGAACGCGATGGCCAAGCCGAGCATCAGGGCCCCGAAGGCAATCCCGAAGGCAACCAGCATGGTCTGCTCCGCCAGACCCAGTTCTTCAAAGACGATCGACAATACGAAAACAATGATGATGGTGCGGAGAGCGAGGCTCAAAACCCGGGGTGATGGTACATTCGCATTGACTGCCGCCAATAAAGCGGCGCGAGAAAAGAAGCTGGCCGCCAGCAGTCCGAAAAACAGGATGAAGATGGCGACGAATAGACGCGGCAGGAAAACAAAGAATTTCGCGATTTGCTCCTGCAGTCCCAGGATCCCGAGCGCGCGCACACCCAGCAGAATGAAGCCGACCAAGGTGACCCAGAAGACAAAGCGGCTCAACACTTCCGTCGCCGAAGGCAATGCGGCCTTGGCGAGCAGTTGAGAAGCGCCCGCGTTTTCTGAAAGTTTGTCGAACTTAATCAGCCTCAGAATACTGCGCAGAATCGCCTTTACAGCGTAGGCGATCGCCCAGCCCGCAAGTACGAGGATCAGCATCACGATGAGACGAGGAAGGAAGTGGGCGAAATCTCTGGCAATCTCGTGCAGCGCCTGACTCAGTTCGCTGATAATCATTTCCCGCATAGTTGCCTCACTCTCTATTATTTCCACAGCTGCAGCAGATACGGTTTCAATCGCTCGAACTCAAGGCATAGACCTTCAATATTATTTTCGACCTCGTCGGCGGAAGCGTTGCGGTTCTCCATCAGGAACGTGAACACTCTACCGCGGAAAAGCGGCGCTAAAGCCTGGATGATATGATCCCGGCTGATTACGGACTTCCTGTACGAGGCGGCAAACTCGTAAACCGTCCTGACCCACAATTCCGCTGGGTAATGAAACTCCTCGTCTCCCAGGCGAGCGATGCGCTGGAGTTCTGCCAGCGTGGAGGGGGAAAGAATGGACTGAAAGACCGACTCCAATTCAGCGACTCCGGTCGCGAACATCTCTCGCAATCGTTTCCGGTTTACTCGCAGCGGGTCCAGAAGCATTTCATGGTCGGCCCCGGTAGTAGGGGGCAACTGGGAACCGGCCACGGCACTCCAGACGGGGAAGTCTGCCTCCAATGCGGAGAACAGGGCGCCAACCGTTTGTCGCAGCACCGGCACCAGTTCAGCGGCGCTGCGCTCGATGTGATCTTTTTCTCCAAGGAAGGACTGGCCGATAAGGTATCGTCCCGTGATCGCAGCCAGGGTGAAGCGGAGCTCGACACCGGACCCCTCGGTTCCATCATTCCAGACATTTTGTTCAAGGAAGTGACTTCCGAAACGGCCGGAGAATCCGAACTCAGGCGCGTATGCCTCCCGGATTCTTAACCCGTAAAGTGCACGGGTCATCGGGTACAGAAAATTCGTGATGAGCAGCCCTTCAAACTTATGTCTGCGATAGGTGGGGGTCACCAGATCGAAGCCGTCGTTATAAATGGGGCGCAGAAGCTTGGAGAGCCATTCGGGTTCGATGCTCACGGACTCGGGTGACATCATCAAACAGGCCTTGGCGCGGAGCAGTTCGGCGGCAGCCAGAATGGTCCGCAACGCAACTCCACTCGCCGGGCTGCTCGCATACTTGGTGCTGATGGAGTGCAGCGTGCGGAGCGCGCGCAAGTTGGAGGCGGGACGCACGTCATCGATAGAGACGCCTGTGACTAGCTTGGGAGTACCATCACGCGACCCCCCGTCGGCGTTGATGATCACGGCTCGCTCCCGGGGAAACCCGCGCAGGATGCCGCTCTGAATGGTGTGGACGATCGGCCCGACAGTTTTGGCGTTATTGTGAGTGGGCAGGCCCACAATGATGTCCACTTCGCCGACGTTGATCAGTTGGCGAAGAAAATCGTCCGTAAGAAAGCTCTCCTCTGCCAATTTCATCTCCGTTCGAAGTACTGCCGCGTGCCCAGGCCTGGACGCGCGTCAATGTGACATCGTCTTCACGAGCTACACTTTGCTCAGATTCGTCGCAGCCGAAACCAGTAAAACTGGTAGGGCCCCATGGTTAGCAGATAGGGCAGATCGCCCACACGCGGAAACATATTCTTGCCTGACATCTCGATCAGAATGTTTCCTTTGTAGCGCCGAAGATCCAGTTCGACAGCTTGCGCGGTGCTCGAAAGATTGTTGACCACCAGGACCGCTTCGTTTCCCAGCCGCCGCACATAGGCCAGTATTCTGTGATTGGCGGGATAGAGAAACTCAATCGATCCCCGGCCAAACACGCCGGTCGATCCGCGAACCGCTATGATGCTTCGCATCCAATTGAGAAGCAAATGTTCGCTCTCGTTTTGCCGCAACACGTTCACCGCCGGATAACCATAGACCGGATCCTGGATAAGGGGGGCGCACAGATGCTCTGGGGCGGCGGTAGAAAAGCCGCCGTTCGTTCCCCCGTTCCACTGCATCGGAGTCCTTACTCCGTTACGGTCGCCTAGGTTGATGTTATCGCCCATTCCAATTTCATCGCCGTAATAAATGATAGGAGTGCCCGGCAACGACATCAGCATCCCATTCATTAACTCTATGCGCCGGCGGTCGTTGTCCAACAAAGGAGCAAGCCGCCTCCGAATTCCGAGGTTCAGCCGCATCGTCTTGCTTTCGGCGTAGGTGTCGTACATGTAGTCGCGTTCCACGTCGGTGACCATTTCCAGGGTCAGCTCGTCATGGTTGCGCAGGAACAGGCACCACTGGCATGAGGGCGGGATCTCCGGCGTCTGCTGCAGGATTTCAGTGATGGGCTTGCGGTCTTCCAACTTCAGCCCCATGAACATCCGGGGCATCAACGGAAAATGAAACGCCATGTGGAATTCATCTCCGTCACCGAAATATGGGCGAAGATCCGCGGGCCACTGATTGGCCTCCGCCAGAAGCATCCTGCCGGGGAATTGTTCATCGAGTCTTCGCCGTAACTCCTTCAGGACGGCGTGGGTCTCCGGCAAGTTCTCGCAATTTGTGCCCTCCCGTTCCACCAGGTACGGCACCGCGTCGAGCCGGAAGCCGTCAACACCCATCTCCAGCCAGAACTTCATCACATTCCACATCTGTTCCCGAACCGCAGGATTGTCGTAGTTGAGATCGGGCTGGTGACTAAAGAAGCGATGCCAATAGAAGGATTTCGAAATCGGGTCCCACGCCCAGTTGGACTTTTCAGTGTCCAAAAAAATGATGCGCGCTCCCTTGTACCCGGTGTCGGTATCGCTCCAGACGTACCAATCGCGGTGTGGATTATCCCGCGAACTTCGCGACTCTTGAAACCACGGATGCTGATCGGAGGTGTGATTCAACACCATTTCGATAATGACGCGGATTCCTCGGTCATGGGCCGACTCCAGGAACTTCCGGAAATTTTCCAATGTTCCATAGCTGGAATTGACGGCGTTGTAATCCGAGATGTCGTAGCCATCGTCGCGCAGAGGGGAAGGGAAGAACGGCATGAGCCAGATCGCGTTGATCCCCAGTTCCTGGAGGTAGTCGAGCTTCTCCTCAAGCCCTTGAAAATCGCCGATGCCATCCCCATTGCTATCGCGGAAAGTACGGACGTGGACCTGGTAGATGATCGCGTCCTTGTACCAAAGCGCATCCCGGTTTAGGGGCAAACTGCTTCCTCCTGGACCAATTTCATTACCTCCCTGCAAAGCAGGGCGATA
>PMMJ01000144.1 GCA_003162255.1 Acidobacteriaceae bacterium | reverse complement strand
TCGGCGTGTTGAAAGCCAAGGGCCAGTCCGGGGGGCCGGGGGGAAGCCGGGATGACATCATCCTCGCGCCGTACACCACCGTTTCGAACCGCCTCATCGGAGGCGGGATTCCCACCCTCAATTCCATCCAGGTCAGCGCCGTGAGCGAGGAATCCACCGATTCGGCCATGGCGGAGATCACCGAACTCATGCGGGAGTACAACAAGCTGGAGCCGGGAGCGGCGGACAATTTCACCGTTCGGAACNNTCATGAACATCATGCTGGTCTCCGTCTCCGAGCGCATCCGGGAGATCGGCATCCGCATGGCCATCGGCGCCCAGAAAATCGACATCCTCGTCCAGTTTCTCTTCGAGGCCGTGGTCCTCAGCATCGCCGGCGGCTTCCTGGGGATTCTCCTGGGCTTTGGAACATCGAAGCTGCTGCGCTTCATCCCCATGTTCGCTTCGATCACCACCATCGTCTCGCCGGGCTCGGTTCTGCTGGCGTTCGGATTCTCGGCCTTCGTCGGGATCTTCTTCGGGTACTATCCGGCGAAGAAAGCCGCGCGCATGGATCCGATCGAAGCGCTGCGGTATGAGTGACCGTAGCTACACCGGCTCGGCCACAAACCGATACCCCACTCCCCGCACCGTCTGTAGATGTTTCGGACTCGACGGATCCTCTTCAATGTAGCGCCGCAGCCGCACCACAAAATTGTCGATGGCGCGCGTATCGGTATCTTCGTGCAAACCCCACACATCTTCGAGAATGGACTTGCGCGAAACCACACGGCCTTCGCTGCGCACCAGATAGCGCAGAAACTCCGCTTCCATCACGGTCAGATGGATTGTATTTCCCAGCGAGCGCAATTCCAGTTCGGCGAAGTCGATCGTCTTTCCGCAAAAACTGAAGGTATCGCCGCCCGCCTTCTGCTCGCCGAACCGGGCTGACCGCGCCTTGTCATCGTTGTCGTCATCGCCGGCGCGTGCCGCGGCGGCGCCCTTCATCCACGCACTGCGCCGCAGCAGGCTTTCCAACCGCGCCATCAAAATCGCCAGCTCAAACGGCTTCGGCAGGTAGTCGTCCGCGCCCGCCGCAAATCCCTGCAACACATCTTCCGGGCGTCCGCGCGCGGTCAGCATCAGAATCGGCACGTAGTTTTTTTTCTCGCGCAGCAAGGCGGCGACATCAAAGCCGCTCTTGCCCGGCAGCATCACGTCGAGAACGACCGCGTCAAAGCGTTCACTTTTTTCGACCAGTCGCTCCAAGGCCGTCTCGCCGTCTCCGGCAACTTCCACAGCGTGTCCTTCGGCCTGCAGGTTGAAGCGCAAGCCCTGCGCCAGATGCGCTTCGTCCTCCACCACCAGGACGCGGCTCATGCCACCCTCACTTTTCGAGGCAATTCCAGAGTGACGGTCGTTCCCTTCCCTGCGCCTTCGCTCTGCGCGAATACACGGCCGCCGTGCTTGCGCGCGATCGACCGCACGATGAACAAGCCAAGGCCGGTGCCCTTCACCTGCGAGAGCGAACGCTGCGTCACCCGGTAAAACCTCCGGAAGATCCGTTTCAACTCGTGCTCCGGAATGCCCACGCCCTGATCGCGCACCCGCAGCGCCAGTTGCTTCTCATCGTTAGCATCCAACTCCACCGAAATGTGCACGCCATCGGGCGAGTACTTCACGGCGTTATCGAGCAGGTTCGACACCGCGCTTCGCAGTTCCTCCGCATCGCCCAGCACGCAAGCTCCGCCGCCGCCCGGCAAAGACAGAGATGGAAGCTCGCGATATTCGAGATCGGCCGCCTGCAAGTGATGGCGCACTCGCGCCAGTTCGATGCACTCGCGCACCAGCGAGTCGAATTCCACCGGCAAGCGCTGACGTGGGCCCTTCTTCTGCGCCGCCGCCCCCGCTTTCAACACCTGCTCCACGGTGTGCAGCAGGCGTTCGGTATCGAGCAGCATCAACTCGTAGAACTGCCGCCGCTGCGCTTCTCCCACTTCGCGTCTCTGCAAGGTTTGCAGGTAGAGGCGGATGGACGCAATCGGCGTCTTCAATTCATGGGTGACCGCGTTGATGAAGCTGTCGTGCTGCTCGTTGCGGCGAATTTCGCGGACGAGAAAAATCGTATTGAGGGCGAGGCCGGCGATGATGACCAGAAAAAGTATGGCGCCGAAAAAAAGTTTCAGACCTTCGCGCCAGTACAGGATGACCCAGCTGACGTTCAGTGCGACGGCCGCCGCAATCAGGCAAACGCCCAGCGTGATAACGAAGTAGATCGCCTTTCGCCGGCTGATGATCCGCACAGGGAGATTGTAGCGGGGCAGGTGTCAGGTGTCAGGTGGAAGGCCTCAGGAAAGACAAAAACTAAGCCGAAGCAACGTTAACTCATTCCCGTAGAGATGCGGCTTGCTTCGTCTCTCGTGAGCACTGTCAGCGATTCAAGCGGCGATACCGACATAGCCTCAGTAGGATTCTCCTGAGACCTAACACCTGAGACCTGCTTCTCAGTCGTGGCCCGCAGCCGCCGCCAACACCGCGGCCGCCTGCACATCCCGCACCAGCGGAGGCTTCGGGGGCAGGTGATCGAGTTCGACTTTGTACACATGGCGCGCCAGTCCGAGTTTCTTCAGCGCCCAGATGCAATACCAGTTGGTGTCGATTTCATACCACGTCAGGCCATGACGCGCCGAAACCGGATGCGCATGATGATTGTTGTGCCAGCCTTCGCCAAAGGTCAGGACGGCCACCAGAAAGTTGTTGGTAGAGAGGTCCTTGGTGGCGAAACGCCGCGAGCCCCAGACGTGCGTGACCGAGTTCACCATCCAGGTAGAATGCAGTCCAACCACCACGCGCGCGAACACTCCCCAGAGCAGCCACGGCAATCCGCCGATGGCATAAAGAACGACGCCCAAAATAATGTTTGAAGTGTAGTGATACTTGGTCAGCCAGACGTGCACTTTATCCTTGGTGAGATCGGGGACGTAACGAGCCAGGGTGGTGGTGTCGTGATGCATCGACTTGCCCATCAGGATCCANNCCGCGATGCGTCAGCAGCCGGTGATAGCTCATGCCGATGCCGAGGCTGCCCGACACCCACCACAAGAAAATGGCGACGAAAAAAGCCGGCCAGGTAAAGAAAAATAGCGCCGCGATTGCGCCCACATGAAAGAGGCCCATGGCGATCGCCGTGCCCCAGTTGAAGCCATCCCGGTTCGCCCGGTCTCTGCGATTGGCGCCTTCGCCGGCTTCGCTCATTGCCTGGCTCAGCCTTTCGCTCACAGTCTCGCTCATCTTCTCGCGCACTGCCTCGCTCATTGTCTTTTTTCTCCACACAACCGTTTGACTGAAGTGCCCCTGAAGACAATAGCAAGAGGCCATGCACAACGTTGTAATACTTCTGTAATCCGAGCCGGATAAAGGGGTTACGAGGGTAATGCGTTGCCGGCTCAAAGACTGGACCGCGACGCAACTGGGGCCCGGGGTGCGGTGTCATGCGTGATTCCTCGCCCGTCCTCAGCCCGCAACCTTTTCGTGCACGTTCCCGCGCCGTGGAGTATCGTTAATTGTTTCAGCCGTGTTTCCGAACCGGAGGTGTGTATTGAAAAAGAAATTGTGGAACCAAGAAACCTTCAGGAAAACTCCACTGGTCCTTCTCGCATTGCTCTTTTTCGGGTTCGCATTATGGGCGCAGAAGGATCAGCCCGCCGAATATAAGATTCCCCCCGAAGCTGCCGCCAAGGCAAATCCCGTCAAGCCGACCGCGGAGTCGCTCGCCAAAGGCAAGAAGGTGTATGGCGTCGACTGCGAGGTGTGTCATGGAAAAGGCGGCGACGGCAAGGGCGACATGGCGTCGGATATAAAGAACGTCACCGATTTCACCAATCCGGACGCGTTGAAAAACCGCACCGATGGCGAACTCTTCTACATTATCCGGAATGGCAAGGGCGAAATGCCCCCCGAGGGCGACCGCGCCAAGAACGATGACATCTGGAACCTGGTGAACTATATCCGCTCGCTAGCAAAGAAGTAGAAGGGCTCGTGTGGGGACGGGCGCCNNCGCCCGTCCAAGCCGAGCGAAACGGCAACTGCCAGTGGTCAGAGCCGTTCTTTGATACGCAAGGCGACGGCTACATCTACTTTGACACGGCTTTCACTTCCACCCCCGCCCATTTTTCCAGCAGCGTAAGTGTCGCGGCGTAATCCAGGTCCTGCTGGCCTTCCTCGGCGGCGACGTCGTAGACCTCTTCCACTGCTTCGAGACCGGGCAGGCGCACGCGCGATTCCCTGGCGGCATCGAGCGCCAGGCGAATGTCTTTGAGCATCAGCCGCAGGGGAAAATTCGGCGAGAAGTCGCGCTTCAGAATGAATGGGGCTTTGTAGTCCACCACTCCGGAACGCACCATGGAAGCCTGCACCAGCGGCAACAGCTTTTCCACGTCAACACCCAGCTTGGCGGCGAGCGTGAGCGCTTCGGCGAAGCCTTCGTAAATGAGCGCAATCTGCAGATTCATGACCAGCTTCGTCGCCTGTCCCTTGCCGGTTTCACCCATGTGGAACACCTGCTTGCCCATCGCCTGAAAAAGCGGCTGCAGGCGAGCAAGCGCAGCTTCGTCGCCACCCACCATAAAAATCAGGCTTCCGGCTTCGGCGGCAATCTTCGAACCGGTCATGGGAGCGTCCACGTAGTCAACGCCGCGCGCCTTCACGCGTGCCGCAAAGCGGAGCGTGGCAGAGGGAGAAATCGTGCTCGAGTCCGCAATCGTCATGCCCGCCGTCAGAGCTTGTTCCACGCCGCCCGGGCCCAACAGCACAGCCTCAACCGCTTTGGTATCGGAGAGGCACATCCACACCACCTCCGCGCCTTGCGCTGCATCCGCCGGAAAAGCCGCGCTGCGCGCGCCGTCCACGTCCTTGCCGGCGCTTCGATTCCAGACTGCGACCTCGTGTCCGGCTTTGACCAGGTTCACGGCCATCGACCGGCCCATAATTCCCAAACCAAGAAATGCGACGCGCATCGGCGTTGGTTCCTCCAAGAATATTTCAGCCTGAACTTTGGATTATAAATACGATCGGTAAAGTAACGGTCAAGGAAAACAGGATTACTTACATGGAGAATCAGCCAACCGGGAAGCATGACCCGAATAAATCCTGCTGGCCAAGCGTCGATGTCTGTGTCCGGAGCATCTAAAGTAATTAGCGACTAGGGCAAATAAAGCAGATACTTACAGAAGTAGTCCGCGTTTCCAGGACTGGCCGAATCATGCCGGTCCAATCACTCTGGTTTAGTCGTACTGGCTTAATCGTACTGGTCTAATTAATGTTAAAGTCCTCATTGAAAAATCCCGCGCTGCGCAAGCGAGCCAGTCAGTTCACGCGTCTGGTGCGGAATTCCGTGGTCACGCCTCGCACCGGCAAGACTCACAAACCGAAACTGGTTTTAAACGGGGAACTGGGTGTCACCTTTATCGGACATTCGAGTTTCTTTCTGCAGATCGGCGGACAGAATGTTGTCATCGATCCTAACTTCGCGCGCTGGCTGTTCGTTCTCAAGCGCCTGCGTCAACCTGGATTGAATCTGCGCGACCTGCCTCCCATGGATCTCGTCCTGGTGACGCACGCACACTTCGATCACTTGCATCGCCAGTCACTGCGCGCCATTGCGCGCCAAACCCGGCGCCAGACCGGGGTCGCGCCCACGCTCGTCGTCCCTCACCATTTATTCGATCTGGTCTCCGATCTGGGCTTCGAACAGATCGTTGAACTCGAGTGGTGGAACACCTATCGCCACGGCGCACTCGACATCACACACGTGCCCTCGCGGCATTGGGGAGCGCGCATCATCAAGGATTCGCACCGCGGCTACGGCGGCTACGTGCTGCGCAGCGGCAAACACTCCGTCTACCACGCCGGAGACACCGCCTATTTCACCGGCTTTCGCGAGATTGGACGCCGCTTGTCGCCCGAACTCGCGCTGCTCCCCATCGGCGCCTACAATCCCGAGCAATTCCGCAATGTACACACCAGTCCCGCCGACGCCACGAGAGCCTTTCTCGATCTGAAGTCGCGCTGGATGGTGCCCATGCATTACGGATCGTTTCGCCTGTCGCATGAGCCGATCGAAGAGCCCCTACAGTTGCTGGAGCAAGAAGCGCTGGCCGCCGGTGTACAAGACAAGGTGGTCGTCCTCGAAGAGGGCGTCACCCGCTTTTTCTGAAGCCACAGCCCTGGGGGATCAACTGTTATCCGTTCAACGTCACCTCGAACGATCCGATTCGGTCCGGTAGCAGACCGATGGCGATCAGAGCCCGCGCCAGTGCAAGGATCGGCCAATACATCCAGTACTTCCTCCGCATCAGCCGCTGCGCGCGCTCATGCTCGGCGCGAACGGTAAGAAAACGGGCTTGTCCCTCAAACTTCTCGCCTGCAATCGACAACCCGACCTTGGGTGTTTTCTGCACATTGCGCACCCATTGGCGATTGACATTCTGTGTTCCGATATAGACTCGGTCGCCGTCCACGGCAAACGCAATCGTCACCTCGTAGGGTTTCCCCGACTTGCGGCCGTAGTGTGTGAGTCTTACCGTCTGCTTCGACGCTACCCTGTTGAGCCGTTCCATATACGGGTTCTTCGGGTCGTCTATTTTTACCGCATCGCGCCGCAAAAGTCAGTGATCAGATCACCTGCGAGCGGCTGCGGTGACCTAAATGTAACTCAGCGGGGTAGGGAGTATCCTTCACTCATGGACAAGAAGGAGATCAATTCCCCAAAGTTNNAGCGGCTTATCTCGATCTGGCTCTGGATATCAGCTTGCCGCTAGCGACTTTTGGACCAGGATATAGTTCGGGCTGTGCAAGAAAGTGCATGCCGGCGAATCCGGCAAGATCGGGATTCAACAGCGCCAGCAGCCCTTAAGAGCGTGACGGCACAAGGACCAGTGATGCCCGTCACTGCGCGGCTATTGCCGAATCTTGTAGCCTATTTTGGTACTCTCCCCCATTTAGCGTCAGCCTGCATCAGGGTTCCTGAACCAGTCGAGAGGCACTTTCATGAAGCCTTCTTCGGTTGGCCGTTTCCCCCGCGGCTTGTTTTTGACGTGGATCGTCATCGCCGCTGTTCCGATCACCCTGTCCCAGTCGTTCGTCCCGCGGCCGCTACATAGTGCGGCCGTTCCCGCGTGCCCGCCTGGGTGTGAAAAACAGCCGCGAGCTCTCACCGGGGATGGGTTGTGCTGCGGGAGCGAAATTCGTTATCTCGGCGTCTATTCGTCGGACGGAAAATTCAGAACGACGGCACCAGCCGATCGTAACAACGTCTCAGGCTGGGCCTCGTTTTCTAACCTCTCACCGGGTTCGTCGCGCCCCAGTGAGGTTCCCGATTTCATCAATCTTCATCCCAGGGAGCGTATCGAAGAGAATTATGAACCTCCAGCCCGTGCTGTAAGACCCGTAAAGGGGCAGTCGCTGCTGGCGTCACTTCGGGACAACTTTGTCACCTTTGTCTACGGACGGGAACGAATTCTTCTGGCGCCCCATCACGTGACCGTTGACTCCCGTGGACGTATCCTCGTGGTTGATCCGGACATCCATGCCGTTCACGTCCTCGGGGACAGCGGTTCCTTCCGTATTGCCGGAGGCCCGCAACGCCGCCTGCGGTTGCCGAGTGGGATTGCGGTGGACGCGGCCAACAACATTTACATCGCCGACTCCGAACGCGGACTCGTTCTGGTGTACGGCCCCGACGGGAAGTTCGTCCGCTACATCGGCAAACGCGGAGACGAGAGTCTGTTTCACTATCCAACGGCGATTGCAGTTGACCGCAACACTGGCCGCCTGTTTGTGCTCGATACGCCTCGTCACGTTCTGTTTGTGCTCGATCTTGAAGGCAACATCCTGCAACGCGTCGGCCGGCCTCGCCCCCATGCGTTCGGAAGAATCAGCGGCGAGACCATCGCGATGGACCTTGACGATCCCACCGAGATCGCCATCGGGAACAACGAAGTGGTGGTGGTGGACTCGGGCAATTCACGCATCCACGTCATGGATCTGCAATGTCAGCCCGTGGCGCAATTCTCGATTTCTGCCAGCTCAGGCCCGCCCATCACTGACGAGGTGGGACTCGGCGTCGACCTAGCCGGCAATATTTATGTGAGCGACATCAGGGACTCACATATCCGGATTTACGGCCCCGATGGTTCCCTGCGCGGTTCTTTTGGTCGATCCGGCATGGAGATTGGAGAGTTCAATTCTCCTGCCGGGCTGTGGATTGATGGCGCGAACCGCCTCTATGTTGCGGACACCAACAATGGGCGCGTCCAGGTGTTTCAGATCAGCCACGACTCTGAAAGCCACACTGAGGCAAAAGCAACGAGGTAGCCCGTTGGCTTGCTTTCATTGAATCCCGCGCATTCGCAGTTTCTGCCTTTTCACAAGGTCCTAGACCAAGCCAGTTAGCAACCCGATGGACGGCCCTGGGGGCGAATGGCGCTGCCAAGCTTAGCTGCCGGCGGCGGCGTGAGAAGCCTTTTTGCCGGACTCGCGCGCGTCCACGGTGAGTTCTTTTTCGATCGAAGAAAAACGCTGGAAGACTTCGTGAAGGCGTAGCGCCATGTTGCGGATGGTATCGGCTTGCGCGAGGACCGTGGCGGGCAGTCCGGGCTCGAGGACGAGAAGTTCGGCGTTGCCGAGCACGGTGGTAAGAGCATTGTTGACGTTGGTCCGCATCTCGACCATGTAACGTCCGAGAGTGGCCTCGGCTTGGGCGGCGGCGCAATTTTTTTCGGCTTCGCGAGAGCGAGACTCGGCTTGGACACGGCGAAGAATTTCGCGTCCGACAAGGCCTGCCACCGACGGCCAGAGTCCGGGCTCACGGCGCAGCTCGAGAACGGCCCCTTCGCTGTTGTAGAGACCGCGCGAGGGATCGGAATGAATCAGAATGGCAGGCTTGCCCGCAGCGGCGAAGGACTGCTTCAGGTCTTGCTGCAGACGTTGGTTCGGGGCTTTGCGCTTGTGGTTCTTGATGTCTTCGACCGAAGAGGCATCGGCAATCGCGAGATCGTAGTGGCTGCCCTGAAGATCGCTAGAGAAACCTTCGTCGAGCACGATAAATTCCGGACTCTGGGGATGGGGAGAATGATCCTGCGGCCAATGCGCGGTGATCTCGCGCGCGAACGCGGGGTCGCTGGCAAGGATCAGGACGATCGGGCGATTTGTACTCATCGTCGCTTTCTGGCTCGGCAAAATGGACCGCAGTTGCCCAGCCCCGGAAGGGGAGTCTGATTTTCTGTGAAGACGCGGCTTGCAGCGTCTCCCGAGACCGGGCAAGCCCGTCTCAAAAGGCAGAAGAAACTACTCTTTCGTTCCTCCGCCAGGTTTTGCGGAAGCGGCGGCGCCCGCGGCCAGCGGTTGGTTGCGCGCTCCGTTCTGGAGTGCGTCGTCGACAGCCGCTCGCAGATCGACCAACATGCGCAAGGGCTGGCCGGAGGAATACTCGGCGTGGAACATCACTTTCCAGGACTGGCAGATCATGCGCAGACGTCCGATCGGTTCTTCGGCGGAGAATTGGGCGCGGCGGCAATCGATGGTATCGACGCCGCGGCGCTCGAGTTCGCGCAGGCCGTCCTGGATAGCGTTGAGATCCTCGTGCATGAGACGGAAAAATATCCGGCGGATCATGAAGCTGAAACGGGCAAAGGCGACCATGGCGGAGGGCTCGAAGTAGCGAGCCGCACTCTGCGTCTTGAGCTTGCGCCCTTGCTCGAGCGCGCCGCTGTGCAGCAGTTCGCTGAGGCGGCGGCTACGCGCCGCCGACTGCATGATGGTTTCGAGCGAAGCCAGCCAGGCGGGAAGCTTGGGCTCTTGCGGGCCGAGCACGGGCTCCAGCACCTGGGCGACGTAATCGAGATCGAGGTCGGCGTCTTCCAGGCCCGAGGGCGCGCACAGCGAAAAATACTGCACCAGCAGGAAGTCAGTCTTGTCGCGGTCGCTGCTCGACTTCGCGGTCTTGTGCATGTGATGCAAAAGAAGATGGCGCAGCACGAGTTCGTTGGCCAGGGGCGTGGTCTGGAGAAACTGGCGCAACTGGTGCACCTGGATCTGCACGTCGACCTGTTTAAACCAGGCTTCGGCGTGCTTGACGGTTTCCGACGATGGTATGAAAGCCTCGTCGATGGGGCAGGCGGAAACCTCAATCACAAATTCGCGCACCAGCGCAGCGTACATGGGTTGCAGAGCACAGAGTGTGGCTCCCTGCTCTTCAAATGAAGTTGGGGCGGATGCAGTCATGATTTCACAATCCAATTGGGGACATCTTTAAGGAAGCGGACAGCAACCACGGTCCGCTCCGGATGATACTGAACCGCGACCACGGAGGCTTCGGCGTGAAGCCAGCCGTCGTGGCTCTCGACCAGGACGCGATCGGCGAATTCCAGAGGACGGTTGACCGCAAACAGAACCTCGCGCGGCGTGCCGAACTCGATGATGGTGTCCTGAAAAAAGACACTCTCGTTTGCGTGAGCGGCGATGCCGCTGCCGTTAGTGCCGCTGCTGCCATTGGTGCGGCTGAGTCTGATGGGAATCCGCATTGGCGTGGCATTGGGAAAGAACCTAGCCAAGCGGCTTACGACATCTGGTTCAAGAGCGCGAGCAGTTGCCTGGTTGGGCACGGAAAACCTCAATCCCGGGGGACTTGGAGCAGACGAGCCTCCCCTCTTCCCGGTTTGGAAGAGCTGCAAGGAGACTCGTTCTGCCTTATCGCCATTCCTTAGTGCACGGGTGCCACCAAAACCTTGAAGGTCATGGCCCTAAGGGCAAGTGAAAGAAGGACAAACTAGTTAGCGGGGCCGCGTGGGGGTCGAAGCGCGTTAATTCTTGGGGGCGCCGGCAGAGCGCGTCTCACTGTGAAACAAGTGTCTCAGTTCAGGAACCTGATTGCGCGGGTGCGCACCGAAATGACACAGCGTCGCGAGTGAAGTCGTGCCCCTTCGCAAAGTCATCGGTTGACATCAATATTGGCTTCTCATTGCAACGTGGTCGATTGCGGAGGATTTTCGCGGGCGCCTATGTTGTAGCGCTTCAGCTTCCGATAGAGAGTGGCGCGGCTGATACCTAGCATCTTGCCGGCGACAGCTTTGTCTCCCTTGACCTGGGAAAAGACGCGCTCGATGGTGGCGCGCTCGATATCTTCGAGGTCGGTGGCGCGGCCGGAGAATTCTTGCGCAGCGGGCACATGGGTTTCGACTTCCGCGTTCGCGATGGCCGGGGGCAGATCGCCGACTTCGAGAATGCGCTGATCGCCGAGAGCTACGGCGCGCTCCAGGCAATTCTCCAGTTCGCGGACATTGCCCGGCCAGTCGTAGGCCAGAAGGGCTTTCATGGCGTTGCTGGAGACTTGGACGCCGCGTCCGGGAGCGAGGCGTTCCAGGAAGAACGCGGCCAATATTGGAATGTCGGAACGGCGCTCGCGCAGCGGAGGCAGGGAAATGGTGACGACGTTGAGACGGAAATAAAGATCCTTGCGGAAGGTTCCTTTCTTGTATTCGGTGTCGAGATCCCGGTTGGTAGCGGCCATGATGCGCACGTCGACTTTGACTTTTTGATTGCTGCCCACGGGGCGGACTTCTTTTTCCTGGAGAAAGCGCAACAGTTTGGCTTGCATTTCCAGAGGAAGTTCGCCAACCTCGTCAAAAAAAATAGTTCCGGTATCGGCCGATTGCAGCAGGCCCGACTTGGAACGAAGAGCGCCGGTAAAGGCTCCTTTTTCGTAGCCGAACAATTCGCTTTCGATGAGGGTGGGGACGAGCGATCCGCAGTCCACGGCAACAAAGGGAAGGTTGGCCATGGTTCCGCGAAAGTGCAGGGCGCGGGCAACCAGTTCCTTACCGGTTCCGCTTTCGCCGGAAATCAGGACGGGAGTGCGCGTGTCTTTAAGGCGCGAGATGAGGCGCAGGACGTGCTGAATTCCGGTGGAATTGCCGATGATGCCGTGCACGGCAGTCTCGGTTTCGGAGCGCTCGCGGAGATAGAGATTTTCTTCGACGAGGCGGACCTTGTCGGCCATGCGGCGCAGGAAAAGACGCAGTTCATCAAGCGGCGCAAAGGGCTTGGAAATGTAATCGTAGGCGCCGAGTTTCATNNGCGTCGGTGAGCACCATGTGGACGGGTTGCTCCTCAAGCAGGGCCAGGGCGGCGTCGCCGCTCTCGGCTTCCAGGCAGGAGAATCCCAGCGATTCGCCGACGGTCATGCAGAGACGGCGGATGGTCTGCTCGTCATCGACGATCAGCAGTCGGATGCGGAAATCGTCCCTAGCCAAATTCGTCAAATTCTGCGTCACGAAGCGGCCCTGCCCATGGTCTGTTCGACCACGGAAATGAAGTCATGNNGTGGCGATCCAGGCATAGACCTGAGCGCCATCGACGCCTCCGGGGGTGCGCATATCGGAGACGACGCCGTGAAAATTGCTGTCCGCGAGCAGGCGCAGTGCTTCGGCTCCAGATTCAGTCGTAACCACCTCATATCCGCGGCGTTCCAACACGCCACGAACGAAAGCCATGACTGCCGGTTCATCTTCAATCAGAAGCACAGGCGCGCAAGTGGGATTCGTTCCAGTTTGCGTCATTTCAGTTTGCGTCATTGGGGATGCACTCCTGCAACGGCTCCAAAAGATGCCGTCTCGGATGCAATCGGGAGGCGCACCATAAAAGTCGCTCCTTCAGAGTCCGGATTATTGTGACAGATAATCTCGCCGCCATGTTCGCGGACGATACCGTAGCAGATGCTCAGGCCCAAACCAGTGCCCTTGCCGACATCCTTGGTNNTTGGTAGTGAAGAAAGGATCAAAAATGCGTTCGGCGTCGCCAATCCCGATGCCATTATCGCGAAAAGAAATCTCGATGAAGGCGCCGGCGCGGGCGCTCATGACCTCAATCCGCGCGGCCCGCGTGCTTTCGCGGACCGCGTCATAAGCGTTGTTCAGGATGTTGAGAAACACTTGCTGCAGCTGGTGGGAATCTCCGACGACCGTGGGCAGGGACTCGTCGAGACGTTCGACCACCTGAATGCCATGACTCATAAAATCGTAAGAGCGCAGGTGCACGGTGCGTTGCAGGATGGAGTTGACCTGAACCGGCTGGCGCTGAGGCGGCATCTGGCGGGCAAAGCTGAGCAGGTTTTGCACAATCCGCTTGGTGCGCTGCGCTTCCTGGAGAATCACGCGGAGATCGCGGCGGGCGCTCTCGGGGAGTTCGGGGTTTTCCATCAGGAGATCGGTGAATCCGAGGATGGCGGTGAGGGGATTGTTAACTTCGTGGGCGACGCCGGAGACCAACTGTCCAACGGCCGCCATTTTCTCGGCGTGCACGAGCTTGGCGCGCAACATGGCGGAGTCGGTGACGTCGGTCATGACGACGACGATGCTGCTGACCCGGCCGTCTTCGCCGCTGATGGGGCTTAGATTGACGGAGAACTGGCCACTGACACCGTCGCCGCGAATCAGGGGCAGATCGAAGTTATCGACTTGCTGGCCGCGAGCCACGGCGGCCAGCGCTTCGCGGAGAGCAGCGCGGCGCGGGGGGACGCACAGGTCGGGCAGGGGATGCGCCAGTATCTGGTTCTGCTGAAAACCGAGACCGCTCCAACGCCGGTTGGCATAACTGATCACGCCTTCGGTGTCGGTGACCAGAATCAGACTCTGGGTATGACTGAGAATCTTGCTGGAGAAATCGCGTTCTTTCTGCAACTCAGTTTGCGATTGGTGAAGGCCGGTGACATCGAGCATCAGGCCGCGCTGCTGCAGGATGTTGCCGGCTTGATCGCGCATCGCAAAACAGTTCATGAAGACGTGGACGGGCGATCCATCCTTGCGCCGCAGAACTTCCTGGTGATTGCGCAATCCGCCCTCGCGTTTGAGCACTTCGGTAAGCTCCTGGCGCCGCTGCGGAGAAAAATAGACTTGGGTGGGAATGTCGAGTTGCAGAACTTCGTCGCGGCTGCTGTAGCCGAGGATGCGAACCAGGGCGTCGTTGACTTCGATGAAGCGGCCCTGGGGCGAAGAAACGTAAATTCCTTCCTGAATGTTATTGAACAGCTCGCGATAACGGCGTTCGGCTTCGCGGCGGTCGGTGATGTCCTTGAGCACGTGCACGGTTTGCAACTGGGCGCTGCTGGCGGCATGAATCCGCGAAGTGGAAATCAGGTAGGTGCGTTCGAGAACGGGGTGCACATATTCGTCGAGCCCCTCACCGGTGCGGCAAAAGGGACAGGAGTGCGGCGAAGCGGCGGTGGAAAGGGCGTCGAGCGCCCGCATGTTGATGCCGACCAACTGGTCGGGGGCGATGCCGACGAAATCGGCGAGGGAGCGATTGACGCGGAGAATATTGTGCTGCTCGTCGTGGACCACGATGAAGTCGCCGATGGCATCGAAGACTTCGAGCCAGTGGCGGTTGGCCTGCTGCATGCGGGTGAACAGGCACGCATTCTCCAGCGCGATGCTGGCATGGCCGGCGATGGCGCGCAGCAACTGTTGATCTTCGATGGCGGGTGGAGCGCCGCGGTCGGCGAGACAAAGCACGCCCACGAGTTCTCCCGCGGAACCGGCCAGCCGGACCAGTGTGCAATCGGTCCATCCCAGACTGGAGGCCAGAGCGGTCCCCAGCATGTCGGTGGCCGGGGCGAAGGCGACATCGGTGGGGTATTTCGGCAGGGCGGCGCTCAACGCCTGACTGAAGTGACGGAGCAGCGGCTTATCATCGACTTCGGAGGCGCCGGATAGGACGACGGTATCGAGTTCCGCAGCCTGAAAAAGGCAGAGGGCAACGGAGCGGCTGCCGAGCAGGCCGGCGGCGCGCCGAGCGAAGTTTCGCATGAACTCGGGCAGATGCAGGACGGTGTTGAGTTCGAGCGCGATGGTGACCAGAACCTCGGCGCGGCGGCGATGCTCCTCGGACTGGTGCAGATTACGGGTCAGTTCGAGCGCGATGGCAACTTGCGCGGCTAAAGCGCGGGCGCGGCGGATGTCTTCATCGTTGATCGGCCCGGGCTCGATGCGGTCGAGGACACCGAACATTCCGAGCACATCGCCATTCGAGCCGAGCAGAGGCACCGCCAGGAGCTGGCGGATTTTGAAAGCGTCAACAAAATCCAGATTCGCGCCTGGAGTTTTGCGGGCGTCTTCGGTGAAGAACACATTCTTCTTCTTCAGGGCGTGGCTGGCGGCGCCATCGTAGAGCGGAATATCGACGGGACGAGCGACTCCGTTCTCGACTCCCCAGCGAATATGGAAGGCGGCCTCCTCGAGGAGTCCGATGACGCAGCGCTCGAAGCCGAGGAAACTGGCGGCGCGGACGACCGAGGTCTGCATGAACTCGTCGAGTTTTCCGGCGGAACCGAGTTCGAACGAAATCTCGAGGATTTCGTGGAGTTCGTGGGCCTGGGCACGGGCCATGCCGTACAGCTCGGCATTGGCGATGGCGACCGCGCCAAAGCCGGCCAGAGCGGAAACCAGGGTTTTGTCTTCGTGAGTGAAGGGGTTGGCGAGACGGGGGTAGACCAGAATCGCGCCGTGCGAGCGCGAGGTGCGAAAGGGCGCCGCGATCAGAACTCCGGGCGGCGAGTCTTCTCGGAAATGAGAAGCGCCATCGATGCTCACGGTAATGCGCTCGCCGGCGGCCACGGCGCGAGCGGCGATCTCGAGCGAAGAGCGCAGGTCGTTCTTCTCGAAACGCGAGCGGATGGAAAGAGCGAGCTTGGGGGCCTCGGTCGACACCGCCTGCAACTGGAACACTTTCTCCTGTTGCACAAAGACGAGCACCGCAGGCGAATGGAGCAGGATGCGGAGGCGGTCGGCGATGCTCTCCATCACGGCTGCCGTGTCCGGCAAGCCATGCAGGGCGGTGGCGACCTCGACCAGAATGCTGGCGCGGCGGTGCTCTTCGCGGGAAAGCTGGTTCAAGCGGAGGGCTTCGATTGCGGTGCCGAGTTGGGCCGCAAGAATGGTGACCTTGGCCACGGCGTCATCGTCAAAATCGGCGCCGGGCGCGGTCCGCACAAACGCGATGGCCCCGGCCACTTCTCCTGAAACCAGCAGAGGCACGGCCATGGCGGTATGGGCGTGGCATTCGGCCAGCCACGGGTAGCGGGCCACGTCGGCATGGTCGAGGAAGAAGGGGCGACGCTTGTGAACCGCCTCCAGGGCGATGGACGGGGAGTTGGCTGGATCGGCGGCGCGCACGCGAATGCCCCGAAAACCATCGACGTGCTCGCCATCCGCTTCGGCGCCGATGTAATCACCGTCGGTGGAACAACTCCAAAAGTAGGCGCCGCTGGCCTGGAAAAAGACGCGAGTGAGGGCGCAAAAAGACCGGATGAGTTGGCTGGGATCGCTGCTCTGAAAAGCGGCCCGTGAAAATTCCAAGAGAAGCTTCTGAAAGGCCTCGTCAGACTGAGACGAGTCGCCGGGACCCGAATTTCCGGTGCGGAGAGTCAGTGGAACACCCATCTCGTGGCTAAGCGGTTGAAAACAATTGAATTACACAACAAACGTACGCTTGATTCTCAAATTGAGTCAAGGGAATATGCAGGGGCGGTGCCGACTTGTGAAATGGCACCAAAGTGATACCCGTCTCAAGGTGAACATCGGGTGATCGGGTGAATCTGACGATCCTTAAAGTCAAGGCCCTCTCGGGAAAGACAAGAGCCCTTCGGGTTTCAGGGTATTCATCGCCCGATGACCGATCACCTGATGGCCCGATGGTTCATCGCTTTGCGCATATCACCAAAGTAATGTGCAGAAAGAACTTTTGGTATGCGCTGGTGGGGTCCCTGCTCGAATATAGGTAAATACACAGCGACAACGGAGGAACCGTGCCATATCAAGCCCTGAATCGTGTGATCGCGGTGGGTCTGCTGCTGATTGGCGGATGGGCTGCGACCAGCGCTCCCCTGGCATGGGGACAGCAAGAAATCAATCGAAAAGCAAAGTTCAAGGTGGCACCAGTGTATCCGGAGTTGGCGAAGCGCATGAGCATCACGGGCGTGGTGAAGGTGTTGGTCACCGTGTCCACCAACGGGGCGGTCAAGGACGCAAAACTGGTTGGCGGGCACCCGGTGCTGGCAAGCGCTGCTCTGGATGCAGTCAAGAAGTGGCGCTTCGAGGCGGCTCAGCAAGAATCGACGGGGATTGTGGAATTCCGCTTTGATACGCCCCAGTAAGTGGGCAGGCAGGGTGCGAAGTGCTGGGTGAGGAAGGTTCAAGTATGAATATCGGGAAAAAGCTTTATCTGAGTTTCGGCATCATTCTGGCGACGGTGCTGGTGCTTTTCGTCATCAACATATACGGAGTGCATCGCGAGCATGAGACCAAGGCCGCGGCGCAGCGTTCCATCGACATGACGGAGGCTACCTCGTTGGTCCGCTTCCAGATGATGCAGAACCGGCTTCACCTGCAGAACTATCTGCTCAGCGGGGACACCCGGGACGTGGAGAAAATGACTGAGGGCGAGCGCCAACTCAGCGATGCGCTGCACCATTCCCAGGAACTGGCGAACTCCGCGGAGCAGCGCAGCAGTCTGGAAAGAGTGCAGGGGTTGGAGCAAGCATGGAACAGCGATTTTGCCAACCCGCTCGTGGACAAACGCCGGGCCGTGGACAGCGGCAACGCGACGGTCGCGGAACTGCAGATTTTCTACCTGCAAAAGGATCCGAATTCATGGGTCTCGCGTTCGAGCGACGTCCTGGACGATGTCGACCGGGAGAACCGCAAACTGCTGGAAGAGCGGCGCCACTCCGATGATTGGGCAGCGACGTTCACGATCGTGATGGCGGTGCTGAGCTCCCTGGCGGCGCTGGCCCTAGGCGCAGTCATTGCCTACCGGACCGCCGCTGGGATCACGGGACCGCTGGAACGGCTGATTCACGTGGCCGACCAGATTGGCCAGACCGGAGATCTGGAACACACGATTGACGTGCACGGTAAGGATGAAATCGGGCAACTGGCCAGGACTTTTGACTCCATGGTGAAGTACCTGAAGGAAATGGCGGCGGTTTCCGAAGCCATTGCTGGCGGTAATCTGTCGGTCGAAGTCCGTCCGCGCTCGGCCAACGATACGCTGGCGAACGCCTTTACGCGCATGGTGGAAGGCCTGCGCGGGATGGTGCGCAACGTGCGCGACGCCGCCTCGCAGGTAGCCAGTGCCTCTACCCAGGTGGCGAGCGCTTCCGACGAGTCGGCCAGGAACAGTCTGCAGACTTCATCGGCCATCGATGAAGTGACGAGCACGATGCACGAGATGAGCGTGAACGTGCAAAACATGGTGAAGAGCACGCAGACGCAGGCCTCGAGCGTCAGCGAAACCTCGGCCTCCATCGACCAGATGGTGACCTCCATCCAGCGAGTTGCGGATACGGCCAAAGTTCTGCTCGATATCTCGAACCGCTCGCGGGAAGAGGTGCACAGCGGCATCGGCACCATGGAAAAGGTGGCCGACGGCCTGAACCGTATCAACACCACGACCCGGTCTTCGGGCGAGATTATCGACTCGCTGGGCACACGGGCTGACGACATCGGCAAGATCGTCGAAGTGATCGACGATCTGGCGGAGCAGACCAACCTGCTGGCGTTGAATGCCGCCATCGAAGCGGCACGGGCGGGTGAGCACGGCCTGGGATTCGCGGTGGTAGCGGACGAAGTGCGGAAGCTGGCGGAGAAATCCGCGCAGTCCACCAAGGAGATTTCCGAGCTGATCGAGAGCATTCAGAAGGAAGCGCGCAAAGCGGTCGAGAACATGGAGAAGAGCACGACCATCGTGAACGAAGGACTGAATCTGGGACAGGAACTGAACGCCGCGCTGCGAAAAATATCGAACGTGGTGACCGAGGTGTACAAGTTCGCGCAGGAAATCGGGGCCGCCACCAACGAGCAGTCGCACGGCTCGTCGCAGATCGCGCGCGCCACCACGCGACTGAACGAAATCACGCACGAGATCAACTCGGCGGTGGAAGAACAGGCTTCCGGGGCGCAGGCAGTTGTGCAGGCCATGGAGCGCATGCGCGAACTGGTGCAGTCCTCCACGTCGGGTTCGACCGAACTAGCCGCTTCCTCCGATCAGATGTCGAAGATGTCGCGGGGTCTGCTGGATTCGATGGACCGTTTTGCGCTGCGGCCGGACGAGAGGTCGAACGAGGAGACGCCGAGGTACGGGAACGCAAGCCGGACCGCAGCTGCAGGATCTCATTGAGGAAATTTCATTCATGAGCCGCGAAACACATATTGTGGGCTTCCGATTGGGCCGCGAGACCTACGGCGTGCCCATCACCTCGCTGCATGAGATCGTCCGCGTGCCAGAAATCACCGCGGTGCCGGACGCGCCCGATTATCTGGAAGGGGTCATCAACCTGCGCGGGAAGATTGTCTCGGTGGTGGATCTGCGGAAGCGGTTCGGAAAGCCGTCCACCGCACTCGACCGGCGCAGCCGCATTCTGGTGGTGGAATACCGGGGCCGGCTCGCAGGCATGATTGTGGACTCTGCGTCCGAGGTCCTGAAGATTCCCGAAAGCGAAATCGAAGCCGCGCCCGCCATGATGCAGGAAGGCGGATTGGACTGCGTGACCGGCCTCGGCAAGTACCAGGGACGGCTGATCATTCTGCTGGATATCAGCAAGGTATTAGCGGCACCCGAGGCGGGAAAGGATTTTTCCGCCGCCGGCTCGGCGGCAGCCGCTACGGGCAAGGCGGGGAGCCCAGCGGGGACGGGGACAGCAACCAAGAGCGCCTCGGCCGGAAAGTAGCAAGCAGAACCCAACCTACATGAACATAAGCGAAACACCCGCACTCACCGCG
>PMMJ01000482.1 GCA_003162255.1 Acidobacteriaceae bacterium | reverse complement strand
GGGCCTTGATGAAATCCTGGGCGGCGGTCTCCCGGAGTTTTCTTTTAATATCATCGCGGGTGCCCCGGGAAGTGGCAAGACCACGCTGGCCCACCAAATCGTGTTCGCCAACGCGACGCCAGAGCGCCCCGCGCTGTATTTCACTATCCTCGGCGAACCCGCCATCAAAATGCTGCGATACCAGCAACAGTACACGTTCTTCGACCAGGCCAAGCTAAACAGTGCTGTCCGCTTTATCAACTTGAGCCAGGTTGTGTTGGAGAAGGACCTGGACGCGGTCTTAGAGGAGATTACGAAAGAGGTTGAGAAGGCAGGCCCCGGCGTCGTGGTAGTGGACTCCTTTCGCACCGTGGTGCGGAAGGCGCAAGGCGGTACAACCGAAGTGGAGCTGCAATCTTTCATTCAGCGGTTAGCCCTGCTCCTGACGAGTTGGCAAGCCACGACTTTTCTGGTCGGGGAATATGTCGAGGGTGAGATCCGTGACAATCCCGTTTTCACGGTCTCCGATGGCCTCTTTTGGCTTTACCAGGCTGCGGAGCGAAGTTCCATTGTGCGGAAGCTACAGATCGTGAAACTGCGCGGGCAGGCGTCCGTGCCCGGACTACACACCTTCCGCATTACCCACGCCGGGCTGCAAGCCTTTTCGCGTACTCTTGGGCTGGCCGGACTAGTGCGGAAGATGCCCAGTACACGGCGCCTTTCCATCGGTATTCCGGAATTGGACAAGATGCTGGGCGGGGGCATTCCCGAAGGCGATAGTGTCTTGGTGGCAGGGGCTTCGGGGACTGGAAAATCGGTTTTGGCAACTCAATTCATTGCCGAGGGCATACGTCAGGGGGATCCGGGAATTGTGGTCGTCTTTGAAGAACGCCCGCAAGAGTACGCGGAGCGGGCCAGCAGTTTTGGTCTGGATTTGAAAACGCCGCGAAAAGAGAAGAAACTCGAAATTCTCTACCTCCGTCCCCTCGACCTCTCGGTGGATGAAACCATGCACGAGATTCTCGAGGCGGTCCAGAAGATTGGCGCCAAGCGCCTGGTGATTGATTCGCTGGCGGGCTTTGAGATGGCGCTAGCACCCGGCTTCCGCGCGGACTTTCGCGAATCGCTCTACCGGATGATCACCGCTTTGACCGGCGTCGGGGTGACGATTCTAAGCACGGTTGAGGTGAATGAGTCTTTCACAGAATTCCCGTTCAGTACTTACTCGATTTCCTTTCTCACCGACGACATTATCCGGCTTCGGTACGTATGCATCGACGGCCAGCTTCGCAAGATCATGGTCGTTATCAAGATGCGCGGTGGCAACCATAGCAAGGATATTCGCGAATATGAAATCACCTCCAAGGGTGTGGTCATCATGGGTGACCGTCTCACGGATTATCAAGGCCTTATCACCGGGATTCCTGAGCATTTGAACCGATCCGGCAATCATGAAGAGCGCGTACCTAAGCCAAAACCAAAAGCTAGAAGTAATCCGGGAAAAACCTAATCGCCGTGTCGATGCCAAACGCGTGGCGGGCGCCTGAAGCTGTTTACTTCATGAGCTGCGATCTGTAGCATCAGGTTTGGCGGATCGGCCCAGCTCCGTCGCAGGCTAAACCTTCTTAAGCCATGGCACTTATCGCGGATCGTTGATATAGAGCTAAATTGGACAGCTTGGAAGGCGCCAGTTCTGCCACACTCTGGCTATGACAACCAAGACGATTCCAGAATACCTAGAAGACGAGCGCCAAAAAGATTGCGACGCTCAGCTGCGGATGGAAGATGAAGCCGCGCGCATCCAACCGCTGAACCATGGCCACCATCGTACTGCGAAACAGCCCAAGCTGGAATTGCCATCTGTGTTTAAAGCCGCGCCCAAAGCGAGAAAGCCTTCGGCACAAGCCCGGAAAAAACCACGCGCCGCGCGAAAGACGGCGACAAAAGCCCGCAAGGCGGCGTGAACCCAAGGCTACGCTCGCAGGCATGACTGGGCGGGCTCTATGGTCTAGCCCCAGTTCGTGCCCGTCACTCCCGGAAAGGCCGGTGTGTTGAACCAGGGTGTGTTGAACCAGCAAAGATCGCGTCGATCCCTGCATGATCGTTGCGGTCGGAGCCTGGAGCAGAGAGTCGCGCGATGGTTGGCAACACTGGATCGATTTGTACCGGAGGCTGAACGTGAGTATCTCCGCGCTGAATACATCGTGGTTCATCGCGAGTCTCGTATTCTGCATGGGAATAGCCACACCTTCGCATGCCCAGGCCATTCAACCGGTCCCGCCAACCCCTATCGACGTCAAAAAGGGCGAACTCGGTGGGACGCCCTGGGACCCACAATGGGACGAGATGATCGAGAAGGCGCTGCCGCCCGAAATGTTTTCTTCGCAGGTCCCCCGGGGCGTCCGTCGATTCTGCCCGCGATTTTACGAGATGGCCGAAACTGACAAGCGCGCATTCTGGGCTTACTTTTTCCAGGCGCTTGCGGGTGCTGAAGCCGGCCTGAATCCGAACACGAGCGTCCGTCACACCGAACCGGAAGTTGCGAAACGCGACAAGGTGGGAGGAACGGATATGCGCCGTGAAGGATTGCTGCAGCTTGCGTACGCAGACCAAAAGCGTTACGGCTGCGATTTCAATTGGCAAGCGGACCGTGCGTTAAAGGCGAACGATCCGGCCCGAACCATTCTTCAGCCGAAGAACAATCTCGGATGTGGAGTGAAGATTCTGTTCAACCAGATCATCCTCCAGCACAAACCCTTGCTCACCCGGTCGGGATACTGGTCGACGTTGCGCCCGGACGGGCCGAGCTACCGTATATTTGCCAAGCAGATGACAAATCCCCCATCCGCGTGTGGTCTGTCCACGAAGTCGACGATCAACAAGTCGGATACGACGAAGTCGGTGCAGGACGACGCGAACCGGCGTAAAACTCCTAAATAGTTTGTTGCCGACTGCAGTGGTCGGAGAAAATTTTCCAAGGTGGGGCAATTCGAACTCCCCCTACGACCTTTCGTCGGTAAATGTGCGAACACCGCCTACATCAAGCATTTCACAAGCTGCCTTGTGGCCCGTTGGTCAAACAAGTTCCTTCGGATCTGTCAAAGGGAAAGTGCGCGATTTTGACCAGCTTTTGTGGTCCCTACGTTCCATGATCAAAATTGTGAGGAACTGAACGGCGCCGATAGCGAGGTGGATCTACGAGCGGTTCCTACGGTTCATCTCACTGGAACAATGGCGGCATGAACAACTGGATCAAAACGTGTCGCGCATGGACATCGCCATCGGTTGTGAGATTGAGACACAGCCCGGTGCCTCTCGCACTGGCGATCATCTTGCTTAGTGTACCCGCACGCCCTCAATCCGCTCCCAGCAGCCGCGTGTCGGCCAACGATCTGGCACGACGGGTGATCACGAATGAACTAACTTTCCAAGACGACCACACCAACTGGATGTACCGACTAGAAAAGGAACAGTCTGGAAAGAAACGGGTCGAGGAGATTATTGAGACAAAAGAAGGTTCTTTCAGTCGACTCTTATCCATTGACGACCGCCCTCTTAGCGCGAAACAGCAGGAGGAAGAGAACAAGCGTGTTCAGGAGTTAATGACCAGTCGAAGTGCGAAGCGAAAACTGCAGCGAGAACTGGAGGAGGCGACCCTACAGGGCAGAAGGCTGTTCAAGATGCTGCCTGATGCATTCGTGTTCGACCACGCAGGTGGTGACGGGAACGTGGTAAAGCTGAGCTTTAGACCAAACCCGAATTTTCATCCGCCTTCCATGGAGGCTCGCGTGTTCCACGACATGGAAGGTGAGATGTGGGTGGACTGCAAACAGGAGCGGCTGGCTGCGTTTAGTGGTCATCTCACACGGGACGTGAAATTCGGACTCGGCCTGCTAGGGCACCTGGACAAAGGAGGCCACTTTGAGGTCAGGCAAGCAGAAGTGGTCCCAGGCCATTGGGACCTGACTAACATGACTGTGGAGATCACAGGAAAAGCTCTCTTGTTCGCGACCATCGGAATGCGGAAGAAGGAAACCCATGGGGACTTCTATCAGGTATCCGATGATCTGACGCTTGCTGAGGCCGCGGACATACTCAACAGAAAGCTGGTTGTAGCGGATAGCCACTAAGGGGACGCACTTCTCCATGGAGCCCCCTGTTGATTTCTGAGCGACTCACGCGGCGCTGAGGCGCCGCTCTTCCACGTAACGGGCACTTGAGGGAGGCCCCTGTCAGCTCTCATGTCATTGGACTTTGGATCAGCGTAGATAAAATCTTGGCTCCATCCAGAGAAACAGTAAAAATCTGAACTTCACTGCCTTATACCCTCCGCCGATCTTCTGACACTGTTCGTCTTCGATAGTCCAACCCTCCAACCGTGTCATAGGGCCACGATGTTTTACATGTGAGATGCTACATTTTGCAGATTGGTAAAGACTGTTCAAGACTGCTCAGTTGAAAACAATGCTGAAACTGCCAGCCCTGTTCCAAATTGACCTGTAATCCCTTTGCACTCGTGACATCGTGCAAGTATGCATAAGAACGAGCCAAACCAAGAATCCAACCAAGCGACACTCGCTCGCGTCAAAAAGGAAATGGATGGGCCGCGCATGGCCGAATCCACGCGGGGAAAAGACGTGACCCAGACCACGCGACAGGAACTCGAAAAGCTGCCGCAGTCGAACGTGAGAACGATTCCGGGGCCGCCGGTGCGCAGGGAGTTCCCGAGGGAGAAAAAATAATGGCAAAGCTGACCAAGCCAGCTCGTGATCGGATATCCGCAACCAAGTTCGCGTTCCCGAAGCAACGCAAGGAGCCGCTGGAAAATGCCTCTCACGTACGCAACGCGGTTGCGCGCTTCAATCAGGTGAAGGGCGTTACGGAAGCGGAACGTCGTGCGGCGTGGAAGCGGATACAGTCTGCCGCAAAGCGATACGGAGTGGAACTTGAAGAGTCCGAATAGCGCGAACGCGCCACGTTGCACATCTACACCGGGCACCTTGCCCGTAGCGGGTTGCAAAGCACACTTCGCCGAGAGTGTAGCGAAGCATCCGGAATGGGAGTGTGCAATTTTGACCAGACGCATTGTGCGGCTAAATGAGACAAAGCTCTCACGCGGAGGAACGTTCTTGCCACGGCGGGGAGTGACCATGTTCAGCTTCTCAAAGCATTCCCATCCTGGCGCAAGATGTCTGGGCAGCGTGACGTAGGTTTATCGAGGCTGGGGATGTTCTATTCCATTTGGTTACTTGCCGCAGCACTGGCCGGTTGGGCCGGTGGCAAGATCACCGGGAACGACGGATTCGGAACATTGGCCGACATTCTCCTCGGAATCACCGGCGCTTTCGTGGTTCGATGGTCCCTTGAGAACATTGGCATTTCCGTGAAAGATGTGTACCTGCTTTTGTTCTCGATCTGGGGCGCGGCCGCATTGCCATCTGCTGTCGGCTTTGGGATCAGACGCCACAATCGGTCAAAAGCGCGATCCCGACTCCAAGGCGATTAGCCCATGATCTTTCGCATCCAGCTCCGAACCCACGCCCCGACTACGGTGCATTAGGCCAATTTGAACCCTGGCCAATGAGGATTCAAGGGTCTGTGCAACAATGCTCACACTTGCTACACGAAACTGACCGCCAAGAACTCAAACTACTACGGGTGGTTTTCGCTCTCAGCTTGAAGTGCCTTCTCGCGGTCTCCCCGGCCGCTTTCAGAAACGGCAGCTATCTTGACTGCCTTTCGTGATGTCTTGCTTGTTCGCCCCGAACCTTGAGGCCACTTTATGCCTGCCGAAGGTTTACCTTGTCTCGTCTCGTAGCGAGTCTCCTCGCGAACCTCTGGTCTGACTCCGAGTTTGTCGGCCGTCCGGGCATCAAGCTGCCCGGTGACTGGTAGATTCTCAGTCTTCTGAAATCCGCGAATGCTCGCCCGGGTTCGGAGACCAAGCACACCGTCGATTTCCCCGCTGTACTGTCCTTTGTCCCGCAGAGTTTCCTGCATCTTCTTGACATCGTTCCTGGGCCCGACCCTTGGCCCGACCGCTGGCACTTCTTTGCTGAGGTTGGCCGAAGCGAGCGGAGTCCGGCGTGGTCCCGAGATCCCCGTCGTCAGCGATAGGAAGACAATCCCCGCGCACATGGCTTTGCTGGCTAAAAACATTTCCTTCTCCTCGATTTGCACCACCGGCAATATTCGCTCACTTGCTCCAGGAATACTGTGCCGAATGGCTCATGTGGTGCGCCATCCGATGCAATCTCCCCAATCGGGTGTCCCCTGATTTGACCCACTCAGGAGACGCTTGCGGAGATGGTCATCAGGCACAACGGCACGAAGCACTGCTTACGCACACCGCGACCGTCAACCGCGATTTAGTCTGACGTTCACGTTTGAGCAATTTTGAACAGTCTCCTGAGCCCCAGTGTTGAAAAATTGGCTCTTGCAGGTGACCTATGCCACGCTCGGTTCACAAGGCGCTCCAAGGCGCAGTACTTCTTTGCATCGACGATAACCAAGATGTGCTGGAATGCGAAAGGGCATTCCTCGAAACCTTTGGGTATACCGTTCTTACCGCACCCAGCGGCAGTAAGGGACTGGAACTGGCTTCCATCCATTCGGTTGATGTTGTAATCGTCGACTATTTCATGCCCGAGATGAACGGGCAAGAGTTTGCAATCGAAATGAGACGGCTCAAGCCGCAAGCCCCAATCATCATGCTATCCGGAGCAGTGGATGTTCCCGAGCAAGCCTTGAAGCTGGTAGACGCTTTCGTAGCTAAAGATCATTTGTCCAGCCAATTGTTGCCCGTGATCGCGCAATTGCACGAATGCGGAGTGAACCCAACGCCCTCGTATGACACATGACGGCGTAGGAGCCGTCTATGAAACTCTTGATTGCACACCTAAACACGAACCGATGGCCTTTGCAAAAGTAGGGATAAGATTCTTTTCCTGATACGTTTTCATGGAGGCTTCCTGGCATGCCAAGTTTTGGAGCACCGTTTTCCGGTCTCGCCAATGAACGCAAACTGACCAACGAAGAATTGGTGCGTGCCATTCGTTTCATGGTGGCCGCAGAATACGAGGCAGTGCAGATGTACGTACAGCTCGCCGAGTCCACTGACAACAAGTTCGCCATGGCAGTCCTGAAGGATATTGCCGACGAGGAGCGGGTCCATGCGGGAGAGTTCTTGAAACTCCTGCACTACCTCGCCCCCGAAGAGGCGAAGCTTTACGAAAAAGGAGCTAAAGAAGTGGATGGAATCCTCAATGAAGTGCGGAAGAAGTGACGCGAACAAGAACTTAAGGTCGAACAGCCGCCCGGTATTCCAGGTACGCCCTCCACGCTGCTGGCGCGGTTGAAGCGCCTAGAGCTGGTTTCATAAATTCGGTTTTGGGTGGGGCACGGCTTCAACCGTGCCGCTCAGGGCCTGGAAGAATGCGGGCTTTAGCCCCTGAGGGATGTGCCTTCCGATCGGAAAGGCAGAAAAAAAGAGACTCGGGTGTTTGAACTGCCCGTCCCCTTGTTCGTATGCATGGGTACGCGAACTTCCTGAAACCTAACAAAAGAGAACTACTTCAGGTGGGCTGAATTGGTTCAGGGAGCCTGAAAAAAGGGGGTTCGCGAGTTTGTCTCGATATTCGAACCCTCATAAAACACACTGCAAACCAGAATCAAGCAGCATAGTCCTGCGCTCACCCTGTAATCGCGCTAGCTGCGCCACCGGGAGTATCCCCAGCCTCCGCCGCCGAGCAAAAACAGCACCAGAAGAACGATCAATATGGTTTCCATTGTTGTACCTCACTTGGGAGAAGGAAGCTGACGGGCCTTTGTAACGGTCGTCTCACTTCTTCACTACACAACATCATAAGAAGTGGCCAAAGGGGATGTCTGATCACATTGGACCACTTTGCCGATCTCGTTGCCGTCGGACTGCGCGTTCTCCCGCTTTCACCAAACTAATTGTCAGAACTCTGCAGTTTGGACCGGCGCGCCGTTCTTTCCAGGCCTATCCTCTATCGATGTTGTTGCCGGACTGTTCCGTTTTGCACAGTTTTGATGGAGATGTCCTGTTATTCAACCATAAGGAGAAAACAGATGAACACCTGTACGAAAGATGAGATTAAAGGCACTGTCCACGAAGTGAAAGGCAAAGTCAAAGAGACGGCCGGCAAAGTCACGAATAATCCTAACTTACAGGCCGAAGGCAACGTCGAAAAAAACACCGGCAAAGTTCAGAAGAAGGTCGGACAGATCGAAAAAGTCCTCGAGAAGTAAATCAGGCGGCGTCTGTCCGGAGCGTGTTCGACCATTCGAGATAACTGACGTGCCCCCGGTTTCCGCTCAGTACTGCAGAGGCCGGCGCGCGTTAGTCTGGCGCTCGGAGTTCTGTGCTGGGCGGCCCACGCTTGTCAGCCTCACGGACCACCGCTCGGTGTACGAACCCGCTCCGCCAAACCTGTGGACAAGCAGCGTATCCCATCGCCAAGAGGTTTAGCTCATGAGCGAAAATTCCATACAGAGCCAGTCGCACATAGACTCGATAGTGCGGCAAGAGGAAGAAGCGCTAGAGCGAAGGTCCAGCTCAGAACGCCTCGCCGATGCGATAGGAGTCTTCGCGGGAAGCCTTCTGTTCGTTGTGCTCCACCTGGTGCTCGTGGCCGCGTGGCTGCTGATAAATAGCGGCAAGATTCCCAGCGCACGACCGTTCGACCCTTACCCCTTCTCGTTACTCGGAGTTATTGTTGCGGTGGAGGCGGTCATTCTCTCCAGCTTCATACTCATGCGTCAGAACCGCATGATGCGCCGAGGGGAGCGTCGGGACCACCTTAATTTGCAAGTTGACTTGTTGGCAGAGAAAGAGATCACGAAGCTGTTACAGATGGTACGCGCAATTTGCGGGCAAATGGGACTTCACAACATCGTGGCGGATAAGGAGATCCGTGATCTTAGTCAGAACACCTCTATTGAGTCGCTCAGTCAGACGTTGGAGGATCGTCTACCGGGGACGTAAGGTCAGTGACCGGAGTCGTGCGAAAAGGTTGGGTGCCGGGTTTCATACGGCACCCTGAGGAAGCAACAATTTAAAGAACACTCTGTCTATGCGACCGTTCCCTTCTTGGGGGCTGCGGTTGCTTGCTTCGCAAGCCCTTTCCCAAGGAAGTCGACCAATTCAGAGTTCACTTGGTCCGCATGAGTCCAGGTTATGCAGTGCGGTCCATCCTTCACCACCACTAGCCGAGATCCCTTGATCAGCTTGGCAATCCGTAGCCCCGAGGCCGTGATAGGCAGAATCCGATCCGCATCGCCTTGCATGACCAGGGTGGGCACGTCGATGCCGGTCAGATCCTTGCGGAAGTCCTCATGCCATGTCGGTACGCAAGCGAGAGAGGCCGTAGCCGAGGCGCCACACGCGACGTTCCAGTTGGACTGAATGGCCTGTTCGCTAACACGTTTGCCCAGCAAGAGGTCCGCGTTGTAGAAGTTCTTGAAAAACTCCGTGAAGAACGCATAACGGTCGGCGACGATGGCTTTCTGGATTCCCTCGAAGACACTGCCGTCCACGCCCTCCGGGTTGTCGTGTGTCTTCAGCAGGAACGGTGGGACTGCGGAGACAAATACGGCTCTGCTCACGCCCTTCGTTCCGTATTTCCCCAAGTAGCGCGCGACTTCGCCGCCACCCATCGAGAAACCAACCAGCGCGAAATCACGCAGCTTGAGTTGCGTCACGAGCTTGTGCAGGTCCTCAGCGAAGGTGTCGTAGTTGTAGCCGGTTGTTGGTTGGCTGGACTTGCCGAACCCTCGGCGGTCATAGGTGACCACACGGTGACCTGCGGCCAGAAGCACCGCGACCTGCTTCTCCCACGAAGCGCCGCTCAGGGGATATCCGTGGATAAGGACTATGGGGGTACCCGAACCATGATCTTCATAGTACAGATCGATGTCGCCGGAGTTTTCTTTACCGACATTCACGTAGGGCATTGAAATTCTCCTTATTCTTAATGCGCAAAGGATGGGAGACGGCCAGTCCAAGTCGCCCAAGGTTTTGGTTCTAGGATTGCCGCTCTTCTGAGCCTTTTTGAGGGCTCCACCTTTTTAAATCCCGCGGCTTTCTGAGGTCTGAGCAGAATTGACCACCTCTGGAATGGACCTCACTGCATTCCGAAAAGGGCAACGGTAGAAGCCGAGGTGCCATACGAAATATGAGTTCCCGTCCGAGGTCACGCTGGGACTCGTGCAGAACGGGCCAGGATAGACTTCTTCACGTCAACTCGTTGGCAACACGGGTGTGCATTATTGCTCAGACCCTGTGAAACCTGGTTTGCTAAGGTCGGAATTGACTTCGTGTGTCGGCACGTCTGGCTGGATTTGTGCGCGAAAGGCAGAACGATTGCCCGACACCAGGAGGCCTGTTGTAGCCTCCCGGCGCCTTCATCAGCCCCCAAACAGCAAAGACAAAACGGGAGACCAAGACTATGACTGAATATGTTGGAGCGATTGAAAAGCAGACTTTGGAGAATACGTATTTCCGGCAGGTGTTATTCACGGCTCAGCACTCCCAGCTCGTGGTGATGTGCCTTCGGCCGGGCGAAGAGATTGGCGATGAAGTGCATCCGAAGGTCGACCAGTTTTTCCGCATCGAGCAGGGGGAGGCCAAATTCGTTTTTGACGAAAAAAAGGAACGCCAAGCGCGCGATGGAGATGCGGTCGTGGTTCCGGCAGGGACATACCACAACGTAGTGAATACGTCGAAGACGGCAATGCTGAAACTCTATACGATCTACTCTCCGCCGAATCATCCGGACGGGACAATTCACAAGACCAAAGCGGAGGCGGAAGCAGCAGAATTGGTGGGACATCACTAGAACGTGCGGCCTTCTCTGTTCAAAGGAGCGCGCGCCGTCGATAGAACCAGAACTTATATCGGGGACGCCATCGGCAACCGGTCCACTGCTTCGGCTCGCGCCGTTTTTTCCGGCACCAGCAAGCTCCTTTCGGGAGAAATGATGCCAACCACAAATATTCCCAAACGGGATGGCCATAGGCGATCTGCGCTCGCTGGCCGTCGACGTAACAACGGCCGTGCTCGCCCCTCAGGTGCAGCGTGTTTGAGCCAGTTCATGCTGCTCGCAATCGTGGCATATTTTTGTTCCGTTCCCGCGCTTTGGGCGCAAGCTTCCGATTCCCAAACAGACGAAGCGAACAAGCCCTGGACGGCCACAACCGAGTCGCAAAGCGACAATGTGAATCCCACGCGCACCATCGAAAGCCACACCCAGAGCGGCAATCGCACCCTGGACAAGCAATCGGTCCAACGCCGCGGGTTTGACGGACATTTCGAACCTTTCCAGGACATCGAAAAGGAAACGGTGCAAGTGGACGCTGCCACTATCCGAACCATCACGCGCACGTTCGGTCGAGATGCCGATGGCGTCAAAATACTGGTGGAGGTGATCGAAGAGGAAAAGCACACTCTGGCCGGAGGCGACTCGAAGGTGGTACGCGCCACTTCGGATCCCGATGCCAACGGCAATCTTCAACTGGTTCAGCGCCGGATTGAAGAGACGAAAAGGACCAGTAAGGATGTGGAGGAGACGAAAACCACCGTGATGCTCCCGAGCGTCAATGGCGGTCTGCTTCCAGCTGTGAAGGTACAAGAGCGCCGCGAACAAGGCGCGAACGGGACGGTTGAATCTCAAGAAACTACGCTGCTCCCCGATGGCGCCGGAAACTGGCAAGTGGGCGAAATACGGCGAACTACTACCCGGCAAGAAGGTGACCACCGTGGCACCGAGGAGCAAGTCTCCCTCCCCGACTCTGAAGGCAAACTCGGCGAAGTGTCTCGTACCGTGAGCAACGAAGTGGCGACTGCTTCTGGAGAAAAGCACAACACAGTGGAAACCTATTCCATCAGTGTCCCAGGGTCGATCGGGGACGGCAGCCTGCACCTGGTTAAGCGCGCAACCACCGCCCAGCGCTCCGGTTCAACCGGTCAGCAAACCACCGAACAGCAAGTGGAGCAGGCTGACCCGGGCGATCCGGGCTCCGGTCTGCGAGTGACCATACTAACCACCGACACGGTGCGCCCAGGCCCTTCCGGAGCACAGGCCANNATTCACGCCATTCAGGTTCAGATCGCGCCTTCGAGAGTTATACAATAGGCTCCCACTGGCGGTCGTGCCCTTGCGGAGTGACTGCTCACGACGAAATCATACCCAATCTCGTGCGGATTCAAGGAGCAGGTCGCCAGGTTGACCTCCATCCGACGATCGCCACTTTTCTCAAAGAGTTCGTTGGCAAACGAACATCGGGCTTCCTGTTCTGCGCTCGACAAGGGAAACCCGTCTCTCCCTCAAACATCATCCGCCGCCGTTTGCACAAGGCTCTTAAGGAACTGGACTACGTCAATCCGTTCACCGGAACGCACAAAGCCCCCCGAGTCCGGCGAGGTGGGTTGTGAGGTTGAGATTTCGGATTTGCTACCTGTTGTCCAGCCTAAGAATACACAACCCAGATTGTGAACATTGCACTGCTCGTGAAACGTGCGGGGATGAAATGCGAAAGCGGCTGGAAGAACTGAACTGGCGGACGCAAACTCGTTCGCTCGACAAGACGGATCACGAAGAGGTCGTGGACGTACCCGATTCTAAGCTGCCGAAGGCGTAGGAGTCCGCCCGGTCAATTAGTGTAAATGCGATTTACGCCAACTATCGGGACGGCGCAGGGGGTGGTGGCGGCAATGGCCGGGTGGAACGGGGTTGGTCGGACCAAAACTCAACCCGTCGCACGTTTCTGATCTCGCCGCTGAACATACCCATATGACCGTGCCATTTCGCTGTAAACACTCCGACGCAGATCACGTAACGCATGTTCACTTCATGCTGCTGCTGTTTCGTCATGTCAGTTGGGATATCAACCCATACGCCATTTCTTGTTATGTCATGGTCGAAGTCTTCCCGGTGCAGATAGATCGCGTTGCCTTCAAATTCAATCCTTAGAAATCCGATGAAACGGACTCGCTTCCCCTCGAACTTCTCAGGCTGCGCTATTAGTTGAACGATGCTCACGTCCTCCACGGCGTCATCGGGACCGGCGTTCGGAGAATACCCTTTTAGTTGCGCCGTCGACTTCGACGATAGAATGCCGAACATACCAATCACGATTAGAACGTTGAGAATCCGGCGGTGGCAGGGCATAAGAGTTTTGGTTCTCCAATGATAGAGACACCAGTGATTATCCACTGGTTCCCAACTGTCGAAACCAGAGCGATTTCACCAACTACGTATGGGCCTTGGTCTTCTGCTCGGGTTTCTTGCGAATTTCCGTCCAGTACTCTTCCCGAACATCGTCATCTATCTCCACTACTAGCGCACTCTTCCCGTAGAGACGGTCCAGTCCGTCACGACGTGGGCCTGAAATCCAGTACTCCTCGCCGCTTTCGGTTTCGCGGTAGTTGGCTTTGAAGCCATACCCTTTCAGGCTCTGGAACGATTGGCCTTTGTAGTAGAGAGTTTTCCCTGTTCGGTTGAATCTAACGCGGCCTATCCGGGCGGGGCCGTTAAGACCCTCGGCCTTTGATTCGATGTACATGATGCGCGACCGCATGGCACAAGGATTATAGAACGATGACAAATTCTGACTGATGAAAACAGGCGATAGCGCGTTTTGACCTCCCCGGTCATTGAGCGCAATCGGATATTACGTCAACTAACAGGGTCTAATCGCCGTTAATGTTAGGTTGTGAAGTCTCTGTGCTGTCAGGTGGTTGTAGGCGAACGGCTTGGGCATTGCGTCGCAGGCACAGTGCGCTGAGTTCTGGTAAGATTCGACGCGGCCAGAAACCGCCTCATATTTTCTGCGTATGCCACTCGACTGGACTCATGGAGATCTGTTCGAAGGCCTGCGTTGTTTTCATTCCGGCTCGTTCTTCGAAGCCCACGAACACTGGGAATCCGTGTGGCTCGCGGCGCAAGAACCGGAGAAGACTTTCTTGCAGGGACTGATCCAGGTCGCAGCTTCGTTCCACCATTTTCAGCGCGGCAACTGCGCGGGAACCATTTCGCTTCTGCGATCGGCCCTCCGCCGCCTAGACCCGTATCCAGAGGTCTTCGCGGGCATTGTGGTCTCACCGCTTCGCGTGGCCATCCGTTCTTGGCTGGAAGCCCTCGAAACAGTTCCGCAGTCCGCCCCGCCGCCCGTTCCAGCGATCACGCTAACAGTCTGAGGGGGTAGTCCTCGGAACGTCGTGAGTGTAATCGAGATGTCACGACAACGATTCACGCTCAATGAACCCCTGCGGCTATACTGATTTCCGATGAATCCAAAATTCAGACCCGCAATCCTCTTCGGAATCGTGTTGGTTCTGATGGCTCCATATCTCGGGTTCGTGATGTACTATTCCCAGCGGTTTCCATCAAACCAATGGCCTGCTTGGTTCACTAACACCATTGCCGTCTGGTTCATCGCAAATTTCCTTATCATCATGTTGCTGGTAAAGAGAATATTCAGGGGGCAGGCAGTAGAGCCGCAGAAGGCACGCCGCGCCTCCACGGTTTCACAGATTGTTAGCTCGTACCTCCTGATTGTGTGGAGCGTGCTTTTTCTTTACGGGGCGAAAGAGACCATGCAGGGAGAGATTCCACTCAACCGCGCTATCCCAGCAGGTGCGTTCCTGTTGTTTTTCATGGGGATTTTTGGATGGGGCCTTTACCGCGCAAGGCGCGGAAAGGCTTGACGTGACTTGGCTGATGTAACCAGGCGATTACACTCAGAACCCCCGTCGTGAGTGTAAATGCGATTTATCGTCAATTGACCAGGATGCTCCACGGGCCGCAGGAGCAATCACGAACACAGTTATGTGCCACCGCTTCCACATGCCGTAATTGTTTTTGTCGCCCCGTTTGTGATAAAGGAAAGGGATGATTTTCTTGAGGGAATGGTCACACAGCTTAAGGGCGGCACTGCTGATCGCGTTGTTGGCGGGCGGGATCCTGCACAACGCCAGCGCAGAGGATAATGGTCTCGAGCGCACGCCCGTTCTCGGCTGGAGTAGCTGGAGCTTCCTCCGCCAGCATCCCACGGCAGCCCAAGTGAAAGCTCAGGCGCTCGCCCTGCATAATTCCGGATTGCAGAAAATCGGGTACCAATACGTAAACCTCGACGACTTTTGGTATCAGTGTCCGGGACCGCAAGGTCCGAACGTCGACCCTTACGGCCGCTGGCTGACAGACTCATCGAGATTCCCGGCCGAGGGAGATACCGATGGCATCAAGGTAGTGGCTGACTACATCCACAGTCTCGGGATGAAGTTCGGAACCTATGTTACGCCGGGTATTTCCAAGCAGGCGGTCAGCCGGAACACGCCCATCAAGGGCACATCGTACACGGCTGCCCAGATTGCGGAGCCGTCTGTAGGGGAGAACAACTACAACTGCAAGGGCATGGTCCGCATTGACTACAACAAGCCTGGAGCGCAGGAGTATACAAATTCATGGGTAAATATGCTCGCGGCGTGGGGTGTCGATTACATCAAAATTGACGGCATGAAAAACAGCAACGCCGCTGACGTTAAGGCATGGTCGAATGCTATACGGCAAAGCGGGCGGCCCATTGTCCTGGACGTCACGCAGGGGAACCTTACAATCGCTATCGCCCCGACATTGATGAAGTATGCCAATCAATGGGAATTCGCGCCTGACGTCGAATGCTATCGCTGCGAAAAGGGCGGTAGCAGCTACCCGCTGACCAACTGGGCCGACGTTGCCAAACGCTTCAACTACGTGGCGGAGTGGCAGCCTTACGCTGGTCCGGGCGCTTTCAACGACTATGACTCCATCGAGGTAGGAAATGGCAGCAACGACGGGCTGACTCCGGTCGAGCGCCAGACTCAGCTCAGCCTGTGGGCCCTTGGGGCGGCACCCCTCATCCTCGGCGTCGATCTTACTCACCTCGACCCAACGGATCTGCAGAAATACCTGGAGAACTCCGCAGTCCTTGCTGTCGACCAGGATTCGATCGCCGCGAAAAGGGTGCTCAAAACCGGCAACCAGCAGGTGTTCGCCAAGAGGGAACCGAACGGAGACACGATCGTCGGTTTGTTCAACACCGGCGGGAAGGCAGAGGAAGTCTCCGTTCCAGCCTCCACCGTAGGCCTCCCCGAAAACGAAAGCGGCTATTCCTTACACGACCTGTGGACCGGCGAGACGAAGAAAACAAGTAGCACCATCAGTGCTGTTGTTCCATCGCATGGGGTCGTCCTGTACTGCGTCAGGGGGCTTTAAATTCCTCGATCGCTGACTACCCAGTCTGGATCGCCAACTAGAATATTCTTCAAGCGCTATCTCCTTTGACCCGCCTGACTTGCAATAGCCCAAAATGGCGCCCTCGATACAAACGGCAGCGAATGCCGGGAAATCCCGAATATGGCGATTTTGAGTGATATCGGGATGTTTCGCCAACTAGC
>PMMJ01000546.1 GCA_003162255.1 Acidobacteriaceae bacterium | reverse complement strand
GGCGGCTACACGGACAATGTGGGTGGCGATGCCATGAATCAAACCCTGTCTGAAAATCGTGCCGATGCAGTGCGCGATTACCTGGTGCAACAAGGCGTGGCGAGAAACTCAGTCAGTGCACAAGGTTTTGGTAACACCTTGGCGGTAGCTTCCGACGACAACTCCGCCGGCCGGCAGCAGAATCGGAGAGTGGAACTTGTCGTATCCGGCGAAGCCATCGGCGACTCGGCCAGTGTAACGACAGGAAGTTTGCGCTAAAGCAAACGTACCTAGTCAATGGCAATGAGGCAACACGTGTGAAAGCAATTGCATTACCAACACGCCCGTTCTGTCTTTGCCTTTCGCAGTCGCGGCGCCTGCTTACGGACAGGCGAGAGCAGCAGGGGCGAAAAGCAAGACCATGTCGCACGGCAACATGCTCAGCGACAGCCAGGTGCAGCCTCGGCGGAGGCTGCCCCTAGTTTGAATCGACGTTCTTGAATTGAGGAAAGCAAGGAGAGGGCATGAATAGTACGAAGGACGAGATTAAAGGCAAAACCGAACAGAACGCCGGCACAGTTGAAAAAGAGACCGGGCAGATCGATCCGGAACGCGGGGAGATTGCGTGCCTGGCTCACCAGAATTGGCAGCAACGCGGATGTCCGATCGGAACTCCCACGGCAGTAGCAGTCACGTCGGACCCTTCTGAAACCGGCAAACAGGCCGCGCGGTAGCATCGAAGCAGTTGACTTGGACGTGGCGGCAAAGTCTCCCGGGCGCATCGGCGAATTGCTTGCGACGGCGGCTTCGTCACTGCGCGTCAAGTTGTCGATCGGCGAAAGCGCACAGCCGGAGCCGGTCGCGAGACTCGCGTCGGACTCAGGCAGGCCAAATGAGACGTGGCAATAACCGCGCAAATCAGTGCGCAGGAGGCGCGAGATGGCAAAACCCCTACCCGGGAATCGGAGCCAGAAGGAACCCGTTCCTGTTTCACCTGAAGGGCCGTCTGCGGCTGATGCTGATCCGGAATCTGAGGAAACTGAGCGTCTGGCGTACCAGGATTGGCAGCACCGGGGCAGTCCGATCGGAACTCCGAAGGAAGATTGGTTTCGCGCCGAGGCGGAACTCAAGCCGCATACGAACGAAGATCCCACGACAGCGAGACCCAAAGCGAGTCCTCCGCGCAACGGCGTACCAGCGGGGTCTCCAGGTTCGGAATCCGTCACCAAGAAGGCAGAGGCTCCGCAAGAGGAAGCTCCAGAGAAGAATGTTCTAGCAGAAGATGCTTCATCGAATTCGCAGGCCGCTAACGATAAGAAGGTCCGATATCTCAAGCTAGCACTGGGAATATTGCTGCTGCTCAATGTCGTCGCCCTAGGGGTTTTTCTATGGCTTCATTTTCGACCAAAGGGCTTGGGTGAAGGCTTCGCCAGCGGAAACGGCAGAATCGAAGCGGTTGACTTCGATGTGGCGGCCAAATCTCCGGGGCGCATCAGCGAAATGTTTGCGAACGACGGCGACTTCGTTATCGCTGGTCAGGTTGTCGCCAAGATGGACCCAGCCGTCCTCCATGCTCAGCTACAACAGGCCGAGGCACAGGAAGCCGAGGCCCGCAACGCGGTAGCGACCGCACTCGCGGTAGTGAGTCAACGGGAGAGCGAACGTGCGGCGGCGTTAGCGGTCGTGACGCATCGCGAGGCCGAGCAAGTTGTGGCCGAAAAGACCGCGCAACGTTCGCTGGTGTTGTCTACCGAACACGCCGCATCCGTGCAGGAGTATGAGGACGACGTCGCGCGCCAGAAAGAAACAACGGCAGCGGTATTGTCTGCCAAGGCCCAGGTTGTAGCCGCGCAGGCAACGATCATTGCGACGCGTTCTCAGGTGCTCGAAGCGAAGTCTCGAGTCCAGGCTGCTATCGCAGCGGAGAACCGGCTTCGGGTCGATATTGCGGACGGCGAGTTGAAGGCCGCGCGTGACGGTCGAGTGCAATTTCGGATCGCCCAGCCCGGCGAAGTGGTATCGGCGGGAGGCAAGGTTCTCAGCATGATCGATCTGAGCGACGTCACCATGACCTTTTTTCTTCCAGAAGCTGCTGCCGGGCGAGTGGCCATCGGGGCGGAAGTTCATATTGTTCTGGATGCCGCGCCGCAGGACGTGATTCCAGCTACCGTATCGTTTGTTGCCAACGTCGCCCAGTTCACGCCGAAGACCGTGGAGACCAAGAGCGAGCGCGAGAAGCTGGTCTTCCGCATAAAAGCGCGGATCGATCCGGCGCTCCTGCAAAAGCATATCGCGCAGGTGAAGTCCGGCTTACCTGGAATGGCTTATGTTCGTCTCGATCCTTCCGTTCCCTGGCCGGAGAAACTAAAAACTAGGATCGAGCAATGAGCGATACAGCTTTGCCAGTCATTCGGTTGCGGGATGTCACCCACGTATATGGGACGACAGTCGCCGCCGACGCTGTGACACTGGATATCGCTGCCGGGAAGATGATCGGCTTCATCGGTCCGGACGGCACTGGCAAATCGACGCTTCTAGGTCTAATCTCCGGCGCCCGAAAGATGCAAAAGGGAAGCGTCGAAGTGCTCGGTGGCGACATGGCCGAGCGTGAGCATCGCGAACGCGTTTGCCCACGCGTTGCCTATATGCCGCAGGGGCTTGGCAAAAATTTATATCCGACGCTCTCGGTCGATGAGAACATCGATTTCTTTGGACGGCTCTTCGGTCAGAGCCAGACAGAGCGCAAGGGGCGCATCGATGAACTGCTCGCGAGCACTGGCCTCGCAGCATTTCGCGATCGTCCTGCAGGCCAGCTTTCCGGTGGAATGAAGCAGAAGCTGGGTATCTGCTGTTCGCTGATTCACGATCCGGATCTGCTGATTCTCGATGAGCCAACAACCGGCGTCGATCCCCTTTCGCGCCGGCAGTTCTGGGATCTGATCAAAGACATCCGCGAGCGCCACGCGGGCATGAGCGTGATCATTGCGACCGCCTATATGGAAGAGGCGGAGGGTTTTGACTGGCTGATCGCTATGGACGCAGGCCGAGTGCTGGCGACCGGCTCGGCCCAGAAGTTAAGAACGCAGACGGCGCAGCCGACGCTCGAAGCGGCATTCATCCAGATGCTTCCCGAGGAGGAACGCCGAGGGCACCATGAACTTGTGATTCCACCGCGGAAGCCGAACGCCGAAGTCGTGATCGAAGCGCGCGGCCTCACCAAACGCTTCGGCAAATTCACGGCCGTCGATCATGTGACGCTCACCGTCGAGCGTGGCGAGATCTTCGGTTTCCTGGGATCGAACGGCTGCGGCAAGTCGACAACGATGAAAATGCTCACAGGCCTCCTTCCTGCGACCGAAGGCAAGGCGTTCTTGTTTGGCAAACCCGTGAGTGCGGGGGGCCTTGAGATACGCCGCCAAGTCGGCTATATGTCGCAGGCATTCTCGTTGTACACGGAGCTCACCGTTCGCCAGAATCTCTCGCTGCATGCGCAGCTCTACCATGTGCCGGAGGCGGAGATTGACGCGCGGGTAGAAGAGATGACACAGCGCTTCGATCTTAAGCGCGTACTCGACCAGTTGCCGGAAGGGCTCCCGCTGGGCATTCGCCAGCGCTTGTCCCTCGCGGTGGCCGTGATTCACAGACCGGCGATGCTCATCCTTGACGAGCCAACGTCCGGCGTGGATCCTATCGCGCGAGATGCCTTCTGGGATCTCATGCTCGGCCTCTCCCGCAACGACGGTGTCACCATCTTCATCTCGACGCACTTTATGAACGAGGCCGAGCGTTGCGACCGTATCTCGCTGATGAATGCCGGCCGAATCCTGGCGACCGACAAGCCCGCGGCCATGGTCGCCGCCAGCGGACTCGGCACACTCGAGGCAACTTTCATCGCTTATCTCGAGAAAGCGCAGGCGGAAACGGAGAAAACTAACTCTCCAGCCGCGTTCGTGGCTCCGGTTGTGAAGCCTGCGCAGGTTGCTAAGCCTCGTGCGGCGCAGTCAGCCCGGCAGCCGGTGTTCCTCCTGCAACGATTGCTGACTTACGCATACCGCGAATCGCTTGAGCTGCGGCGCGATCCCATCCGGCTGGCGCTCGCACTCGGCGGAACCATACTGCTAATGTTCGTCATGGGCTACGGGATCAACCTGGATGTGAACAATCTCTCCTATGCCGTGCTCGACGGCGACCAGACTAGCGCAAGCCAGGATTATGCCTTAAATCTCTCGGGCTCCCGCTACTTCGTCGAAAAACCGGCGATCACGGACTATGACGAACTCGACAGGCGTATGCGGAATGGTGAACTGAGCTTCGCCATCGAGATACCGCCGAACTACGGCCAGGACCTGCTGCGCGGCGCCCGTCCGACGATAGGGCTCTGGGTCGACGGAGCCATGCCGCAGCGGGCGGAGACGGTTCTCGGATATATGCAGGGTATGCATGCCGGTTATCTCACCGACCTCGCCACGCATCGTCTTGGATTGAAGACCGATGCGCTCTTCAACTTAGAAACCCGCTATCGATATAACCCGGACGTGGCGAGCCTGGTTGCGATGGTGCCGGCGGTCGTTCCTTTGCTGCTCCTCTTCATCCCGGCCATCCTCACCACGCTTGGTGTTGTGCGCGAGAAGGAACTGGGATCCATTCTGAACCTCTATGTTACCCCTGTGACGAAGCTCGAATTTCTGCTGGGCAAACAATTGCCGTACATCGTAATCGGCATGGTCAATTTCGTACTGATGACTCTGATGGCACTATTCCTGTTTCGCGTGCCAGTCACGGGCAGCTTTCTGGCGTTAGCGGCAGGAGCGCTGCTGTACTTGGTGTGCGCGACCGGACTTGGTCTGCTCATGTCGACCTTCATGGATAGCCAGATTGCCGCAATTTTCGGTACCTCTATCGCAACGATATTGCCGGCCGTGCAATTCGCGGGACTGCTCAATCCTGTTTCCTCGCTCTCGGGTGCGGGTTCGTTCATCGGACATCTCTATCCAACGACCTACTTCCTCACCATCTCTCGCGGCACATTTTCCAAGGGATTGGGATTCTCAGAGCTGTCCACCTCTTTCTTTGCACTCGCGGCGATAATCCCCGTATTGACCGTCGCCAGTGTGCTACTCCTGAAAAAGCAAGGTGAGTAAAGCAATGACGACTCTGGCAAACATCTTCCACCTGGGCATTAAAGAATTCCGGAGCTTATATCGCGATCCTGCGATGCTGGTGCTCATTGCCTTCGCGTTTTCGCTGGATATCTATATTGCGGCACATTCGCAACCGGAAACTCTGCAAAATGCGCCGATCGCGATTGTGGACGAAGACCAGACACCACTCTCGATGAGCATCACCGATAGCCTGTATCCCCCTTACTTCAGGAAGCCCGCGATGACATCGCAACACGACGCCGACTTTGGGATGGATACCGGACGCTACAGCTTCTCACTCGACATACCGCCTAACTTTCAGAGCGATGTCATCGCCGGGCGCCAACCCGCGGTACAACTCAATGTGGATGCCACACTCGTCAGCCAGGCCTACATCGGAGCTGGGTACCTCCAAAACATTGTCGGTGGCGACGTGGGTGACTTCGTGCAAAGATATCGCTCCGTTACACCGTTGCCGGTCGGCGTTGAGCCACGAACTTTGTTCAATCCCAATCTGATACAGGAATGGTTCTCCGCAGTCATGGAACTCATCAACAACATCACCATGCTCTCGATCATTCTCACGGGAGCAGCGCTCGTCCGTGAGCGTGAGCATGGCACGATTGAACACCTCCTCGTCATGCCGCTGACGCCGTTCCAGATCATGGCTTCAAAGGTATGGTCGATGGGAGTCGTGGTGCTGCTTGCCGCGACATTCGGACTAGAGGTGATGGTGAGAGGGGTTATCGGTGTTGCGATTTCAGGCTCCGTACTCCTGTTTCTACTCGGAGTAGTGCTGACCCTGTTAGCCACCACTTCCATGGGTATTTTCCTGGGCACGATCGCACGTTCCATGCCGCAATTCGGGCTGCTGGTGATTCTCGTACTGCTACCGTTGGAAATTCTTTCCGGTTCTCTGACGCCTCGTGAGAGCATGCCCACACTGGTGCAGAAGATCATGCTCGTCGCACCCACGACCCACTTTGTAAGTCTGGCGCAGGCCATCCTCTACCGCGGCGCCGGTGTGAGCGTGGTGTGGCCACAGTTTCTTGCGATCCTCGGCATAGCGGTTCTGTTTTTTGCCGCGGCACTCATCCGATTCCGCCGGTCTATCGGAACGATGCAGTCGTGAGCGGACGAAAAAGCATGCAGACGAGATATGAAAAGGAGAAGCATGAAGCGATCCATTCCTGTAGCAAGCGTCCTCGCGATCCTCAGTATTCTCCCCGGTTGCATGGTGGGTCCGCATTATAAGAGGCCTGTAGTGAACGCGCCTCCCGCTTACCGTGACGCGAATTCCGTCTCCGGCGAGGCCAACTCCTCGACATCCTCCGTCGGCGATCTGGAGTGGTCCGAGGTCTTCAAGGATGAGCAGTTAAAAGCACTGATAACCGAGGCACTCGACAAGAATTACGACATACGGATCGCCGCGCAGCGTGTTTTCGAACAGCAAGCGCAGGTGGGTATCACGCGGTCGCAGTCCCTTCCTTCTTTGAGCGGAGGAGCGGCCTATAGTGCGATCGGTTTTCCCTCTGGACTGGTAGGCTCATCTTCCGAATTCCATGGGGGAGGATTCGCGGCTTCCGCGGCATGGAACCTGGATTTCTGGGGGCTTTACCGGCGGCAGAATGAGGCGGCACGGGCGCAACTCCTGGCAACCGAATGGGGCCGGCGGGCGACCCTGAGTTCAATCGTCATTCAAGTTGCGGCTTCGTACATACAGTTGCAAACGTTGGACGCCCAACTCGAGATGACACGAGGAACACTGGAATCGCGCAGAGAATCGCTCCGGCTGGTGAGCCTTCGTGAGCGTGTCGGGTCCACAACGATGGCGGATGTTCATCAGGCGGAACAGCTTCTCTATGCGGCGGAAGCAGTCATGCCCGATCTCGAGCGCCAGATTCGGGAGCAGGAGAATAATCTCAGCTTGCTCCTTGGCCGTAACCCCGGCCCCATTCCCAGGAGCAAGAGGACTACCGAGCAGCTCCATCCCCAAGAGGTCCCTGCCGGCATCCCTTCGCAATTGCTGGAGCGCCGCCCGGATATCCAGCGAGCGGAGGCACAATTGATCGCCGCCAATGCGCAGATCGGTGTGGCACGCGCGCAGTTCTTCCCACAGATCAGTCTGACCGGCACCGGCGGAACGGCAACGAGCCAATTCAACAAGCTTTTCTCTTCCGCCAGCAGCTATTGGTTGGCGGCGGGCAGTATCAGCCAGCCGATTTTTACCGGCGGCAAATTGCGCAACAACCTGAAGCTTGCGGAAGAAACCAAACAGGAGATGGTGTTGACGTACCAGCAGACAATCGCTGCCGCCTTCCGCGATGTCTCCAATGCGTTGATCTCGTGTCAGAAATCAAAGGAAGACCGCATCGCGCAGGAGAAGGAGGTAACCGCTGCAGGCGAATCCGTGTCGCTTGCACGCATCCGCTACGACAACGGCAGAAGCAGCTATCTTGAGGTCCTCACGAATGACACCAACTTCTTTGCCGCGGAGTTGAATCTAGCCGGCGCTCAGCAACAGGAGGCGCTTTCGCTGGTGCAGCTTTATGGTGCTCTAGGCGGGGGCTGGAGGTAGGTTTGATGTGCAGGTCCGACTGCACTATTCCTATTCATGGTGAGGCCCGGATTTTTTATGATTGCTTGGGGGATGAACTCATGCGGACTGCGAAGAGGATAGCGACAATGACATCTCAAACCGGCACTCCTGAAAACACTTGCCGGCTACCGTGACGATGGAGAGCCGAAGCGCCCAGTTCGAACGGCGGCGGAATCAACGGCGACGCTCCGGTCCGGCAGGAGATGAAGCGCGTTGACCAACTGGGAGACGCGTCGGGCAGCTACGTTTACAGTGCGGCAGTGTCTGCGTCGCGTCCAGCGGAAGACTATACGGTGCGAGTGATACCGCACTGCGACAGCGTTGCGGTGCCTTTGGAAGTCACTCCCGTTCTTTGGCAGCGGTGAATCAACCGCGAACGGGAGAATGAAGCATAAACCGGACAGGCACCAGATACAGAATGTTCATATTGCGTTCACAATCGTGCTGTCGCAACTTTGACCCAGACGTTCACGGCGCCTGCGTACGTATATCTGATATGGTCAAAGAACCGCGAGAGCACTGACCGAGTGGAAGGAACTGGAGATCCATATGTCTGTGGCCATCACAAAACTACGGAAGAGGCTCACGCGCGAAGAGAGCAGGGCGCAGACCCGCGCCAATCTTATCGCCGTTGGGCGTGCGCACTTTCTACGCTATGGGCTGGGCGGCGCGGTGGCGGAGACAATTGCGGAAGATGCCGGTTATTCGCGAGGCGCCCTCTACTCCAACTTCGACGGTAAGGAAGAACTATTCCTCGCCGTAATCCATGAGCAGGAGGTGCGCCGTTTCGAGGTCTTTCGTTCTATTCTCAACCAAGAATCCTCGAGCAAGGAGAGATTGAGAAAAATGCGAGACACCTTTGCCGATTGGGTTACTGACCGCGATTGGATCGTGCTTTATGCTGAGTTCGAGGTCGAAGCCCTTCGAAACGAACGTATTCGAAAGAGGTTTGTCGAATTGCATCGGCAGACGATTCGCGATGGAGAAGAACTCCTTAGAGAGCTCTTGAGAACTTCTGAGATCATTTTGAGCATGAAGTCGAATGATTTTCTTACAGCCATGCTCAGCTTTTCTCACGGTCTTGCGGTCAAGCAGAAGATCCTTGGTGCGGAGCTTTCGCAGAAGAGTACGCGCACGCTGATCCTCGATTTCTTTGACCGGATGATATCGGAGGCGTGAATCCCTGCATCCCTTAGCTGGATAAAGGCGATAGCTTTTCTGACGTCTGAATCGGGGCTTCAGGGTTGTCGCCGGCGCAACCGCCGACCCATGCACACTTGGGTTTTCTTAAAAACGATGAGCGTTGAATCGTAAGCTTGTGGAGTTGGAGTGCATGGACGCGAGATTGCATCGGAATCTGGCTTGCCCGGTCCAGACGCGCTAGAAAGCTAATTGGATATTGCAATGAATGTACCCTACGAGAGTTGTCGGGAGTTGCACCGTGGCGTTCAAAGAGATCGGTCCTTCGATTCCCAAGAGACATAGGCATATCTTAGCCCGCGCAGCGGAGGCAGTAATTGTCTACTTGTGTATTGCGCTTTTTACGCTCTGGTCAGCCCTGGCACTATACTTCGATCTGCCAATCGCACGATTGCGGATCGCCGCCGCAATTTCATACGTACTGATCACCACCACCGTTTTCTATTTTGCAAGGCGCAAGTTGTATCGTTTTTTGGGCTGCCTGCTCTGCTTCGCTCTGATTGGGTCATGGTGGCTTACGCTCAAGCCTTCCAATAACGAGCCGTGGCAGACTGACGTATCCAGGCTGGCTTTTATTGACATACGCGACGGCCACGCCATCACCCACGAGTTTCGCCAATGCGATTACCGGGCTGAATTCGATTACACCTGCAAATGGTCTACGCTGGACGTCGATCTTGCGCAGATACGCGGTGTCGATCTGTTCATGGATTACTGGGGTTCTCCATGGATAGCGCATACGATCGTGAGCTTCGATGTAGGAGACGGCCAGCATGTGGCGTTTTCCATCGAGACGCGCAAGCAGACCGGGCAGTCTTACTCGGCTATCCGTGGTTTCTTCAGGCAGTACACACTTATCTCAATTGTGGGCGATGAGCGCGACCTGGTACGGCTGCGCACGAATTATCGCCATGGAGAAGACCTGTACCTTTACCACACGCGGGCAGCGCCTGCGTTTGCGCGGTCGCTCTTTATGAATTACGTCGGCATGACAAATCATCTCTACGATCACCCGCAGTGGTATAACGCGATCACCCATAACTGTACGACAGAAATTTTTACGTTCAAGACAATGAAGAACCAGCCGCGCGATTGGCGGATCCTGCTGAATGGCAAAGCCGACGAAATGGAATACAAGGAGGGCGAGCTCGCGGGCGAGCTGCCCTTCGAAGAGCTCAAGGAGCGGGCCTACATCAATCCGGCTGCTCGCGCCGCGGACAAGGATCCGCAGTTCTCGGCCAGCATACGCAAAGGTCGCCCCGGTTTTGAGAGCAAAGGTGAAGTGGTTCATCCGGCACTTGGTGATACTCCGTAAGAGGAAGCAGGAAGATGTAAGAAAAACAGTACTGGCGGCCCCCGGTCAGTGCCGCGGAGGCCAGAGATGCTGATACCGGATGTGCCCGAAGTCGAACTGGTGTTGCCTACTGCTTGGTGAGCGGATGATCCAGATGGACGATGTTACCGGGGGTTGAGGCCTCTTCCTCGCAGGCAAGGTTCGCATCGCTTCCCCCGGCTAGTTCATCTAATTCTCCATGGGCCAGGGTGTAGCCGTTTCAGCGTGTCAGCACTGGATCTTGTGGGCGCGCGAGCAGGCGAGCAGCGCGATTGCCGGTCGGTGCAAAAGGGGCTAGACAGGGATTGACGNNGTTGTCTGCCCGGACGTTCTCCCGATGACGCTGATCATGATATGGCTGTAGCGGGTAAACCGTTCTTTGAGCGTATTCGGAACTCTGGAGAGGAGGCCAATCATCGCACTCGTCGTAGCGGCCAAGAAACTCAGCCAATTCGATCCCAAGACATTCCTGTCGACCATCGACGGCGGCAGGAAGATCGAGGCTTTTCTCAAGAAGCAGACGATCTTTGCTCAGGGCGACTCGTCCGATGCTGTTTTTTATGTACAGAAAGGAAAAGTAAGACTCACCGTTGTGTCGAAGATCGGGAAGGAAGCCACAATCGGCATTCTGAACGAGGGCGATTTCTTCGGGGAAGGTTGCCTTGCAGGGCAGCCTCTCCGGCTGTGTTCCGCGACGGCAATGACCGCTTGCTCTGTGATGCGAATCGATAAGAAGTCCATGATGGAAGTGCTTCACCGGGAACGCGCATTTTCTGATGTGTTCGTGGCATATTTGCTGGCGCGGAACATCCGATACGAAGAGGATTTGGTTGACCAGCTTTTCAATTCCAGCGAAAAGAGACTGGCTCGGACTCTGCTGCTATTGGCTCATTTCGGCAAGGACGGGAAGCCCGAGTCCTTAATCCCCAAGATCAGTCAGGCGACACTCGCGGAGATGATAGGCACAACGCGGTCGCGGGTGAGTTTTTTCATGAATAGGTTCAGAAAGCTAGGATTCATCGACTATGACGCCGGGAGTGGGTTGCAGGTTCACAGTTCACTTCTCAGCATCGTTCTCCACGACTAGAACTTCACTTCGAAAATTGTGACTATCTCTTGGCGGACGTGCAGACCTCGCAATTTTCCTCTTCGCCGTCTCCTAGTGGCCTCGGCGAGTGTCGCTGTGGCCGGTTGTCTCTTGATTTCTTCTCATCAACAGTACCCATCATGTCCCGGTGTGAACCGACCCCAGGCCAGTCAATTTGAAGCAAGCAAATTACCTGCTGGCGTGTTATGGTAGCGCCGAGGTGGTTAGCACCTTCTCCTCTTTCAGGTTTTCTGACCTAAGCCAGTCCATCTGAAGTTCTCCCCCCCCTTAGGTGGTTCAGCGAGAGAGCGGTGTGCCCATGCCATTTCAAGCGATCTTGCGCGAAGTCGACCAACTCTACAACGTCAGTGCGCGTCTTGAGGCACTGGCAGAGCAACATCCGTTTGTGTCAGAACCACTCATAACTGTCGCGGGAAGCGTTCGTAACGCGGCCACCGTATTGGCAGTGCTGATCGCGGCTAGAGGTCCCAAGCCGATCTGAAATACAGCAGAAAGTCTGCCCCAGAGCATGATCGCTAGAGACTGAAACTGCTCCTAGCTCAGGTATGTGTTCGTTTCATCAGCGGCTCAGTCTCGCGGTCGATTTCAAGTCTCACTACCGTGCCACAAGACTCGCAAATTGCTCGTGTAGTTCAATGAGCAGCAATGCTGTTCTCCACGGCGACCTGATCTGAACGCCGAGCAATTGTCGCGTGCCCGTCCCCGGCGCATCGGCTCGAAGTTTCGCTGCATTCGATCGACGCCAACCGAAATGCAGTCGATGAGCGAGAACGACTTCGAGTGTTTTGCGAGCACGGGAGTGAACACGCCTGAGACAATGATTCCGAATTGCCGTGGGGCGCACCATATCGGGTTCAGTTATCCATCCGGCTCGGCCCCACCAGTACACACATGATGCGCTAGTTTCTTCCGACCCGCATTGTGGGCAGGTATGCGGTCAACAATGGCGCGCTGATGGTGGTCGGCATCCTGTGCCCGCACCGCTCCACATGACGCGCCAGGTTCACCGACCGCGCAATCGCGCCGCCCGCGTCTTCACCTGCTCGCATGCCGACAAGATCCAGCGCCGAAACGGCTAGCCCGTTATCCATGTCTGGGTTAGTTGAGACGGTGGGAAAAGCGATGCGCGCACTTGAAGGAAAAGGCCCCCGCAACTTCCGCGCAAGTTCCAGCAGTCAGCTTCCCGAATCCCGATCTTACCTCAAGCCGTAGTGAGGGTACGCTGTTCATGCGTTCGCCAAGACTACCCTATCGCGTCCTTCAGCCTTTGCACGATAGAGCGCCGAGTCGGCCGCGTGGAGCAGGTTCCCTGCGTCTTTGCCATGCGTCGGGAATGCTGAGACACCGATCGACAAACTGATTGTTCCGAGGAGTTGACCGGCGTGCTGCACACTCAGATGCTTGACCTCCTCGCGAAATATGTCTGCGCGCTTGATAGCGGCATCCAGGGGCGACTCGACCAAAATGATGACGAACTCTTCTCCACCATACCGACAGGCAACATCCTGCCCTCGCGTGCGCTGACTCAAGAAATCTCCCAGCGCTCGAAGCAATACATCACCCGCCTGATGACCGAACGTGTCATTGAAGCGTTTGAAATGGTCAATATCGCACATCAGAAGGGCGACCGACAGTTCCTTTCGCGCCGCACGGCTGAGTTCCCGTTCGAGCGTCTCCTCCATGTAGCGGCGATTGAATAATCCCGTGAGCGGATCACGGATGGACTGACGGCGGAGTGCCTCTCGCAGCTTGAGATTCGCCAGAGCCAAGGAAATGCGTTCGGCGACGGCAGAGGCTTTTCCTGCAAGACTTTCGATGCTCGGGGAACCGTTCTTAGACGGTAGTGCCTCAAGGTGGAAAACACCTAAGGTTTCTCCCTGCGCCGCTAGCGGCGCGCACAAAAAAGCCGATCCTGGCGCTCCGGCTATGTGAGCGCACAGTAAGGGAGACGCAGCATCATCAACTATGTGAATCTTGCCACGTCTCAGTGCCCAACAATCATCGGGGCTGAACGTCAATTTCGTGGAAAGCTCGTCGCCCCACTTTGCGACCACCTCGACAATGTTGCGCGATTCGCTCGTCACGCAGATGCAGCCAGATCGAGTTGGCAGCAGCGTTCGAAGCGCTCTTTCAGCGACCCTGTACGCCTCATCCGTGCTCTGGCAGGATTGGAGGATCTCGACCAACTCCGACAATCTGGCGGCATCGTTTAGAAGGGTTCGCAACTGCGCTTCACTCTGCTTCAGTTTCTCCTCCGCCTGCTTTTGGGCCGTAACATCTTGCGCAATCGCGAACGCACCGGTTACCTCGCCTTGTTCATTTCTGGTTGGTCCGACACTAAAACGTAAGCTGAATTCTGTGCCATCTCGACGTACGCATATGACCTCGCCCTTCCAGCTTCCGCCCTCTCGGAGCTTCTTCGTTAGCTCATCGTGCAGGAATTGGGGATTGTCCGGCGAGACAACCTTTCGGACCGGCAGGCCCAGGACCTCCTGCTCCGAATATCCGAAAGCCTCGAGAAAGGCGCGATTGACGAAAGTGACATTTTGGTCGAGGTCCGTCATGGAAATCAGGTCAGAGGCGTTCTCGATCGCTTGCAACAACAGGTATGGCCGGTCGTCGTTCCTCGCCTTTTTCTTTGGCGGATGCTCACTTTTGGCGGAACGTGTTTTTCTGGCTGCTTTCATAGCATCTCAACTCGGTCAGTTTACCTGCGTGCCGTACCTTTCCAGCAGTCGGTTTTCAAAGTCTAGCAAACACGAGCTTTAGTCTCGCGCGAGAATCCTGAAGTAACCTTGTGACAAAGAAGGACGGGCCTGTTTGCGGAAACTGGCGCGAGGTGGGAAACTGTCCACAAGGTCGTAAAACCATCTGTGAAACTCTCGCACAAACTACCCGCCCTGGTTCGCATGTTGCTGCAATTGGGCCAGGAATTCAAGCACATTTCCGGCCACGATCCGCTGTTTACGCATCAGTATTCGCAAGCTTGGTTTGATTTTCGCCACAAGCGCGATCGGTATGCCGACTATTTCATGAACTCGGTGACAGCAACCCAGGCGCACCAGGAGTTTTGTATTTCGCTGCACGACGAAGTTCCCGATTACAGCGCGCACCTGTGGGGAATCACTTCCTCGGATTCAGCTTCAGGTTATCAGGCTTGGGGTGGTCCCCCACGAATCGGGCGACTGGACGGCAGCATCGTTCCCTGCACCGCTGGCGACTCATTGCCCTTCCTTCCGGAAGATTGCATGGAGGTGCTCCGGACAATCCGTGAATGTTATCCGAAAGCATGGGGACGATATGGATTTGTCGACGCGTTCAATCCGCTGACCGACTGGTACAACCCGGATGTGCTCGGAATCGACGTGGGCATCACGATGCTGATGGCTGAAAATGCGCGCTCCGGATTCGTCTGGGACGTGTTCATGAAGAACGGGGCAAGCAAAGCGGGCGATGGAGAAGGCGGGGTTTAAATCCGCTGAAGCGCACGGATAGCCATCGAGCCGAAGTGGACGTGATGCGAATCTTGATCTTCATTCTCGCCACCAACCTGTTGTTTGCCCAAGTATCGAATCCCTCTGCTCCGGCCACTGCTTCTGCTCCATCCCCGATCAGGTTCGAGGACATTGCGACACGAGCCGGTCTGCGNNATGGCGAGCTTCGCCGACTATGACGGCGACGGCTACCTCGACATTTATCTGGTCAACGGCGCCACAATTCCTTCGCTTAAGAAGGAATCGCCCGTCTACTGGAACCGTCTGTTTCATAACAATCATGATGGAACATTCACCGACGTCACCGAGAAAGCCGGTTTAGCCGGAGCAGGCTACGGGATGGGCGTCGCGGTGGGTGACTACGACAATGACGGACGCCCGGATATATTCCTCGCCAACGTCACCGGCAATCAGTTATTCCACAACAACGGCGATGGCACTTTCACCGACGTGACGGAAAAAGCAGGCCTGAGTGGGGCCAAGATGGACGGAAAGAAGATGTGGTCGACTGCTGCTGGTTGGTTCGACTACAACAACGATGGGCTGCTGGATCTGTTCGTGGTCAATTACTGCCAGTGGGAAGTTGATAACGACCCGTATTGCTCGCTCAAGAGCGGCGTGCGCGCTTATTGCGATCCTAAGCTCTATGCCTCCCTGCACAATACTTTGTACCGGAATAATGGGGACGGAACCTTTACCGACGTTTCACAGGAAACAGGAATCGCGGCGCACCTGGGCAAAGGGATGAGCGTCTCATTTGCGGATTATGACGGGGACGGCTTTCTGGATGCGTTTGTGGCGAACGACACCACACCCGCGTTTCTATTTCACAACCGTGGTGGGAAGCGATTCGAGGAAGTTGGAGTCCAGACGGGAGTGGCCTACGCGCCGGATGGATCGACGCTTTCCGGTATGGGTTCAGACTTCCGCGACGTCAACAATGATGGCTTTCCCGACATCTGGTACACCGCGGTGGAGCACGAGAGTTTTCCTTTATTGATTAACAGCAAACGCGGTGATTTTGATGACAGGACTGTGGCTAGCGGGCTGCAAGCGACGTCAGAGATGTCGGGGTGGGGCAACGGCATGTTCGACTTCGACAACGATGGCTGGAAGGACTTGTTTGTCGCCCGGGCAAACGTGATGGACAACATCAGCGAACTCATCCCAGCGCGCCGCTACCCGGAACCGAATTCCATCTTCCGAAACCTCGGTAACGGCAAGTTTCAAGACGTCAGCGCCACAGCCGGGCCAGATTTTCAGATGGAGGCGCCACACCGCGGCGTGGCCTTCGGTGATTTCGATAACGACGGACGCATCGACATGGTAGTCACAGTACTTGGCGGGCAGGTCAAGCTGCTGCACAACATCACCGAGAGCAACAACTACTGGATCCTCTTGAAACTCGTGGGCACAAAAAGCAACCGCATGGGAATTGGCGCGCAGATTCACATCACGACTGAAGATGGACGCTCGCAATGGAACGAGGT
>PMMJ01000154.1 GCA_003162255.1 Acidobacteriaceae bacterium | reverse complement strand
ACCCAAATGTCCCCTGATTTGCGTGGCTTCTTCTGCAGCCACCCATTTTGAAATCGTGCCATCACTTCTCCTTTGGAGAGGTGGCACTCCCGGCTGTTGTGGAGTTTCGCTGAGTACGAGCCCAGTGGTCAAGTTCGCTGAGCTTGTACCGCCAGGTTGTGCGCCGACAGCGGGGTCCGCTGAGAACCGGGTGTGCTGGGAGTTTGCCCTCGCGAGACAGCTTCTGCACCTTCTTCCAGTCCAAGGCCAGGAATACGGCTGCCTGTTTGCTGTCGACGTAAGGTTCAAGGTGCAGCGCAGTAGCGGGGTTGCCCTGCGCGAGGGTGTGACGGAACAGGTGCGGATGAGCCGAGATGCGTGCCTTTCGACCGATGTACCGTAGGGCCGACTCAAACGTTGCATAGCGGAGGGGTTTGCCTTGACCTTTTCGCGAAGCGATCCAAACGGCATGAACGTCCGGCGGCGCGAGGCGCTCGGTGCGCAAGTACTCTTCATAAATCGGCCAGAAATCGTCAGTGACGGGCACGCGGTGCTGATCACGCGCACCTTTCAGCCGCACGGTGATGAGTCGCCGTTTGCGATCGACATCCTCCAGTTCCATACCCAGAATCCCGTGTCGGCCAGCAACCGGACTCCAATCGCCGATGCGCTGACCCGCGCGAGACAGCAATATCAGAATCGCTTTATCACGATAGGAGCTGGCACTGTCGATCAGCTTCTGAATCGCCGCNNGGCTCCAGGATCTTCGGGAGCGTTCTTGGAATACGGCGGCGAAATCCGTCACGTTGCTTCTGGCGCGCCGGCAAGTCGCGCCCGATCATCAAGTGTCGCGGTTCCTCGGTGAGAGGGTTCCCGGAGGCTGGGTTGATGCGACCTTTCCACGGACCTCGTCCGTCCTCCGTATCGCGGCGAATGCAATACTCAAAATAGGACGCGAGCACGCTCAGCCGATGGTTGATCGTGCGTGGCTGGCGCGGCTTCTGCGGAGAGTGCGTGGCGACAGCACCCTGCTTCGCACCTCGTGCGAACTCGGTGATGTAGCTGCCAACGATCTGACGCGTGACTTGGTCAGGATCGCCTCCCGAGGCGCGCAGCCAACTGAAGAAATGTGCAAGGCCCAGAGCGTAAGCGCGCTGGGTGTAGACAGAACAATCGCGCAAGCTCAGCTCCATTAGAAACTGATCGCACGAGCCAACGCCGGCGTCGTGTGAGTCACAAACACGGAATGAGTCGCCGAATCGCTCGGTTTTTCTTAGGACGTTGTAAATCGACATGGCAGCCATCTTCGCCTGACGGCTATCGAGAGGTACATTCACTGGCGGGATTCATCGAGCGCGCAGAGGCTCGACCGCAAATCACGAGATAAGATCGGAGCCAAACGGAGGGGAAAGACCTTCCAGCGTTGACCGAAGTGCAAGGCGATGTCAGCGGCTACCGCGAACGGTTGGTCAGGTTCGTGGAAGCCCACGGCATCACGCTGAATTATTCCGACAAGATCGGACCCGCCAAGGGTTTGTCCTACGGCGGGAAAATCACGCTGCTTTCCGGGATGCANNTGAACTCCTACACCGGGGTGAGCGCCGCACCCTGACCACCAAGCAAGTCCGCGAAACCGAAGCCGAAGCCGTCGCCTTCGTCGTCTGCCAAGCCATCGGGCTTGAGACCGGAAGTAGCTCGGCGGATTACATAGCCCTCTGGCATGGAGACGCCAGTCTTCTGCGCGAGAGCTTGGAAGCCGTTCANNGAGCCTCCGGCGGCGACCGCAGCCGCATAACCCGCAAAACAACCAGACATTCCGGCGCATACCCGCAACGTGTGCGCCGACCACCCCAACCAGCAATACAACCGAACGAGAGGAGAAGAAGTCATGCAAGCTACGCAAAGTGCAGTTACCAACAACGAATATCGCAACATCTCAATCGCCGCCTTAGTCGAGTCCGGCACGAACCCACGGAAACGGTTCGATCCGGCTGCTTTGGAAGAACTGGCCGCGAGTTTCAAAACGCAGGGCGTCCTGGCGCCCCTGCTGGTGCGCGAACTGGAGGAAAGCAAGTACGAAGTCGTAGCCGGAGCGCGTCGTCTGCGCGCCGCGCGGATCGCGGAACTTGAAAACCTTCCCGTTCGCATCGTCAAACTTACGGACGCGGAGGCGATTGAAGCCCAGTGCGTTGAAAATCTCCAACGTCAGGACATCCACCCGCTGGAGGAAGCTCTGGGTTTCCGGGCATTGCTGGAACTTGGAGAACCCACCTACACCATTGCCAGCATTGCCGCCAGGACGGCGAAAAGCGAGGCGTACATTTACGGCAGGATCAGGCTCGCCGACCTCATCCCGCCCGTGGCCGAGGCGTTCCTGAAAGATCAGATCACTATCGGACACGCCTTGCTAATCGCCAAGCTTCCGGCTGCGCAGCAGCAGGAAGCGTTCACCGCCGCTTTTCGCGGTATGTGGACGAGCGACGGAAACACCCAAGTCCTCATCCCTGTCCGCGAACTGGCGGTGTGGATCGAGGCCAACATCCTGCTGCAACTGGCATCCGTGCCGTTCGATAAGCAGGATGAAACGCTCGTGCCCGAAGCAGGTTCGTGCGCCAATTGCCCGAAACGCACCGGCTTTAACAAGCTACTTTTTCCCGATGTCCAAAAGGACAGCTGTATTGACGCCCAGTGCTTTCGTCACAAGCTCGACGTTCACATATCGAAGACACTCGAAAGCAAGCCGAAGTTGGTACAGATTTCTGCGGCGTGGAACTCTCGCGAGGGCGCTCCCTTGGGGCGCAACCACTACGTGGAACTCCAAATCAAGAAAGCCAAGACCAACGGAACCGCGACGAAGTTGCCGCCCGTCCAGAAGCCTTGCGAGAAGATGACCGAAGCCATCGTGATGGACGGCGGCAAGCGCGGACAGATTGTCAAAGTCTGCGCCGATCCGTCTTGCCGCGTGCATCACCCAAACACGCCCTCTCCCGAGCAGGTTGCGCGGGAACGGGCCGACGAACGCAAACGCATCGAAAAAACCAAGCTGGCAATCACCACTCGGCACCGCGCGTTGGCGGCAGTGTTGGAGCGGGTGTCAGCACCATTGAAGAAGGCCGATCTTTTGACCGTGGTCCATCACGTCATCGGCCAACTGCCCTACAACCAAGTGCCGACTCTGGCGAAACGGCACAAGGTCGAAGAAGGCAAGAGCATGAAGACTCCGCAGGAGCTTCTGGCCAAGCGCGTCAGCACCTATGACGAAGCCGCTCTCTGCCGGATACTGCTCGAAATCAGCCTGCTCGACTCTGCTTATATGCGGTCTGGCGCGTCCGACGATCTGCTCAACGATGCCGCGAAACGCTATCGCGTGGATGTCGAAAAGCTGGAGAAGGCCGTGGTTGCTGAGTTTGCGGCAAAACGCAGCAAGGAGGCCAAGCCGAAGACCAAAGCAAAAACAAAATCCGTAGGTTAACCCAGTTGCGGACGATCCGGGCGGAGTGGCTNNCCGTTTTTCGTCCTATACTGTCCCCCATGTGCGGTCGCTATCGCTCGCCCGGAAGAAGCAGATTCCCGCGACCTACGCGGTCTAACCTATTTCTTCAATCACGTGCCGCGCCAAGCTGGACGGCCAACGAAGGGACAGGCTCAGCGCATACATTTTCAGGTGCCTTTGTAGTTGAGTACCGGTCGTAGCGTGCGGATAACCTTAACAAGTTCTCGCTGTGCCTTGAGGACCGCACGAATGTCCTTGTACGCAGCAGGTGCCTCGTCCCTGAGTTTGCCTGTCAACCGGTAGTCATACCAGACGCCTTCCATTTGACGCCGAAGATCGCGATCGCTGAACTTGCTCCGCGCAGCGCCCCGGCTCAGAGCTCTGCCTGCACCGTGAGCGCTCGAACAAAGCGCCTCTTCGCAGCCGCGTCCCTCCACATGGAAGCTGGGGCTGCCCATCGACCCTGGCAGGACTCCGGGCCGTCCCTGTTGAGCGGACATTGCGCCCTTGCGATGCACCCACAACTCGCGCTCGCCATGACGCTCAAGCGCGACATGATTGTGATCGATGGCGATCATCGTCTCCCAACTGATGCTGCACTTCAACGTTCGCGTCAGCACCTTGCCCGTTTCCTCTGCCATAGCCTTGCGAGAAGCCGCGGCGAATTGCCGGGCCCAAAAGACATCGTGAAGGTACTCTTTGCCAGTATCGGATTCCGCATCGAGCGCACGCAGTCGCCCTTCGACCGGTTGCGCGCGCGCCAGATGATGGTCGCGGATCACCTGCCCAAGCGCTCGCGATCCGCTATGCACCATCAGCCAGAGCCGGTCCTCTTCGTCCGCCTGCATCTCAAGGAAGTGGTTTCCACTGCCGAGAGTCGCGAACTCGATCTCGCCCTCCTTTTGGCGAATTGCCTCTAGGCGGACATGAGTGAGCGGATCGCTTGCTATCTCGGCAGGTTGCGGAATAACCGCGTTCCGGTTGCGCCTGCGCGAGGGTACCGCGCGCCCGATCTCGTTCAGCAACTGGGCGGCAGTCTTCGGATTCTTCAGCGCGGAGGCCTCCACGTCAACCGCGACGGCCAGCATGCCGCATCCGATGTCGCCTCCCACTGCCTGGGGATAGATCAGGTGAGACGTCGCGACAACTACACCGATGCACACCTCAGCGGCAAGGTGTACATCGGGCATCACCGCGACTTGTTGAACATCTGGGGCGCACCGGATTCGCTCAATCGCCTCCGACACGTCTCGATCCAGTGGAGCAGCTAGCCAGCTTCGGAGCGGAGCCATCGACGAATCACTCATCGTAGCCTCCTTGCANNTGCACCGAGACCGGCACAAACGACAGTTCTGGCGCTCGCTTTCTGGCGATCGCCATCGCCACCTCCGACCGCAAACGCGATGCATCGCGCCGGAGCGCGCTCATCGCATCGACGACGGAGTAGCCATCCTGCACAACGATATAGACCAGCAAATGGCCGCAACCGGGTGCTGGCGAAACCTCATCTACAAACAGTTCGCAGCCAATGCCAGCAACGTTTGAATCCGCGAGCGCGAGGTTCAGCGCCCGCTGCACTTGACAGCAGAACTGTTGTGTCTTCCGTTGCACTTGGCGGCTGTCCGACCGACTGCCGCTTCCTTCTCCATAGAGAATTTCAGCGAAGTCCGCGTCCACGAACTCCGCTCCTTTACCTCGACGTTTTCCTCGTTTCACAAAGCTCCCTTTCGCGCGCAGGCGCGCAGAGCCGGCAGGCGCACGAATGCGCATGCGGCTTCAACTAATGAGTTGAAAGATGGAGCCAACCCAGCCGACCGGCTGGATCAGACGGAGGCGGGCGGGCTCAACGTCATCGGGCTATGTGCAATCGGCGACATAATCTCCTCCGGTGCTACGTTGAGTCTCGGAACTACAAGCGCTTGAACGCCTGAATCCCTAACACATTATCGCTATATCTTTGGTTTGGAGCAAGTCTGGCGCTGTGTGCGGATGTTTGCGAACCGCGCCGACTATTCCCGAAGACCTCCGCGCTTGATCCGACCTTTTCGGCCCTGACCACCGCAAAAGCTTCTCGCCAATCTTGCCGGCGAGCCCTTCAGCGAAGCCGTGCCTGTTATTTTTCCGGTGGTCGCTTGGCGCCGGGTTGGTACTCGCACTGCACAGCCTCTCCGATCGCTTTAGTTGGATAAAGCCAGCAGGCTGCTTGGACGCGTGGTTCTGCATGAGATGGATGGCGATTGTAGGATGCCGTCATCACAGCAAGGTCAGGTACTGGCATCCACGCAGATTCGGGAATGTGATTCGGATCGGTCCAAAAATTGACGCTGCATTGTGGGGTTTCTTTGCAGAGCATGTTACCTATTCCTCTGTAGTATCCGCCATCTCGTTGCTTTGCTTCAGGAATGACGACGAAATACATCGTCCCCCCGGATTCATCTGGCACTGATCGTACGACCGTCCAATCTGGTGTAGCGGTGCGGTCCAGTACGGTCGCAGGGGATCTATCTCCAACAACGGCGGTGCTCACCTCTTCCTTGTATTTCAAAACCGGGTGGGTGTCTTTCGTACACTTGTGGTAGGTGTCCCAACCATTGGCACTACGCTCTTTAATTTCGCTCTCGCTGATCACTTCGTAGTTTCGGTCTTTTGTGATGAACGTAATGCGCCCTTCGGAATCCGGGTCTCCACATCCACCTGGCCCGCAAAAGACGATTGAATACTTCCCATCAGTACCATGAGGCATTATCTGGAGGCCGAAGGCTTGGTCGCAATCTTCCTTCCAGAATCCGGTGAAATTCTTCGAAGGGTCACGTTCGCCGGGGTAATCATCTTCGGCCAGTTTCTTTCGGATATCGGCAACAGTTTTGTACGGAGCGGGAGCTGGCGCGGCACCGTAATCGACGGCGGTGCCATTGCCCTCTGTTCGATTCTGAACTCCAACACCGAACAGATTCCACCCGTCAAGCAGCATCGAGTCATCGATTTTTGCGCCCGCCACCTTGGACAAGCGGCCCTCGAAGTTGGCCGTGTATTCTGCGCCTTTGCCAGCAGAATTCCCTGTACCGGCCGCGGTTAAACTCAACTGATACTCGACTACATTAGGAGCGAGAACGGTGACATCCCCGGACACATGCCACGGAGCTGAAATAAAACCCTGTGCGCTCGGCGTGGCGAACTGGATTCCCGTTTTCTCACTTTTATAGTCGATCTTGCGCATTCCTTTCGTCCCTTCGGGCCCATTGGGTAGCGCGGCACCGAGCAAGCGAGACACGAGTTCCTGTTCTAGGATTGGCGCATCGACTGCATCGATTTCATCGCCTGGTTCGGCTATCGGCCCCTGCGTTGCCAGGACACGTCCGCCAACCATGAGGATTTTGCCTTTAGTGACTTTCTTGCCATCCAAAACCTCGACATTGATTTGAATGTCGAGGGACTGCTTGTCAAACGTCCCCTTCCACGACGAATAACCAGGTTCCTTTGGCACAGTCATTTTGAGCTCGAATTTGTTGAACTCGTCCCACGCTGTTGGCTTTCCGCAGGGAGCTTGACATGCATCTTTCTGTGGTGCTGCGAAAAGGGCGCCGGAGATGAGCCAGGTGAGAGTAATCACGATGACGAGATTAAGAAGCTTCTTCATAGAATATGCCGCACTGCACTCCCGCTAATTGCTTGCCGAAACCCGCTTGCGCGAACTGAAAGTGCTGACCGCTTGGGCCCTAATCGCTTGTAGCAACCGAGACAAACTTACGTTTTGTTGGATTGTAGACGTACACCGAGCTGGCACTTTCGTCCTTGAAAAACTCCACAGCGTCTCGCTTCGTTGAGAGCTTTTGCGGTTCGTCCTTGCCGCATTCCCAGTACCCTTTTCCACAAGCGGTTTCGTACTGGCCGGGTTTGACCTTCGCAACTCCCATTACATCCAGAAACGCGATGTCCATCACCTCAAGTCGCTGCCAATCACACCCAGTGGTGCTCGTGAGACACACAAAGAAACCAAGCTTTTGAGTGCGGTGGTTGACGAGCAGGAGAGCTTTGTCCTGAACCCCATCGCCGTTAAAATCACCTGTCACAACCAAGAAATGATTCGGGTCTTTTCGCCCCTGAATTCTTGACGGGTAAGCTCGGGGCCTGGCTTCTCCCATCCCGTTGGCGTTTCTTGTGCCCAGCAGCCGCCCACCGATGCAATCAGGAGCAGTGCGAGTGTGGGAATCTTCATACGGAAATGCTAAGCAGCAACGGGCATCCCGTCTACGTAACTTAGGTGTGACATGAAGCGGTGGGCCTATTGTTTACCTTATCTCGGGTCTGACTCGCAATCGAGTTCGTAAGCCAGCGCTATGTAGTCGAGATTTGGGATTGACAGCAGCGGCTACGATATCCATGCCATTCTGATCAGGGCGTAGTGCCAGTCGTTGCCGTCTTTGCGCAGCACAACGTAGTATCCCTTTCCGCAAAGGTTGCCGCAACGATAGGACACCTCAAGCAGAATTCTATTCCGTGCTCTGTTGCGCGCAATTACCTCCACCTTGCTGTCTCTGCGATACATCTGTGGTAAGAAGAACGCTGAAGCACGAACGGAACTTTTCAATTTCTCTGGCTCAACCCTCAGATTGTGGCCGGCCTGTTTCGCAGCCACAATGAGCGATTGTGCCTGCTCCAAGACTTCCCCGATGATGGTCGGTCCGTCGGTGACGCAAGCCTTTTCCAATCCGAGCATATCGTCTAGCACGGACCGCGAACGAGATGAACCGTCGAGTATGAGGGCATAGACAACGGAGTCATCCATCGGTGTGAGCGGCTCATACTCCTCGCCGCATTCATATCCGGTCCCTGTGCGTTTCTTGGCTAGCCACAGCTCGATACGTTGGAAGTCCGGCTCGCTGATATCCGCAGAACACGCCACGGCAAGGCCGCCATGCATCTTTGAGGCCGACTCCGCGCAGGGTTCGCATTCGGGTTTTCCAAGTAATTGGAGAGCGCCAAAGGCCGCGCCTGCAATCTCTTCGTCAGAGCTTTGACAGGCTGCTACCATGTCCGCAGTTCGGATATCACCTATCGCTAAGAGCCGAGCAAGGTCATCGTTTCCCTCCGAATCAACCCACTTCCTAATCGTCCGAAGAGTGTCGCTGTACGTCTCTGAAGTCGCAGTGGGTTCTTGGGAAGAAGAGCTTTTCCTTGGCGTTTGCGGCATCGTTTGAGAATAGGCAAAGCAGGCAAAGGCCATCAGAGCTAGCAACAAAATATGCGTCCGCATGAACGAAGAATAAATCCCCACGCTCGCGGGAACAATGAACGACAAGTCTCCCGGCCTAAACTGAGGTAACCGCTTTTAACGTCAACGACAGGCCCGGTGGGCTAAAAGCTCTGATTGAAAGTATCCGCCGTCTCGGAGTATATTTTCGGTCAGCCCGATTCGGGAGCATTTGTATGGTCGTTCCACCAGTTCCGGAACCAGCCTCTCCGCTGTCCTCCGTCCTTGACATCGTTGATAAGGTGACCAAGGTCGTCGCTCTCCTCATCGGCGGTGCCTGGGCTTATCTGAATTATGTCAGGGGCCGTACCTTCAAGAAAAGACTAGAACTCAAGATTTCGGCTAAGGAGGTGCGGAGCAAGACAGGACTCCTTCTTTCTGGAGCAGCTCAAATAAAGAATGTGGGATTGTCGAAGTTCCCGATAGAGCAGAAAGGCACGGCAATCCTGTTTTTTGACCTGAGGCTGTCTGCACCAACCGACCAACCGACGGAGCCGACCGAAGAGAATGTCGGTGTTCGAGAGGTGTTCAAGGACCATGCCTGGATTGAGCCGGGGGAGACGATAGCGGAGGACTTTCTTCTGCAGATACCGGAAAATGAAGAGCGGCTGGCCATGAAGCTAGACCTGCGTGTAGTCGCCGCTCACATCGAGTGGAACGCAAACTGTATCGTAGAACTTGGCAGCGGGGGTCAGGAAGCCGAGCGACAGGCGCGCGCCCCAATGCTTGAAGCTTAAGGAGGAAAAATGGTCAACGGACAGGAAAACGAGCGGAAGCAGGAAACGGCGCGAATTGAAAGACAGAAACAGGAGAATCGGGTAGAAAAGCAGGCAAAAGAGGACCGCGCCAGAACGAGGAGCATTGAGGAGCAGAAGCACAAGGTGGCTCAAAAAACTGAGGACCGGGGCAAGACCGATCGGATCGAGCAGCTTAAGCGCAAACAGGAGATTTAGGCTGTCGCCTATACTCGGTTGCGAACAGGAGAGGAACAAAGACTGGGGACCACTTGCCAAGCGACTTACGATGAATCGGAACTATGCAAGCTGCTTCTGGAAATCAGTTTGCTGGATTCGGCATATCAGCGATCCGGTAAAACCCCCGACGACGGTTTGATGGACGCCGCCAAACGCTATCGCTTAGATACTGAGAAGCTTCAAAAAGCCGGCATCGTGCCCAAGTTCGCCATTGAGCTTTCGCGAGACGCTTTGAAGGACGGAAGAGATAACAACTCGAGACGGCCATCGAGGTCGTGAAAGCCTAGTAGCGGAAAGCATTCCTCAGTCTCTTCACAATTCAAGCGCTCAACCGTCCCCACATCAACATCCGAGGTGGTTTCTCGCTCCCGACCCCACCACGAATTCGCCACCATCCTCGAAGCTCGAACTCCCTTGGCCTAGTTGAACGATCTCGATCGCGCGGTCTCAGCAACAATGTGGTCCTAACCTCACCCGACCGAATTTGCCCCAGCTTGTCGAAAATTGATCGAACGAAACTGTCAAATTCAACGCCAAAGTTCTCTGTGGAGAGTCCTGGGAAGATCCTACCGATCTGAAGCGTTCCGACGGTATCGGGCAGAACCGATATCAACGCCCTACGTTTCCTACTAGTTTGCTGCCCACAGCCGCTCGTACTAGACTCGCCTACCCAGAACATGCAGAACTCCGGACCGAATGAGATTGTTCCTGCTTGAATCGCGCGCTGCAACTGAACTAGAACGCATTCTCCAGAAACAGCGAAAGCATCCGACAGTTGTCGAACAAGCCTGTCTATGTCGATGATCCCACGTTCTCGCAGGTTGCCTATTCGCTGCTCCGTCTCTTGGATGAGCAGGTCTTCCGGCACTAGCAAGCGGCCTGCAACCCTGTTACAGAGCCTCTCCTCATGTGTTGTGAGGCTCCTTACTGCTTGGATGTTGCTTTTATCAGGGCTGACGGCAAGGGTAATAGCGCGAACCCACAACGATAGTTAGCAAGCGATAGAGAACAGGCAACGAACAAAACTTACCGGCAGTTTTACCGGCAGTCGGCCTTGCCTGCGGTGACTATCAGTAACTTACAGAGCCGGGAGGCACCTCTAAGTACTTGCAATCACTGTTAATTTCGACCCTGAAAAGGCTGGCGTCGGCGGTNNTCCGTCCCTGGCCACCATGTTTTCAATAACTTCGCGAATATTCTTCAACCGTCACATCGCTGGAACCGCAGGTTATCTTGGGCTGAGGGAAGCACAAGTTCTGCGTGATGCTGTTTGGAGTCAATAGTCTACAGGATGGCACGCCAACCGAGCGCAGACTTGGGCGGGCTGCACTCGAAAGGTGTTGAGAGTCGGCGATGGGTCGGCCATTCGGTCTGCGGAGCACAGTTTGTTTTTCTTTCGCATGTTCGCGCGCCCGAAACACGGCCTTCGCTGGGGATTTAATGCCTGGGACAATGTCTCCGAATTGATTTGCCTCCTCACATGGGGCCCTGCCCGTGCATCCTTAGTAGCGAACCCCTGGGGACATAACAACGCGAAAGGAAAAACGGAACCCTCAGAGCGCAGCCTAGATCGAGTGGCAAATGGACGCTTAGCGTTCATAATGGATCTATGTCGTCGACCGTGCTGACGGACTCTCGGGATGCCTTTGTCCAGATCGGCGGCAAAGAATCCAATGCGGATGACGCGGACGCCAGCGGATTTGGGGCGAGCAATACCGGCATCCTGATCCCGCCACGCTAAGCTGCAACGGATGAGTGAAGTGAATGCCGACGACGGTCTCGGGGTCAGCGGCGCTCGCGAGGCCCGACCAAGTGACTACCGAGAAAGACTTTTTGAGTCAAAATGGACGCTCGGCACCGCCGGAACACCCTAGACCTAAGCCGCCATCCGCCTCGCGGGGTTCTTGTTCGTGTTCTAGCGCCTTCCGGAAACCAAGGCACGGACGCTGGAACAAGTCGAGCGTGAGCTTGCTGGACGGGGCAATGAACCGGAAGCGTCGATGAGGCAAGTGGCGAATCCTCTCCCTCACAGATTATCCCGTACAGATTATTATTGGCTTTGGACCATCGGAGCAATATGCTGCAACAGACTATGGTGTCCCGAGCTCTCCTGATTCTCGTCATATGTCTCGGCCCTAAGGTCTTAGGCGAACCACCGGCAAAGGAACACTCCGCTCCGGATGGTGCCACAACGCTGGCCAGGACCAATGCAGATCCAGAGCATGTCCTCGCGAAGGATCCAATTTTCGTCTACAACAATTGGTCGGCGTACGACGAGCTCTCCGACAACATTCCCCTGACCGAACAACTGGCCATGAAAGAACTGGACCAGATTCTTCGTTTGCGTCATTTCGGCGCCCGTTTTGATTACTACATGATGGACGCTTTCTGGTTCGACCCGGACGGTGGTTACCGGACCTGGCGAAAGCCCAATTGGCCGAACGGGCCCGACGAGTGGGTCCGCAAATGCCGCGCCAACGGCATTCTGCCTGGGCTATGGTTCAGCACCAATACGCTGGTCAAGGTTAACGCCACGACGGAGTGGCAGAACTCGCTCAACGAGAAGAAGAGCGCAATGTCATTCTCGGAGGGTGGCTTTCTCCCGAGCTTCATGGACACACTGCAGTTCTGGTATGACCATGGCATTCGCATGTTCAAGTTTGATTTTGTGGATTTTGGTGCAGCCACCCCGGCGACCGCCAAGAACATGACTCCCGAGGAGGTTCGTTCGCGGAACGCAGATGCATTCCGGCAAGCGCTGAAGACCTTTCGGCAGCGAAACCCCGATGTCGTGTTGGTCGCGTTCAACGGTTTTGGCGGGGATGTCGAATCCACGGCTGGGCCTTTCCCTTTTAAAAATGCTGTCGACCTACCCTGGCTGGAAGTGTTCGATTCGCTTTACTCCGGTGACCCCCGTCCCTCCGACGTGCCGGAGATGAGTTTCTGGCGGTCCATGGATGTTTACAGCGATCACATGGTCCGGCGCTACGAACAATCCTCTCTTCCTCTCGAGCGGATCGACTCGACCAGCTTCATGCTAGGGAACACGGGCACAATCTACTACCGCAAGACGCATGCATGGAAAGGAGCGTTGCTGTTAATGATGGCGCGCGGTGGCTGGGTCAACACCGTGCATGGCAACCTTGAGTTTCTGAGCGACGACGATGCCCGCTGGTTCGCCAAGGTGCAAGCGCTCTATCTCGGACTCCAGTCAACTGGCCGTACCAAGACCTTTGGAGGTATTCCAGGCAACGTCCAGCCCTACGGATTTGGTTCCCTTGATTCCGACGGAACGGTCTATGCCGTGGTGAATCCTGCACAGAGTATCGACTCGATTCAGATACCGCGGCTTTCGCGCGAGCAGGCCGCGATCACCGGCGGAAGAGTCATCTTTTGTGATGCCGGCTATCAACCTGTGCTGGAGGGCGATACGATTGAACTCGGACCGGGCCAGTTGGCCGTCGTCGGATTCGGCAAATATGCGAATACCAGATACGACCTCGGCATTCAAGACGATGTTGTGATTCCGCGCTCCATCACCCCTAGCGCAACACCTTTTTCCGCAACGGGGAAGAACACTATTCAGGCCTCAGTCGATGCTCCGCAGAATGGCGACCTGCGCATCGTCATGCAACAGCGCTATGTAAACGACGGAACCATCGCGCGCAGTTGGAAGGGCGGTCCGCCGAACGGCGCAAACATGGGCCAGGTCTTTGTGCTAAGCGCGTCGCAAGCTGGGAAGCCAGTGCCGGTCGAGATTAACTACGACAAGGTGATCTGGAGTGGCCTGTCGTGGGCGGTGGGTGAAATCAAGAACAGCGCCCTCAAGCCCGGATCGCCGGTCACGATCCAATGCTCATCGAGCGAAGGAGACGAAATGAAGCTGGAGGGCAAGATCTTTGTCGTTACCTACTAGGTGGGACCAGATCACTGGCTGGGAATCGCCCGCACGGCAACTAGCGACGACGTGCCGGGTACTGCGTTCTCAACCGTGGTCGTGATCAGGGCCTGGAAATGTGGTGGGATGGTCTTATGGTCAGGGGATGCGTCCATCAGGGCTTTGCGCAATTCTCCCATCCGTTCGGGATTCTTCAGGTACTCGATTGCGGCCTGTGAGCCTTGGGTGTAAATGCCGTAGATTAAGAGAACCCGATTCTCTTTTCGTTCGTTCGGGAGCATGAGCACGAGAGCATAATCACGCGTGAGCTGATTGGTTATGGGATCGAATTCGGGTTTGTACACGGCGTTTTCACCCGGCTGAGGGTTCCGGTTCAGAATCACGCCACTCTGAAAATGAAAGCCTTCCACGTTGAGAAAAACCCGGCCACTCCACGCCTGATTGCCTCCGAGCAAAATCGCGTTGTCGTGCTTGATTTCCTCAAAATTGACCAGTCGCGACTGCTGCACGCGGCATCTCTGGCCAACGCTGGAAAACATCTCGCACAGGCTGACCACTCCGAGGGATTCCCCGACAGACGTGAAGTCGGTAAGAGAAGGAACAAACAGGAATCGTTTCAACTCCCGGAAATGAATGGTGTCGCGGAACTCAGGAAGACTTGATTTGGAGATTTCATGGCCACTGGCCAGAGTCTGCTGGCTGTCGCCATCGTGTGCCGCGCGCAGCAAGGGATGATTGGGAATCACGATCAGTGGGGCGTCTGCGGGCAGGAGGAATGGGCGCCAGAACCACTCGAGACTATCGGGCAGAGTTGCCGGCGTTCGGGACTCCGCTGGCTGCGCATTCCGGCGGAGGGAAGCAGTCAGAAGAAACGCCAGCAGCAGGCAGGCTGCGGTCAGAGCCAGAATGAGAGCGAGTTGCCAGCGGCTCCCGCTAGCGCGTTTACTGACAGCTGGCTCGGTGGAATCTATCGCACCTGCTTCCTCAATCGCACTTCTGCTGAAAACAGGCACGTAATGACCTGCGGGCAGGTCAATGCGCAGCGGGCTGTCTTTACCGTCCTCTTCGTAGTACTTCTTCAGCAAGCGTCGAATTTCGTGGGCCTGCACTCGCACGATCGGGTCTTTCTGCGGATTGAAGTCGGTTCCCCGCTCGTATGCCTCGAACCCGATCAGATACTCGTTCAGTTTGTCGCCGTTGCCCCGAAATGCCTGTTCTGCAACGAACTCAAGGAAGCGGGTCTTCTTAGGCGAAGAAGAGAAGAGTTTGCTCTCCAGAACTCGGCGCAGCTCCTCGCGCTTTTCGAAGAGAGATATGGAGGAGGTCACTGGCTTGAGTGGAGACGTCACCTCAAGTCGCAAACGAGATTCAGCAGCATGAGAAGACGTCCCGCAAACGATTCCTTTGAAATACTGCCGAACGATAGCACTCTGGGTCGGCGTACGTCAACGGAACCGCTTCAGGGTGCCGGTTCTGGTCGAAATAACGGTAAATTGCCAGGTTAATAGCGGTTAGCTGGATCAACTGGAAATGACCGAACCAATGCGGGGTACCAGGAGGTGGGCGAGACTTTATGGGGTCCTAACGCCCGTTCTCGTCTTTTGCGGTTGCCGCTTTCTGCTCGACTAAGGCTTCCCTCGCCAGCAATTTATGGAGAATCACAGAATAAGGCTGGGTTAGCGCCTCCCGATACGGAAATCCGCAAAAATACCCCGGTTAACCCTCGCCATAACCTGCTTTACCTTGAAGGAGGCGAGACCGGAGCCTAGAAGGGGAGTCGGCCATGTCGCCACTAAGCACATCAAGGAGACTCCTTCCCGGGCTTGTGACCTTGCTTTTCTTGACCGCCTGCCACCCGCTGCTGGGTGCAGATATGGAAATGGTCGCGGGCAAACGGTTCGACACTCCAGTTCTTACCGTTCAGTCCCGAGGCGCCGAAGGCAACAAGTACGGATTCGAGGGAGGTCGGGTGCTGAAGATCAGTGGCACTTATCATCTGTTCACCTCTGAGATGATTGGCGATCCGCATTGGGTCAAGATGAAGCTGGCACACTGGGTTAGCCGCGATCGCTTGCACTGGAAACGAGCTTCCACCCTTTTCGAATCCAGCGGCGACTTCACGGGAAAGGATCCGCGCGCGGCACTGTGGTCTCCCTTGCCCGTGTACGACCCGAAGGAAAAGCGGTGGAACCTGTTTTATGTCGCCTACCAGGCCGCGCCCGACACCTCACAGCAGTGGCTCACCAACCATGAAGGCCGTATCTGGAGGGCAGTATCAAAGACTCCGGGGATCGACGGAGTTGGCGGACCTTATGTGGATACGGGCATCGTCCTTCAGCGCAACAACGATTCCGACCCGTGGGAAGGACTCCAGGGAACGGATTCGTTCTTCCCCTATCAAGTTGGCGATCGCTGGTACGCATTCTACGGAAGCGCCCACACCGAACGACTACCGCTGTCGCTGTGGCAGGTCGGACTCGCGTTGGCGCCCGACATCGCCGGACCGTGGAAGCGGTGCACGGAGTTGAACCCGCTGACGGTCGAAACCCGTTTTATTGAGAATCCAATCGTCACCCGTCTGGTGGATGGAACCTACGTGGCGGTCTATGACACCGACGCGCCGAATGCCATTGGCTATACGTTCTCGGCCGACGGAATTCACTGGTCCATGGGGCAACATCTGGTGGTTCAGAGGGGGAGCGGCGTCTGGGCCAGTGAGGTCCGGACGCCGCTGGGCCTAGTGCCGGAGGGATATGATTTGTTCACTCTTTTTTATACCGCCAACGAAAAGGTGCCGGGAGCCACAGCCGATGCCAACGGAATCGTGCTGACCCCCGGTTCGGTTGGATTAGTCGAGGTCAGGTTGAAGAGGATCGGTGGGTCAGTTCCTGGTAGGAAGTAGTGAAGGTGACGGTGCGGCCCATACCAGCCGGTGTGAGCCAGGTCACAGAGCGGTAGTGTGACGACGGCTAGCGTGAACGTTAGGGTTTCGGAAGGTGTTGAGTATTGGGATGAAGAGCTGATAGCGCGACTGGGGCGCTGGTTCGGTGGAGGGTTATTTTCCCAGCCAGATTCTTTTGGAGGCAGAAAATGCGGAGATCCGGAAAACTACATTTGGTTCTGTGTTTAATCGTTGCGGGAATGATCATTCTTTCTGCCCAAGGAGTGTCGGCCCAAGCGAACCGTGCCTCGATCACCGGCACGGTAACCGATTCCAGCGGGGCGGTGGTTGCCGGTGTGGAAGTGACCGCCACCAACACGGGCACGAATGTGCCCACCAAAACCGTCTCCAATGGCGATGGGATTTATGTCATCCCCAACCTCTTTCCGGGGCAGTACTCCGTCGAATTCAAGAAGGACGGATTTGAAACCCTGCTCCGTCCCGCTGTCACCCTGGAGTCGACAGAGGTGGCCCGCATCGACGCACCGCTCAAGGTGGGGGCGGAGGCGCAAACAGTGACGGTCACGGCCGATGCTCCGGTCCTGGACTTGGAAAGGGGGTCGGTCGGTACAAACATGAACGGCAAAATAGTGACTGACCTGCCTCTGAGTATCTTGGGCGGTGGGCGAAATGCCGAGGACTTCGCGGTTGCACTCACGCCGGGCTATTCGCCCATTAGCAATGCCTACGGGGCCGTGATTAACGGTGGGCAGTGGTTCACCAAGGACTTCACCGTCGACGGGACCTCCGGCACCTCCAGCTTCCAAGGCAACACTTATGGGTCTGGACCCACGATGGAAGCGGTCGAAGAACTGCAGTCCCAGACTAGCGGCTTGGATGCGCAGAGCTCCATCACCGGTGGTGGCGTGATCGCGTTTAATCTTAAGTCGGGAACCAACAAGCTCCACGGTTCCACGTTTCTATATGGCCACAACGAACTGCTGGACGCGAATACCTGGACAGATGACAACCTGGGTCAGGGTAAGCCCAAGTGGCGCGCTTGGGACTACGGCTTCAGCCTGGGCGGCCCGGTCATCAAAGACAAGACCTTTTTCTTCGGCGCCTTTGAGCGCTTTCAACAAACCGATTTCGGTCTCAACGGAGGGTCGGCGGCTGTTCCTACGTCGGATTTCTTGTCGGGAAACTTCAGCAGCCTGCTGGGAGGGGATCTCTGCACTGGAGGGAACGGAACGGGATTGTGCAATGGGTACCCTGCGAACCAGAACCCGGTGCCAATCATGACGCAAAACAACGCGGGCCAGGCCGTTGTTGCACAGGAAAACATGATCTACGATCCGACGACCGGAAATCAGTTCACGGGCAACATCATCCCCACAAACCGGATTAGCGCGGTGGCGACGAATGTCAATAAGATCTACCAGCAGTATTACGCTCCGCAATTTGGCGGAATCGACAGCAACAGCAGAGGCCTGAGCAAAAGCACGCCTAACCAGACTCCCACCTGGTATGTGGTTAAACTGGACCAGGTGCTGCGGGAGCGAGACCGTCTCTCTGGTTCGTGGGTCTACAACCACCAACCGCGAACTCTGGACGACAGCGGCGGCTTGTGGCAGGCCGGAACCCAGAACGGCGGGCCACTTTCCGATGCTCGCTTTCAGATCTTCCGTTCGCAACAGTGGCGGGTCAGCGAATCGCATACCTTCAGCCCGACGGTTCTGAATGTCCTGAACTTCACCTACAACTACGACTACAATGCCAGTTCGCCTACGGACCCCGGAAACTGGAACTCGCAACTCGGGTTCGGAAACACCGGAGCCACCAACTTTCCATACATTGGTTTCTCGGACAACAGCGCGTATGGTCACAGCGAGACGTTCCTGGGCAGTACCTGGCAGGGGGATGCTACCGGCGTCAATCAAACCATCGGCGACACCCTCACGTGGAGCAAAGGCCGCCATAACCTCTCTTTCGGAGGTGATTTCGTAGCCCACCAGATCAACAGCCGCTCTGGCCAAGGAGCTCTTTCGTTTAATTTTTCGAGCAACTACACCGCCGGGGCGGGATATCCGTACGACGGATTTGCCTACGCCTCGTTCCTCCTAGGGCAGGTGAACAACGCCAGCGAGAGGGTGCCCTACGACCTGTACGGGCGGCAGAAAGGGCTGGTGCTGTTCGCGGAGGACAGCTACAAGGCCACGTCAAGACTTACGCTGAGCATGGGGCTGCGCTGGAATTACAACTTCCGCTTTCACGAAAAGAATGGCAACTGGGCAAACTACGATCTCAACGCCATCAACCCGAACTACAACGCTCCCGGGTTGCTGATCTTTGCCAAGAACGGCAGCGACAGCTTTGAAAAGAACGAGTACGCGAAGCAGTTCGGGCCTTCGTTCGGATTTGCCTATCAGTTGCAGCCCAAGACCGTGGTTCGCGGTTCTTTCGGCCTGATCTACAATCCCGTGGGCGTGGCTTTCTCTAACGGCGTGCCCGACGCGTTTGCGCCGCAACTGGGCATCAACCAGACAGGCAGCTTTGATTGGGACCAAGGATATCCAGGCACGGTGATTAGGCCGGACGCCAACACCCCGCCCATATCCCCGGCCCTGTTTCCGGTGGTTAGCGTTGATCCTCGAGCTCTCAAGCTGGGATATAGCGAGGCGTTCAACTTTGGCATCGAGCACGAGCTCACTCCGAACACGCGTTTGGAGGTAGCTTATGTCGGCAACCGCGGCCACCATTTGACGGACACCGCGCTGGCATGGAATCAAGGCCCAACCGCGACTTTTCAGCGGTTGGCGCAGCAAGGCGTTGCCTACAACTATGTATGTAGCCCGGCAGACGCCGCCCAGTTCGGCGTCCCCTATCCATCCGGGAACCAATATGTATACGGAAACTTCTGTGCCTCTACTCTGGCGGCGATCGCGCCCTACCCGCAACTGGCCGACGCAGAGGGTAATTATTGGGGTTATGCCAACCTCAACTACGTTGGTCTGCCCTTGGGCCAAAGCTTCTACGATTCGATGGTTGTGGATGTAGTCAAGCGCACCGGGCGCGGCTTGACCATGGACATGAGTTACACGTGGTCCCGGCAAGAGGGAGACTCGTTTTCCTCGCAGCAGGAGGGCAACAACTATTACACCGGCGTGCAGGATTTCGGCAACATGCGTCAGGCGGCGCACGCGGTTACGGGCTATGATCTGGCACATGTTGTGAAAGGATTTGTCAGCTACGAACTTCCCTTCGGCAGGGGTAGGCAATCGTTGGCAGGTCAAAACCATGTGGTGAATGGAATTGTTAGTGGGTGGACGCTAACAGGATTGGTCAAGTACTACACGGGCGCGCCGTTCCACGTTGGAGCTGCCAATCCTTATTGGCCACTGTGGGGAGACATCTATCCACAGTTCAATCTGGCGGGATACACGGGCCCCAACAATCCGAGACACTACGTGCCGATACCGGCGGGTCAGACCACCATCCCTGCGCAGGATGTTTACATCCCGCAGAGCGTCGCGAGCAATCCGTCAGCAGGGTACCTGCCGCCGTCGCCAGGCACTTCCGCCCTGCGATGTCCTGGACAGGCCGACGAAGATGCTAGCCTGCTGAAGAACTTCAACATGGGCTCCGATGGAAGATACAGACTGACATTTCGCACGGAGTTCTACAATATCTTCAACCGTCACTACTACAACATCAATGGCTGCTACGGCAACAATCAGAATAGTATCGGTGCGGCCAACTGGGGGCAAATTTTTGGAGTGGTCGATGGCCCGCGAAACGGGCAGTTTGCCATTCGGTTTGAATTCTAGGAACGAAGAGCTTGCCGGGTAACTCGCGAACCTGTGGCTACCCGGTAGTCTTTTCAACAATTGCTGCTAACCAGTCTCGGTAGGTACAGGATGTGGAGCCGAAATGCAAGCCGCTAGGGCATCTCGCCAGAGTCTTTGGTTATGCATTGTCTTGTTGATGGCGGGAGGGATTGGCAGCTTAGGAAAACAGAGTCGCCAGGGCAGTGCGGGCAGTCTTCAGAAATCAGGAACGACTTACTACGTTGATTCGACGTCGGGCAACGACGACGACAGCGGCACTTCTTTATCCACGGCATGGAAAACACTGGCCAGGGTCAACGCAACCGTCTTTTCCCCCGGTGATCGCATTTTGTTTAAGTCCGGCTCGACTTGGACGGGACAGCTCTGGCCGAAGGGGTCGGGAACGGAGCGCCAGCCGATCATGATTGACAAGTACGGCGGCGAGCCGAAGCCGGTGATTAACGGCAACGGAAAAGCCGAAGACGCGGTCTTGCTGAAGAACCAGGAATATTGGGAGATCCGCAGCCTCGAGGTGACTAACACGGGAACATCTCCGGGAGTCCGCCGCGGCGTTCGCGTCGTGGCTGAGGATTACGGCGATGCGCATCACATCTATGTTGACGATCTCGATGTTCACGACGTCAACGGCAATAATGAGATGAAAGAGAATGGCGGGATCACTTATCACTGTGTCGGGGACAAGAAGCCGAGTCGCTTTGTGGATCTCCGCATCGAGGGCAATCACATTCGCCACGTGGATCGCAGCGGAATTCTTGGTTCGTCCACGCACTGGATACGCTCGAAGTGGTACCCAAGCCTGGGAGTGGTGATTCGGAATAATGCACTGGACGATATCGGCGGTGACGGAATTGTGAACGTTGCCACCGACGGGGCGGTGGTCGAATTCAACGTCGTCGCCCATGCCAGCCAGCGCTCGCAAGACTACAACGTCGGCATTTGGCCGTGGAGCGCCGACAATACGGTGGTGCAGTTCAACGAAGTCTATGGCACGCGCGGGCAACATGATGCGGAAGGCTTCGATTCCGACTGGAACAGCCGCAATACGATCATCCAGTACAACTACAGCCACGACAACGAGGGTGGATTCTTGCTGATTTGCAACGAAGGGTCGCAGAGTCCGGAGAACAGCGTGGGGAATACCGGCACGATTGTTCGCTACAACATCAGCCAGAACGATCATCACCGGGGGATCAAGCTCTCGGGTCCGGTGAGGAACACGCTCATCTATAACAACACTATCTATGTTGCAAAAGGGGAGAACGTGGATGTCGTTCTCCACACGGATTGGACCGGGTGGGCGACGAATACGTACTTCTACAACAACATTTTCTATGTTGAAGGCATCGCGCGATTCTCGTATGGCGTAAAGGGAAACCCCGATGGTTCTTACGAGACCGCACCCGGTCCCGGCAAGAGCGTGAACAACGTTTACGACTTCAACGTCTACTACGGAGTGCCTCCAGCGGACGATCCGCACGCCCTCACCTCGAATCCGCTGTTGGCAAACCCTGGCCACGCTGGGTTCGGTCGCCACACAATCTCGGGATATGCGCCCCAAAAGAACTCGCCCGCCGTGGATTCCGGGAAGGCAATTGAAAACAGCGGGGCCAGAGATTTCTTTGGTGTCACGGTGCCGCAATGCGGCGGCGTCGACCGAGGAGCAATCGAATCGGTCGCGTGCGCTAAGTGATTCCTGTTGCGAAGGCCACGTCACGGAAGCCGCTAGCGCCGCCTCAAAGGAGCACAAGACAGTGATAGCAACCTCCATCGCACGGTCCTTCTTCCTTGCCGCAATTCTGGCGCTGACCTTCTTCCACCGATGCATCTCCGCCGCCCAGAGCAAGCCCGCATTCGCTCCCGACAAAATGGAAACGGTCCTTTACGGTGTTGCCTACTATCCCGAATACATGCCCTACGAGCGCTTGGAACAGGATGTACGGCTGATGGAAGAAGCCGGCATCGCGGTGGTTCGTCTGGGTGAATCAAGCTGGGGATTATGGGAACCGGAGGATGGTCGCTTCGAATATGCCTGGATGGATCGCGTGATTGATCGGATGCAGAAGGCAGGCATCAAAGTCATTCTTGGCACTCCGACCTACTCCATTCCGGCCTGGATGTACAAGAAGCATCCGGAGATCGTAATCACGCGCTTCGGCGGACAGACCATTACATTCGGTTATCGTCAAAATACCGACTTGATGAATCCCACCTACCGCTTCTACTGCGAGCGCGTGATCCGAAAACTCCTTGAGCATTACAGGAACAACCCCACCGTTATCGGCTGGCAGATTGACAACGAGACCTCCTCCGGCGCTGCCGCGAATCATGACGTTCAGGAGGGATTTGTCAGCTACCTCCAGAAGAAGTTCAAGACGGTCGACGAAATGAACAAAGACTGGGGCTTGAACTACTGGGGACAGCGGCTAAACGATTGGACTGAGATCCCGCCACAAGAAGGCATCATCAATCCCGGCTGGAAGCTAGAATGGCAGCGCTACCAGCAATGGATGACCACTGACTTCCTTGGCTGGCAAGCCGGCATCGTAAATGAGTACAAGAGGCCCGACCAGTTCGTCACCCATGATCTTGCTGGTCCGCCGCGAGCCGATGTCAACGAGCACGACATTGCCCGTATGCTCGACATTGTGGCCGTCAATCCTTATCACGGCACGCAAGATCAGTTTGACGGACTTGATTCCACCATGCGTGGGGACTACTCCCGTTCGCTCAAGCAAACAAACTACCTCGTCACCGAGACCAATGCGCAAACCATCGGTTGGGATTCGAAGGAGCAGTTTCCACCCTACGATGGCCAGCTCCGCCTCGACGTCTACTCCCACCTCTCATCAGGCGCGAATATGGTTGAGTACTGGCATTGGCATTCCATCCACTACGGACAAGAGACTTACTGGAAAGGAGTGCTGTCGCACGACTTGGAGCCCGATCGCGCGTACGCCGAAGTGAGCCGCACGGCGCATGAGTTGAAACGCATCGGACCAAAGATCGTTGACCTGAAACGCAGTAACAAAGTCGCAGTTCTCTACAGCAGCGATTCCTACTACGGCATCGAGTTTATGAAGTTCTGCGACACGGTTAACTACCGGACCATCCTGAACCAGATGTACGGCGCTCTGTATAGACAAAACGTGGGTGTTGACTTCATTTTTCCCGAGAGCACGAATCTCTCCTACTACAAAGTGATCCTGGTGCCTCCGTTGTACGTTGCCAGCGACGAAGTGTTGAACCGGCTCGGCGAGTACGTCCGCGGTGGGGGCAACCTCATCGTGGCGTTCAAGAGCGGTTTTACCAATGAATACAACACCGTTCGTTGGACCATGGCGCCCGGGCCACTGCGCAAAGCCGCCGGTTTTCGTTACCAGGAGTTTTCAAGTCTGGCAAAGCCGCTGGCATTGAAGGACGACCCTTTTAAGACGGGCTCGGACAATCATGTGTCGGATTGGGCCGAGATGCTAATTCTTGAGGGCGCGCAGCCGTTGGCCTTCTATGATCACCCTTTTTTTGGCAAATACGCGGCTCTTACTCAGAATCACTTCGGTGCCGGAACTTTGACTTACGAGGGGACGGTACTATCTGACACATTGCAAGCAAAAGTGATTCTCGATGTTCTCAGAAAAGCCGGAGTGACTGGTCCCGACCAGCAATTGCCCGCGCCAGTGCGCGTGAAGCACGGCACCAACCGTGCAGGAGGAATCATCCACTACTACATGAATTATTCAAGCGACCCGCAGACTTTTCAGTATCCGTACAAAGCCGCCGAAGATATTCTCACGAATACCGAGATTGCTCCCGCGCAATCGCTCACGTTGAAGCCCTGGGACCTGGTGATACTCGAAGAAAAGTGAGTTGCAATTTGCGCGATAGGAAGGTCATGGCTATTAATCTGTGCCACTGTGGTTCGTCTTCGCGGTCGCTTAACCGGATGCGCGATACAAGACCGGCAAAACGAAGCTCCCTTCTTGGCCGTTGGCACCTCTTTTTCTCGATGTGCTTGCTCCTCTCCCCACCGTTTTGCCGGGCCGAACCGACACTCCCCAATTTGATTGGCGACCACATGGTTCTCCAACAGGGGCGGGAAATTCACATTTGGGGCAAGGCTGACCCCGGTGAAAAGATTGTGGTCAGCCTGGTGGGAACTTCAAGGACGACAATCACAAACCCCAGGGGCCGCTGGAGCGTGCGGTTGCCTGCAATGCATGCCGGCGGACCATTCAGCTTGGCGGTTGCTGGCAAAAAGACCATCCTTATTAAGGACGTCATGATCGGAGAAGTCTGGATCGCGTCGGGACAATCCAACATGACTTTTGCGCTGAGCGGTTCCACGGGCGCGGACCAGGAGATTCCTAAAGCGGATTACCCGAACCTTCGGCTCTTCAACGTTCCCAGAAAGATATCGCTCGCCCCGCAGGTGGACACTCTCCCCGCCTCGTGGCAACCCTGCACCCCCGATACGGTCAAGGATTTCTCCGCCGTCGCCTACTATTTTGCCCGCGATCTTCACCGCAAGTTGAAGGTTCCGATTGGAATCATCGAGGCCGCATGGCCTGGAACCACCATCGAAGAATGGATCGCGCCGGAGGCGGTCAAGCAGGATCCGCAAATCGAGCCGATTCTCGAGGAATGGAACCGCTCCGAGGGCGACACATTCACCGCCAGCCGAGCACCTTTCGATTTGGCATTCGATGACTTTGAGCTCATTCCAGAGCCCTCGCATCCAGGCAAGCCACTTCCGCTTGCCAACTTCGATGATGGTAGCGCCCACACAGCTTTCGGCGGCGATTGGTTCTATGACTGGCGTGCCGCGCCCGAGACGACATTCGCTCTGATCTCTCCCGGACGCGGTGGCACCGGCTTCGCCGCTCAGGTCGCCGGCCGGATCGACGCCTCTGACGACTCTCGTGTGACCGCCAAATTCCAGCCAGATGGATTGCCGGTGGACCTGAGCAGTTATGCAGGCATCCGTTTCTGGGTGCGAGGCCATGGTTCATTCCGTTTCCGCTCTTTGCAGTCGACGATTACCGACTGGGACGACTATGCTACTTCGCTGCTTCATGCCTCGGGCGACTGGACGCAGGTTACGATCTGGTTCCGCGACCTGCACCAGGAGGGATGGGGAGTGGTAAAGGAATTCACTCCTGCAGCGTTAACGGGCTTCGTGCTTGAAAACGTTCCCCCGGCAGGTTACCCACACCGTCATGCTTCCGGTCTATATCAAGGCATGATCGCGCCTTTGCTGCCATACTCGTTCCGCGGCGCGATCTGGTATCAGGGGGAGAGCAACGCCTTGAAAGCGCAGCAATATCGTGTGCTTCTGCCGAATCTCATCCAGAGTTGGCGCTCCGCCTCGCATTACGCCGCGATGGAGTTCCTCATCGTGCAGCTGCCAAATCATGGCGCGAGTCCCGACCATCCAACGGAATCCGCCTGGGCGGAACTGCGGGAAGCGCAACTGTTCACTTTGAACAAGATCCCTCACACTGGCTTAGCCGTAACCATTGATGTCGGAGATCCGAAAGACATTCACCCTCATCGGAAAGCGGAGGTAGGACAACGACTGGCGCTATGGGCGCTGGGTGTCACCTATGAAACCCCGGTCGTCTATTCAGGACCCCGATATCAATCCATGTCCGTTGAGGGAAACGCAATCCGCATTCGATTCGTGCACGCGGACGGCGGTTTGCGGGCCAAGGGTGGAGGCATTCCGCAGGGTTTTGCGATCGCCGGAGAGGATCGACAATTTCACTGGGCGCAAGCGTCGATCGAAGGAAGCTCAATCATCGTGTCCAGCCCTGAAGTTGCAGCTCCAGTGGCAGTCCGATACGCGTGGGCCGACAGTCCGGACTGCGATCTTTCGAACGCGGAGGGACTACCGGCATCGCCCTTTCGCACAGATTCTTGGCCACACTAAAACACGCACAGTTTTTTAGCAGAATTACGTCGAGGGCAGCTCTAAAGCCGAGCAAAGGCACGATGGCGGGAAATCTAATGCCGCCTGCCGCCCAAGTTAACTTCAATTTTCCAGTCGACTTAGGCTGTCCTCAGGGCAATCTCATGAAGGATTCTTGTTGCTGAGATTGCTTCCTTCCAGCGCCGAAATTGGGTCCGCATAGGAGCGAGGGCGTCTAATCCCCCCCACTGGGCGATTGCAGGCGACTTCACGCCGGCGCTCAGAAAACACGCCGCGTCGCTCATTAACTGAATCTCGTCGTGTTGAGAGGAACCCGGCTTCTTGGATTGATCGGCCGTCAAATCGCGGCAAAATGCGCTTGTCGTCGACAGTCGGCGGAACGGTTGCAGTTTTCCATTCGTCGATTTGCTTTGGAGCGGTCGAGTCCCAGCCCAAGATTCCAGCCCAAGATAAACGCGTCTCTCATGACCTTTGAAGTACTTACGCAGCCACCTAAAACCTGTTAAGTCGTTGTAAACACTTATNNCAACTCCGTCCCTGGCCACCATGATTTCAATAACTTAGCGACTATTCTTCAACTGCCACATCGCTGGAAATGCATGTCATCTTGGGCTGAAGGAAGCACAAGCTCTGCGCGATACTGTTTGGAATCAATAGTCTACCGGATGGCACGCCAACCGAGCGCAGACTTTGGCGGGCTGCGCTCGAAAGATCTTGAGAGTTGCAGGGCCAGATCAGAGAAGTCGAAGGCACGTAGATCAACTTTTCCCGATGACTTCAGGTTTTCCCCCACGCTTGGGGCGGGAGACGCCGGTTTTCCGGGACTAGGTGCATACGGAAAAGAAACGCAAACAATGTCCGAAAACGAGAACCACGTCTCGCAGCTCGTCTCCTTGCCGCGCGATGAAGCACGTTGATTTGGTGACGCAGCGCCAGATTTTCGAGCTGGAGGTCAAGGCGTGAGCGGATGATCGAACGATCGAACGTAGGGTAACGAGGAGTGCGTCCAGATAAATATGCATCGAAGGATGGAATTCGGAAAGAAGTATAATTCCCGCGCACTCTGTCGTTCCGAGTTTTCGAGAGGCACAGTACTTGTCACTTGGCTGACATCCGGGATTTCGACGCTTTTGATGCTTTTCTGGGGTCTGCCCGGCACGAACGGTTGGGACAAGACACGCGCCTTAGGTGTGCGATACGTTATTAACCACGGGCTTTCGCAAGAAAGCTTACTGCGGCTGTCGGGGCAGGCCCGGAGCGGGTGGATAGTCGGGCGCGTTTGGGACACCCGGTGGTTGCATTTGTTGCTGCCGCTGTTGCAGTTCCTGCAAGAGTTGTTCCGGAGTTTTCACTGCCCCTGGCTCTCCCAACGGATTCGGCTGCTGTGGCTGGTCGTCTGCCTTCCCGGGGGTTCCCTGTTCGTCCGCGTCGGCACTGTCTGAAGCGTCGGGAACAGAGTCGTCACTCGACATGTCCTCGGTGTCCGCCGGTTGCTGAACCGCTACTGAACGGGCCACGATCGCCCTGGCGTTGGCCGCACGAATCGCAGGCGGCAAACGAGCGTCGTCATACTGGTTTGGCTGATTCTGCGGCGAGACGCTCGCCGTTTGAACAGGCTGATCGTTTGCGCCGGACCGGGAGGTCAGAATGACACGGTCCAGAGCGGCTGGGTTCTCCGCTGATCCCAATAAGACGTAGTTGAAAGGCGATCCGTTCAATAGTGCAGCTAGTACATCACGGGCTGGCCCGGGGCCAAATTGTCCGACCACACGTTCTGTGGCGTTGCCCGGCACGTCCACTGATGCGCCGGTCTCCTTGCGCACAGCCCGGAGAATATCACCCAAAGTGGAATTCGAGGCCGTGATCGTCAGCTGCCCCTGCCGGAATTGCACCTCAGGGGGCGAGGGCGGCAGTTGTTCTGGAGGTAGCGGAACCGGCGAGGTTGCCACTGGCGGAGGAATTGGCGATTGTGTCAACCGCCGAGCCGTGAATCTCTGCTGTGCCACAAGGCTTGGCGTCACCAGAAGGCCAGAAGCCAACGCGATAAGAAGTTTTCGCTGCAATCTTCCACCCGACATAAGGAACGTCCTGCCGGAGCAATCTTGCCCTTTTCAGAGTGTAGCACCGGCCATCGCGCAACTCGGGGCATCCGGAGGCTGTCAAGCCCATTCTTATCGAGCCCAATGTCTCCCCTGGCACAAAATTCGGCGGTCACTTCACCACTGCGTAGCAAGAGGAATTTGGGAAATTATTGATCACTGAACTTTTCCTCGTCCCTTAACCTCCCACTGAACCACTACGTCTTCCCCACTACATCCATAGACTCGATCATGTAGGTTGATACAGGTACATATGTGGTTGGGAACAATGCGAAGCCGTTCTCCTAACTTCGGTGGAGTGCGCACTCCCCGCACGTTCAGGTGGCCATGTTCTTCGGACAGATCCTCGATCGTGACCTCGGGATAGTTGAGGACTTCCCCGTAGCCAAGCTTGAGACCGGAGAGAAGCGGATCGGCAGAGAGAGTCTTGGTTCCCGCGTCAACCATAGCTTTGCCGGCAACGCTGACGCTCACTACCGTAGTGAGAACCGTTGCTGCACAGTCGCGATAGGTCGCAGCTTCCGCGCAGACGGTGTTCTTGTCATTAAAAATGTAGGTGCCGGGCCGGATTTCATTAACGCTCTTAAAGCGATGGGAGATGTAGGCGGCGGGTGTATTGCCCCCGCTCACGATTTCGCAGTCAATTCCTTGGAGATCGAGAAGCTCTTTCAGCTTGGAAAGCTCATTGTTTTCTCTTGCCAGCAGGATCTCACGCTCGGCGGCTGTTCCCATAATGTGGCCTGGATAGGTCAGAACACCTTCCCAGCGCAGGCTGGCAAGCTCACGAATCCGCTTAGCCGTTTCCACAGAGTCCTCCGTGATGGGCAGGCCACACCGTCCAAACCCAGTGTCGAACTCCACTCTCACTCCCACTGTAACTCCGGCTTTCAAAGCAGCTCGGGATATCCCCTGTGCGACCTCCAACGAATCAATCGCTACCGCGCATCTGACACATTCGGCCAGTCGCACCAATCGATCCAATTTCTTTTCACCGAGCAATGGGTAAACGATCAGAATGTCGTTCACGCCGCTGTCAGCCATGACGCCAGCTTCGCCCAACTTTGCCACCGTGATGCCCGAAGCACCCAGCCTCAACTGCAGCTGTGCCAATTCTGGAATCTTATGGGTCTTAGTGTGCGGTCGCAGTTTCAGACCGTGCGCTGCGCAATAGTCACTCATGCTTTGGAGATTTCTCTCCATGACGTCGACGTCGATCAGCACAGCCGGGGTATCCAGATCGGAGATTTTCATTGACTCGAGACTTCCTCTTCGCCTAAGTGCCATGCCATCCAACCGTTAATTCCGTTGGTCGGCCCACAGGGTCTACCGCGTCTTCCGTGCGATGGCATCGATCTCAACTTTGATTCCGTCTCCCAACCCCGACTGCACGGTGGTACGCGCGGGACGGATTCCGGGAAAGAACTCAGCGTACACTTTGTCGAATCTGCCAAAGTCTTGAATGTCTTCGAGGTGGCAGGTGCACTTTACTACGTCAGCGAAGCCGTAGCCGGCGCTCTGCAAGACCTTTCCGATATGGTTGAGCGTCAGTCGGGTTTCTTCTTCAATCGATCCGCGGACCACGGCGCCCGTCCGCAGGTCCAGTGGTCCCTGTCCGCTGACGAAAAGCCAGCCGTCGATCTCGACCCCTGCCGAGTATGAACCCGTCGACGCCAACTTGTCAGGATGTTTGATTTCAACTTTAGGCATTTGGTATGGCCTCTCTATAATGTAAAAGGTGTCCAACTTTCAAGTCATTGCTCTTCACGATGGTTTACAAAGGTTGGCAACGCTTTTTTTAGAGGAAAATATTTATGCCGTCTCTTAAGATCAATAATAATAATGTCGTCCGCGTTGTTTCCAACCTCATTCTGACCGAACACCCTTCCTTGAAGTCGTCTTACCCTTACCAGTTTTCGGATTCTGACGATCGCTACCGACGTTCTCAGGATACTTCTGCGCCAATTCGCGGATCTCGTACGTAAACTTGAGAAAAAGTCTTTCCCATCTTCGGGCTTCTTTAGCGGTATACGGATAGAACCCGTGGGCGTTGGATACGCCCCGAGCACCTGACTTCACTAACTGGTCAATCAGCGCTGGCACCTTGGTATCGCAGGCGAGTTCTGGAAACAGATCTTTCATCACGGCTGCGTATGCCCGAATGCCTGTCAGATCCATGAATCGGAACGGGCCAGCAAAGGTTATCCAGTAGCCCAGATCGTTGCGCAACGAACGATCCACGTCATCGATATTTGCATAGCCGTTCTCCACCAGGAAAAAGGCTTCTCGTAACATGGCGTACATAAGACGGTTCGTGATGAAGCCTCGAACATCCCTCCGCAGAAGTGAGGGCTCCTTCCCCCACACTTTCGCCAGCGCCACTACCCGTTGCGCGGACTGCAGTTCCGACCTCTTTCCGCAAATAATTTCCAAGAAACGAGTCACATGGGCGGGCTCCGCCCAGTGGATGCCCAGGATCCGCTCGGGGTGCTTGGTTTCCTCCTGCAAGGTGGAAACGGGAATCGCAGATGTATTACTCCCAATCACTGTCTCCGGCGACACAACCTCCTCAATCTGAGCCAACGCGACCCGTTTGATTGCGAGGTCTTCTATGATCGACTCGATTACAATTTGAGAATCTCGCAGGCTCGAGAAGTCCTCTGAAATGATCAACTTCTGAATCACTTTGGACGGGTCTCGCTGCAGGATGCCTTGCTTCACCATCTGCTTTAAGAGTGCCAATATATGACGGCGTGCGTGCTTATGCTTTGCAACACTGCGAGTGATTGCTGTCACGGGATGTCCAGCGGCCAGCAGACAGGCGATGATGCTCATGCCCATCAGCCCGAGGCCTACGACCCCAATGTGAATGTCCGCGGTTGAGCCGTTCGTGGCCCGCAACGGGCCGCTTCTGTGTCTTAATCGATCCTCCGGCATGATCTGTCCCCCAAATTGGCTTGCTTGTTTCCCAAGGGTTATCTGCAGCGCTTATTGATCGCGCAACCGGTGCTAGATGAACACCGCCTCCGCCCTCCAGTTAAAAACATCGGAGCATACTGCTTCTCCTAAGGAACAGCGACGCTACTGCTTCTCGGCCGGGAAGCTTTCTTATCTCCAGTTGACGTCTCCCGACGGGCCGCAGCGGCTTCTTGCGCGACGTAGCCCATGCGCGCGGAAATACGTCCAGCAGCCCGCGTTACCAGACGCGCCAGGACTGGAACACGGTCGATTCCAATCTGGCTTGCAACTCCTGCTATGCTGATTGCGGCAACGGCTTTCCCCTTCTCGTCAAACACGGGAGCTCCTATACAACGAACTCCAGGTTCATCCTCTTCATTGTCGAGAGCGTATCCCGCCTGTCTAACAAGGATGAGTTCCCGTCTCAAAATGGTCGTTGAGATGATGGTGCGACTATTATGACGGGCAAAGTCTTTCGTCCTGAGAAGACAATCAAGTTCGTCATCGGGCAGGAAGGCCAGGAGAGCCTTTCCAACTCCGCTGCAGTTGACATCGAGGCGGCGCCCGACCCATGAAGCCAACCTGACGAGTCCGGGCGCCTCAACTTTTTCAATGATCACTGCTTCATCACGTTCCAACACCGCCATGTGTACTGTGAACCCACTTTCTTGCATTAGGGAGCACAAGAAGGGCTTAGCTTCTTCGCGCAGATCGAGGTTTTCGAGCGCACTCCTGCTCAGGCTAACTAGTTGCAGACCAAAACAGTAACGGTTGGTCTTCGTATTCCTCTGCAGGAACCCTCTCCGCTCGAGAGTGGAGAGGATGAGGTGGCNNCCGAGCTTTTTGGGATTCTCAGTCTGCGGCCAATTTCAGAAAGCGAGAAACCCCGCTTCGCCCGGGCGAGACACTCCAGCACCGAAAGCGCCCGCTCGATCGACGGTACGGAATATTCTTTTTGTTTTGCCACGAAAACCCTCAACGGCGAACGGGGAAGTCCGTCCGATCAGGTAGACAGATCGATGGACATTCTAAAAATACGATTGGCAGGCCAATTGGTCAATTAAGGAAAGACAGATTATGCCCCCTTTATCCTAAAATGGTGTCCAGCCAATTGGACGAGACTTAACAACCAGAAGCGAAATCGCTTGACAGAACACCGCACTTTCTCCCAGCCGGGTGGATGATTCGTTTGCCCTGGCGTGCTATTCCGTGTTTGCTTTAGTTTCCATGTTCCCAGTGGTTCGGTCGATTCCGTCGCGGTGATTCTTACCGGAGATGCGCTTCTGTTCATACTCCACCGCGATGCCGGCAGGTTCGTGGCCGGCAAATTAAGAACTGCAGGCATTCGCTCGTGAATATTCTCGGGTTCGTAGAGCAGGGCCGTACCCAGGAAACCGGGAACAATCTGATAGCGGAGTTTCCGAATCTGGTACCCTTTGTCGGTCTCGATCGTTCCCATCAGCTCAAAGTGAGGGGCGGAGTCAACCCATTCCTGGGGCCAACCGTGATACACAACGTCGCGGAGGATACGCTGGCGCAGTCGCTTCTCGTCGTCGCTCCACTGCTTCGCGCTGGAAGGCTTCGGCAAAGGGGGGATGCGGGCGAGCAAGAATTGCTCCATCTGCAGATCGTTGCCCGCTGGTGGCTGGACAACCTGGTCGAGCGCCTTTTCTACGGAAGGTAAGCTGGTGGTCTGTCCGCGGGCAGAGCCGTCGATCATGCTGGACACAGACGATAGCAAAAGTGCATAGACTACACAGCCCAACTTCTTCCTCTGCATTTGTCTTTAGTTGTTTCACACATTGTCCTGTTTCTTAGGCCGCTTCAATCCGCGACCAGTCATATATGCGAACATTTCCAGTTCAGAGTGCCCGGAGGATTTGGTCCCACCCGATTTCAACTTCAAAGCTTTAACGATCAACGACGCTCATTTGAGTGATCGTCACAAATGTGGCGAGAGCGGTAATAGAATCGATATCAAAATCTTTATATAAGTCCAGGCAGAAAAGCTCAGGCGCCGAACGGAGAGGCACCGGTTTATCGAGTAAGTATGCGAAGCTTTTCATGGCATTGCGGTTTGCCACACTTGAGAATGCATCTGGTTCGATAGCGGCTGCAATGAGAGCGATGGTCTGGTTGCGAATTCCGTCCGTCACCACTTGAACCTGGTGGGACGCTGTGGTGGAGCGTACCCATTCTGTGAACGCCAGCAACTGCGCGACCTGTAATCCCAAAGAGCGATCCCCGCTGCTGTCGACCAGAAGTTCCCAATCGCTCGAATCAGGCACTTCCGGCATCGTGGCACCGTTGAAGAGCAGATCTAACGCGAATACCTCATGGCCCCGGCTTAGACGGTCGAATACGTCCTGCCCGACAACCTTGTAGCCTTTGTCATTGAGCACGATTGTGACTGGCTCGCCCTCGGGCGAGGCATCCTGTTTGAACCATATCCCGGTTGCACTCAGCCCGTTCGAGAAGTCGAAACGATAAGACAGGCTCTTGAACGCCATGCCCTTGGCATTGGTCATCCTTAGCGCACGCGACATGGAGACAGGTGCATAGCGGATCACCGATTTCAATTTTTCCCGCCCAGCCCGGAGCCACGCTGTACTGTCGGTGCCGCCGACTGGAATCGGCGGGCGGGTAATATTGGCAACCAGTTTTCTGGCCAAGCCAAGTATGGTCAGATTGTCGGCCGGCACACCCACGGCAAGCTTCTCGGCAGTGCGAATCTCGCCATCACTGAATATCTCACCGTCAGCGACCGGCAAATGAAAATACTTTGTGAAGAAACGGTAAGCTTGAATCCTGTTGTCCAATTGATAGTTGTGCACTCCGGGATCGAAGTTTTCATGCCAGGCCAGAGCGTCTGCCGCACCGAACATCTGGAAAAATGGCTTCGCTCGGGAATAAATATAAGGTTCGACCAATGGTGCGCGGAAGCAACAGCTGTCTACGGCGTTGTGCTCAAGCAGCGTCGGGCGCGGCGCCCGCATCGCTATGAACTCAGGATAGTCGAATCCCTGCATAATATCCGGTGCGTCTTCTTCTATTTCATAAGTGTCGCTCGGAGCGGTAAGGTTGGATTCGCGCGACCCAATGCCCGCCACCTCCACAGAAACAGCAACGCGGGGATCCAGAGCGCTCAGTACCACCGTCTGCCAACCGCCTCCAGAAAGCCCGGTCGCTCCAATCCGGGCCGGATCAACTTCGGACAGCGTTGCCAAATAGTCGAGCCCACGCCTCATTGCGAGATAGAAGAGGCCTAAAGCGTTTGATCCGACCAGGTCAAGATGCGCCGCATAATCGTGACCGTTATCCGGCTGGGATAGCTCTCCGAATTGCATCCATTCGAGATTCAGCGCAACGATGCCGCGTTTGGCAAAGTTGATGCACCGTTTCTGCTCATATTCGACGGCAATTCCGTCTGGCTCATGGCCTACCAGATTGAGAACCGCGGGCACACGGCCGGTAATCGCTTCAGGCTCATACATGAGCGCCGTCGAAGTGAAACCTGGAACAATCTCGTAACGCAACTTGCGAATCCGGTAGCCATGCACAGTTTCAATGATTCCTGCTTCTTCGAAATGTGGCGCGGACTCGATCCACTCGTGGGGCCAGCCATGGAAGGCCACGTCCTCAAGGATGTGCTTGCGGAGCCGCTTCTCCTCAGCCGTCCACAGCTCAGGCGTAGACGGCGACGGTAGCGGAGGAATCCGCGCCAAGAGGTATTGCTCCAGCTGGAACTGCGTGACTGCTGGCGGCTGCACAGGCTTGCTAAGCGTCTCCACGATTGAGGAAAGCATGGTGGTCTGGGCGTGACCGTTGGTATTCCCGACGAACGAAGCACACCACGTACACGCTACAATGATCGGCCATCCCACTCTCCTCATGTGTCTTTCCTCTCCTGTTACCATCTCACGCGCGATCCAGATATCCGCGAAACGAGAGTGTGCCAGAGTATCGGACGGGCCTCGGCAGTTAGACGCCTGCGGCGCTTCTATCAAAGCTGCTGCTGTTCGACCTTCTTCAGGTAAACATCCGTGACATTGCGCGAAGCGGCAACGCGAAAATCTTGAACGTCATGGAGCGCGAATACCGGGGCGCTAAGCGCTTTGGGCGTTTTGACATGAAAAAAATCAGCCCCCTCCACACGGTCCATCCAGAGGACGGGCCGGGCATCCGGCTGACGGAAGGCAATCTCAACATTGGTGAACTCGATATTGTTGACGTGGCGCAGGAAGAATCCACTTGCGGGAATATCGCCGAACATGTCGGGATCGGGATAGTCCTTATCTTCCGCGGCTTCAGGCGGGTTGAGTGCCGCCATTTCTTTGGTTCCCGAGCCACTATGCTCAAAATAGGCGTCATGGATCTTGATGTCTTCGATGGGATAGCCGGGAATGCCGGCGATAATTCCTCCTCCTCCCAGCCTGGACACGGAATTGCTACACACGATGTCGCTCATAATGACACGTTTCATCGTACCCACCTTTGCTCCCTTCGGCCCTCGCATGCGACTGCCCAAACGAAGAAACAAAGGTGTGTTGGTGCAATCACGCATGGTGATGCCGGTAAAAGTGATGTCTTCCACGACCGCGCCATCGGAACTTTCCAGGGCAAAGCCCTTGCTGCCGTCGAACGCGCAATTGGAGATGGCAATGTTCTTGAAACCGCCGTTGGACTCCGTCCCAAGTTTGATGCTTCCGTTAAACTCTTCCGGGAAATAGGGCAACACCTTGGCTTGTTCGGCCTTATCCGACGGCCAGCTCTTCCAGGTTCCATCCAGCATGGTACCGACTTCATACGCGCCAGTGACATAGCAGTTAATGATTGTGACGTTCTCGGTGGTGCGGGCATAGCCAAGAGCAAACGAACTCTTGGGGCAGATGGCATCGTCGAACGGGGAATTGACGCTGCAGTTCGAAATGCGTACATTCCGGCAACAGTCAATATCTATGCCGTCCCGATTGGTATCGATCAGCAGGTTGTCGATCGTAAGGTTGTCGACACCCGTTGCCAAGATCGCGAAGTGTCCGCCCTCCAGAACGGAGAAATCGCGCAGGATCACATTGTGGCAGTTCTTGAGGCCGATGGTTTTGTTGCCCATCCCTGGGGTTTCGGCCAGGGGAAGCTGACTAGCACCCCGACTGAGTCCTCTACCCCAAATCAGCCCGGTTCCGAGAATCGCGAAGTCGTGGAGATCTTCACCCCAGATGAGGCTGTTATGCCAGTGATTATGACCGTAGTCCTGAAAATTCTCCCAAGGCTGGTTCGACTCAGCAGCGTCGTAGGCGCCGCCCCGTGCGCCTTCGGCAGGAACGCTTGCGGCAAGGATCGTCGCTCCGGGTTCAAGATAGAGCACAACCTTGCTCTTGAGATGGATTGAGTAGCAAGCATAGATGCCCGGTGGGAATCGTACCGTACCACCGCCTCGAGTATTGGCGGCAGCGATTGCTTTATTGATGGCTGGAGTATCGATGGTTACGCCATCACCCCGAGCGCCATAGGCCTTTACGTCGAAAACCGAATTGGGATCAGAGCTTAGGGAATAGGCAGTTTGCGCACGGGCACCGGGCGTAGCAGCCGCCGCGGTTGCTACGAACCCCGCGCCTGCGAGTTTCAAAAAGTCTCTGCGAAACGAACTCATACATATCCTTGCGATCAACGTGAACCCCTGGATGAAGTAACGCGCGCACCACGCGAGTTTCTGCTTGCCAGCATTGAATGTTAGTTTTCACCACACCGTTTGCCAACAGAAAATGACGTGGCTTGCGAGCAACATTCAGCCTATTGGACATAATCGTCGGATTCCAATCGGCCAACCTTATTGGTGGACGCCGCTGGACAGGAAGCCTCCGTCAACGACCAGAGTCTGTCCAGTAACGAAGGAAGAGGCTTCGGAGGCGAGGTAAACCGCGGCTCCGACGAGCTCTTCGGTCTTCCCGAAGCGGCCCATCGGCGTCCGCATCAGCAACTCCTGGCCGCGCGGCGTGTTGTCGAGCAGGTCTGCATTCAGGGCGGTGCGGAAGACGCCTGGCGCGATCGCGTTCACCGTAACGCCCCTCCTCGACCACTCCACCGCAAGCGAGCGCGTCAGGGAAACAACACCCGCTTTGCTGGCAGCATAGGCGGCGACTTCGCTGAGCGCAACGAAACTGTTGAGAGAGGCAATGTTGATAACGCGGCCGTAGCCACGCTCCAACATGTGCCTGCCGAAGATCTGGCAAGCGCGCAGCGTTCCGGTGAGGTTCGTGTCCACGATATCGGCCCATTCCTCTTCCGGCATGGTGAGCGTCGGCATGCGCTTAATTTTCCCGGCACAGTTGATAAGGATGTCGACTTTGCCGAAACGGTGGAGTGAGGCCGCCAGTAGTTGTTCGAGCGAAGCGCGGTCACGCACATCCGAGCAGAGGCGCAGCGTTTGCCGTCCGCGCTGTTCGATCGCAGCCGCGGTTCCCGCGATATGTTGCCGGCGGCGCGCGGAGGCGACCACATCGGCTCCGGCATCTGCGAGGCCGAGGCTGACGACACGCCCGATCCCGGTGGTGCCTCCAATTACCACTGCGGCTTTGCCTTCAAGGCTAAAAATAGTCGTCATTGCTTCGTTCGGGGACGGAAGCTTCGCCGGGTCGATATCAATCACAGTAGCGTAAGGCGAGCAAAGATCGTCTCGGTGGGCGAAAGCTTGGAAATACATTTCCTGCGCCAGCGCCAGTCCGTCGCCACCGGCTTCCGCGAGGCCGATCAGCTCTTCAAGCCACGTGGTCCCGGCGGTCTTGAGGTGTACACCAGCGTTGAATCGCTTCATCGTGGCGTGAATGGCGGGAAGATTGAGAACTTATCGCTGCCGGAGTGAACGCTCAGCTTGAGATTTTCCGGCAGGCCATATTGCCGGACTGCGTATGCGATGGCCGCAACGTCAAGCGCCATCTCTCGCTCGAACTGCTCCACGTCGCCCACATAGTCCACACCTTTGTTGAAGTGGCCGCTGAACTTGGGAGCGATGGTCTGCAAGGGAATGCCTTCATCCGCGATCGCCGCCAGGATGATCAGCAGCTCCGCGGGAGTCTGCGCACAGTCGGTCTCGTCCATGGAAATCTCAGCGATGAAGTTGCCCGCGCCCTTGGCGTTCTCGATCTTGCGGCAAACCTCACCTGCCTTCGTCACGGCGGCGAGAAATTTCTGCGCGGTCTGCTTCAGGCGCTCTGGCGTAGTCTCGAAAACTTCGTGCACGCCTTCCAACTGAACGCACCCCAGCAGTTCCGGGTGTCGTTTCACGAAGCTTTCAATGCTGGTTGCCGATGAGGACTGGCCGATGGAGTCGGCCACGTCGATGGTGTAGAAATCGCAGGGCGCGAGAAAGCGCTCGACAGTCTGCAGGGTGATGTGGTCGGCATCGCAAAAATACGGCTTTTTCCAATGCAGCGCCTTTACCGGAGCATCGGCCGCTTGCCGCACCGACGAGGGCTCGGAGCCAATGATCGTGTGCTCGCGGTTCGACTTGTTCCATACCGGAATCACTTCGAC
>PMMJ01000555.1 GCA_003162255.1 Acidobacteriaceae bacterium | reverse complement strand
TTGTTCCTTTTCCCAACTCCGGCGGGAACGAATACTCGTTGAGCGGTCCGAACTTGCGTTTTTCCACGTAGATGCGCCACCGGCGCCACACGATGCGCAAACTCGCCATTACCGGAATGGAGAGATAGACGCCGAGCACCCCGGCGATCTCGCCACCCGCGAGAATGCCGAACAAAGCCGCTAGCGGGTGCAATTCTACGCTGACTCCCATGACGCGGGGAGAGATCACGTAATCAAGTATCATGCGCCAGACGAACAAAAACAGCAGCAGCCAGGCCCAGTGCTGATATCCCGCCAGAACGGCGACGACCATCATTGCCGTGCCTGCCAGCAGCGGCCCGGCCACGGGGACGAACTCCAGCNNGGCGGTACCGAGCATCAGGGCATACGGAACTCTCATGGCGCCCAAAAATGAGGTGTAGGCCACCAGCGATAGCCCAGCCAGCGTCAACTGGGCGCGAATGAACTGGGCCAGCATCTGGTTCAGGTCCTGCAGCACGTCCTGCAGAAACTCACGCTGCGTGCGCGACTGCACCAGCGCCAGCAGCACTTCATGGAAGCTGCCCCCATCGCGCAGGAAAAAAATCGCGAGAATCGGCACCAGAAACAGCACCCATACTTGCTGTGCCGCTTCGGCCGCGCGCACCCCGATGCGTTGCGCCAAGGCAGACAAGTCTTCCCGGCGGCTTAGCAGGAAGCGCTTAATGCGTTTCTGGGTGTCTGCGCTCCAACCATGCTGGTTCCCGATCCGTGTNNGCGATCTGGCCGATTTGGCCGGAGAACTGGCCGGTGCTGGCGTTATCCATAAGTCCGGGCAGAGATTCTCCCAACCGGGCGCTTTGCCGGGCAATCCTGGGACCGAGGAGGAGACCGAACAGCACCAGAGCAAAGAGAAGCAGGAGGTAAATGATCGTGATCGCCCAGACGCGGTTGCGGACCAGTCTCTCCAGTCGTCCCACTGCCGGATTGATGAGATAGGCGAAAAAAATGGCAAAAAGGAAGAGAATCAGCGTCCGCCGCGCCGCGTAGAGAAAACCCAATCCCACGGCGAACAGGAAAGCCGTGAGCAGCACGCGCGAAGTGCGTGAATCGAGAATCGTCAAGAGTTATCCCAACCGCTCCGGTAAAGCAGGTCTCGNNCTAAGACCTAAGACCTAAGACCTGTGGTCTAATCGCGCACTATTTCGGTATGCTCTCCGACCACGGACATCTTCATAACCTTGAATTGATCGTCCAGCCAGAGTTGCCACGTCCCGGCGTCGTTCTTCAGTTCCAGTTCGTTCAGTTCCTGCGGCCCATTTTTAAGCGTCACTTTTTCCCGGCCGAGGAACTGCACACTGAGCTGCGCCGAAGAACGCTGGCGCGGGTTCAAGGTTCCGAACTGGGCGCGCTGCTTTACTGGGCATTGCACCTGCCCTTTTTCCTGCTTGCAGGCTGCGGCGAGAAATTTCCAGGCTAGCACTTCGCGGTGAATGAAGAAGTAGTCGTCCAGGATGCTGGTCGACGTCGGCAGCAGGTAGGGCTGTTCGTGTTCCTTCTCCTGCGGTCCAGCCTTCCACTTCTGATTCAGAAAATCATCATTGGGAGCCACCACCGACTCCGCTTGGTCCGGGCTCAACTCATTCCACTGGTAACGCCGAATCTCCCCGTTCGCGGAAAGCTGCAACTCGGAAGTTTGCACATCCTGCGTGGGAGCGTTCTCCGTCTTGAACTCGGAGCGTATGACACTGCCGCTGCTGGTTTGATAGATCGAAAACGTCTCGGTCCCCACCCGATGGTCATTCTGGAACACGCCGAACGATCCAGAGTCGACTTTCTGCCCCTCGGGTTCTTTTTGCTTCTCCTTTGGCAGAGGAGCAGCCGACGCCGCAAACCCACATACGAGTGCCATCATGAAAGCGAGCAGCCGATGAGACAGCTTCACTGTGATTCTCCTGTTCTGAAACTTGTCAGATTCATCCCGGATAAGCCCCGCCCCGCGCCTTCCGGAGTCTCCCTAAGTTGCAACGCACTTTCGATCTCGAGGCAAATCGAAGCCACCGTCTTGCCCGCCGTATCGATCACCAGGCTCGCCTCGCGGTAGAAGGGAAGCCTTTCCTCGTACAGCCGTTCGAACTGCGACGGATCTCCGCGCAGCGGCCGTTCGATGCCATCGCTCTGGCTCCGTTGCCAGAGTTCGGATGCCGGCGCTTCCAGAAAAACCGAAAGCCAAGGCCGAAGCAATTCGCGGTTCCTTTCCTGCACGAAAGCCCCGCCGCCGAGCGCGACCACGCGGTTCGGTTGCCCCGATTCGGCCAGCAGATCCCGAAGCGCGTCGGTTTCGGCGAGCCGGAATCCGGTCTCCCCTCGCTCCCGGAAAATTTCGGGAACGGTCTGCCGTTCGCGGGACTCGATTCGCGTATCCAGATCCACAAAATCCCAGTCCAGCTGCCGGGCCAGTTCCCGCCCAACGCTGCTCTTGCCGGAACCCATGAATCCCACAAGGAATACCGCGCGCACTTCCATGGCTCTCCATGGAACGCAGCCGTTAGCCATTAGCCTTCAGCGGTCAGGGATCTCTTTCTGAAAGCTGATGGCTGAAGGCTGATGGCTGGTTCAGCGTTGCTTGAGGCGGATTTTACCACTGAACGAGCGCAGCACGACTTCCGATGCTGCCTTGCCGGTAGTGCCAACGAAGGAACGTCCCACTTCCTCGGAAAACCGGGAGTGCTTAGGTTGAAGAGGAAAGTCGTGCTGTACCCGGCCCAGCACGGAGTGCGCTCTGAAATCGGCTGAGACCTCCGCCGGCACCCAGGCCTCGATATCACCCTTATGGGTGGTGAACCGATACTCGCCGCCCGAGCCGAAATCACCGTCGTAGGAAATTTTCCCGCTGGTGGAGTCGGCCTGCACCAGTGGCCCCGTGACCGACTTCAGATGGATGTCGCCGCTGATGGAAGCGACTTCAACGTGACCGTTGCGAACGTCGGTCAGCGTGATCGGACCGCGCATCGTCCGCACGTGCACATGACCATTCGCGACGTTGCGCACATTCACCACCGCATCCGCGCCTTCCAGGGTTAAGTCGCCGTGCAACCGCTCCACCGACAACGGACCGGTCGAAGAATGGAGATTGAGCGTAGCGTCGGGCGGAACCAGCAGTTCGTAATCAACCCGGCCCGCTTGCTGGTCCGCGCCCCGCAGCAGGTGCGAGGCGATTTCAACCCGGTTGCCATTCTGCTGCTGATCGACCTCCACGTCGTCCGACTTGAGCGTGGCCCACACCACCAACTGATCGCTGCTGCCCGGCTTTACCGAGATCGCCCCGTCCTGCGTGTCCACCGAAATATTCGCGTTGGGACCGACCGTGAAATGGAGTTCCTTCTTAGTCTCGGCGAAGGCCGCCGCCGACAGGCAGGTTGCTGCCGCCAGAGTTGCGACTGCAGTGTAGTGAATAATTGCCTTCTGATGACGCGCCATAAAACGCTGCCCCTGCGGCCGGGAACGCCGGTCCGCCCTTCTATTGAATACGATCCAACGCAATCTGATAAAGAAGTGCCTTTTGTTGATAAGCATCCATCAAGTGCTGCCGGGCGTCTGCATCTCCCGGATTCCGATTTACGTATGCCTGCGTTTCCTGTATGTCGGCATTCACCGCTTGCAATTCACTTTCATAGCTGGCCCGCATGGAAGGGGCAAGAGTCGAAACTACACTCAGAAACTGCTGATCTTCCGCATTCGGCGAGGCCGATACTGCGCGACCGGCCGGGACCGTTGGTGGGATGGATTTCGATGCCACTGTCGCGCCAGAACTCTGATTGCGCGCCGACGTGGCCGCATGTTTCTCCGCAGCTCGCCGGGCCACAATGGAACCTCCCACCGTATCCCCCGGAGTTGGCGGAAGCGCCGGGGAAGTGACCGTTTTCACAGCAGGCTGCTGCTTCGCCACTTGCGGGGCTGGCTTATGACTTACCACGTAAGAGCCTGCCGCCAGCAGCGCAGCCGCAACCGGCGCCAGCCACCACGCGCTCCATCGCCGGCGAGGAGAAGTTGAGATAAGAATGGGGCGGCTGGGCGCGGACTTCGGTTCGCGGATGAGCCCTTCGGCGCGCAATTCAGCCGCAATGCGTAGCCACACCCGCGGCGACGGTTCTTCGCTTGCCGCCAGTTGCCGGGATTCACTCGCGATCAGCCTCAGATCCGAGACCAAGCCCGAGCAAGCCGGACAGGACTTCACATGAGTCTCGAAGCCAGCCGGAAACGCACGCTCCGAAGCGTCGTCGAGGAGCTCCGGCAGAACCCTCTCTACCTCTGAACACGTCATAGCCCACACTCTCCCAGCACCGCAACTTCTACTACCCCGTCTTGGCCTTTTCGGCTCTCATGAACTTCAGATAATCCCGCAGCTTCAATCGCGCTTTGTGGAGCTGCGATTTGCTGTTGCCGATCGAGCAGCCCACCATTTCGGCAATTTCGTTGTGCTCAAACCCTTCCACATCGTGCAACACAAAAACCGTGCGATATCCCGGCGGCAGCTTATCGATCGCCCGCTGCAATTGCAGACGATCGATCGAGCCCGTCAACTTCACGTCCTTGGTACCGAATTCTTTTCTGGGAGCTTGGTCGTCGGCTTCCAGAGTCTCTNNTCTTCGGCCTGCGCGGGATTGGAGACCATGCGCAAACATAGCGAGTACACGCGCCGTTTGTGCAGGTGATACAAGACTTCGAATGCCGCTTCGTGGCCCTGCTTCGCCTGCTCAATCGCCTCTGCTTCGGTGATGCCTTGCTTCGGGTCGGTCAAGTTGTCTTTTCCGGCCGCTACTGCTTCAGATGCGGCTTCAAACTCTTTTCGTTGTACAAATTTGCCGAGGGAATCGCCGAAGCACTCTCGACCGTTTCTAAGTCGTCAGAATACCAAAAACTGTAGCTTGCCGAATGATCTATCCGACCAAAGTACTCGGCTAAGTTGGCCAGAGATCACTTTCGTAACTATCGGTTTGTGGAGAGACAGGTGTCCCCGTCCGTCCCGCCGCACCTTCCGGGAGGGCGAAGGCCTGCCCTGATCCTGCCGAAGGGACGCCTGTCTCTCCACTGGGCCGCAACCCTCTACCCCTTAGCCGTAATCGTCTCCAGCCCATGACCATGTGGACCCGTTTCGCGAATCCGCAACAGAATGGCGAATGCCAATCCGACAAATCCGAGAATCGAGAAGATCCACATACCGAGCCCATATCCTCCCGGGTTATCCAGCCCCGCGTGAGAAAAGTCGTTGGCCTTGCCAATCAGGAGGTTCAGGGCGAAGAAGCCGATCTGCTGAATCAGCGTCATCAAAGCGTAAGCGGTCCCCAGCCTGTTCTGGTCCACGATGTATGCGACCGAGGGCCACATCACCGCCGGAATCAGGGAAAAGGCCACCCCCATCATGCAGACCGGCACGAACAGCGAAACATTGGTGAATCCCATCATCAGATAGACCGGCATCAGCAGGATCGAGCCGAACATCATCAAGAACGCGCGCTTCCCGATCTTGTCGGAAAGCAGTCCGAAAAGAGGGGTCGCGACCATGGCCGAAAGGGGCAGCAGGCTGTTGAACATTCCCGCCTGCTCGTGCGCCAGCACCCGAATCGCTTCCGTAGCGCTTATGCCGCCGTGGGTCGCTAGGATCTTATTGGTGAAGAAGTCGATTGCAAATGTGCGGAAGGGAAAAATCGCCGAGTAGAACGTGAAGCAGAGCCCCACCACGAGCCAATATGACGGATTGAATCGAAGAGTCCGCCCGAACTCCAGCTTGTCGATGGATCCCGCCTGGCCAAGTTCGTACCGTCCCTCCGCCCGGCTTTCGAGCACCCAATAAATGGCCGAGCAGATAACCGCCATCAGCCCAGCGCCGACGGCGATCAACAACGGTCCCTGCCAACTCGGCTCGCCCGCCGGGCCCTGAGGATAAAACGCCTTGTTCGCCCAGGTCGGCGAGTTGTCGGCCGCCACCGAAGCCAGACGGGCAATGGTGAGATTGATCCCGAAAGCGAAACTCAGTTCTTTGCCCTTAAACCACTTGGCGAGCACCGTCGTCACTGCGACGATCATCGATTCGGCGCCCAGCCCCAGCACGGTGCGACCGGCAATCATCACCCCGGGACGCCCGCGAGCGGCGGTGAGTGCGGCTCCCAGCAGGCAAAGTCCCGCAAAGAACGTAATCGCCTTCTTGGTGCCAATGCGGTCGATGATGATGCCGCCGATAAGCAGGGTTAAGACCGCAGCTACACTATAGGACGAGTTCAACCATCCGAACTCTGTGGCGGAAAAGCCCAGCTTGTCGATGAAGATACGTTCCAGCGGATTGATACTGTCGTAAATGTAGTAGTTACCGCCCATGGCCACGCTGACGAACAGCAGCACGGTCCAGCGGTAAAGCGGAGACGGTTCCGGTCGAGCCTGCTCAGGCATGAAGACACTCATCCTCGGCGCGTGTGGGCGCCTGCGTGGTATGTGTGGAGAGAATCAACCGACGAAGATAGCAGATTGGGGAAGGGAATGGCTCGGCAAAACGTAGCCCGTTCGTGTGGGGACGGGCGCCTTCGCGAGCCTGGCCTGAGCGAAGTCGAAGGGTCCAAGTCGATCGCAGCTCGGTAGGCGGCCTGCGGTGGCCGCGACTCCGGATTCGCTGTAAGGCAAACGGTTCCTATTCGTTCCAGAAATGAGAGCCTCTCGGCCTCCACAAAACGTCGTGACCGAGAACCAAGAACTGAAAGCTGAGAGCTGAGAGCTGACAGCCGCCTTAGAGCTTTTCCGTCTTGCCGTCGTACTTCACCTCGCCGTTCTTGTCATTCTGGCGTGTGACGTCGTCGTTGGTATAGACGTGGTCTGCTTTCCTTGATCCCTTTGTAGCACTCGCCGCATGGGCTACGCTCGCCGTGTGCTCGTGTCCCGTGAAATAGGTCCAGCCAGGGCGCGCTTCTTCGCGTGGGCCGCGTTCTTCCCGCGGACGTTCTTCGCGCATCGCATCGTGCATAATGCGGCCTTCGCGTCCAACCGGCTCGGGCCACAGGTGGACCTGCGGCGTGGTCAGCGGAGCCCCGCCCTGGTACCACACGGGCGCGGTGTACACCGAACTGGTGGATCCTTGAATCTGCGAAAGCGTCGAGTTGGTTGCGCCCGCGATCAATCCCGTGGTGGCGTTGCTCGCGCCGACCGGATTCGGCGAAACCGTTTGCAGCGATATCTCGGGTGTGGTCACCAGCGGGATATACGGGCCGCATCCGTAAAAGCAAGAGCCGGGAAGAGGAAAGGGCTGTTGCCCAAAAGCCGCCACTGCCACAAAAACCACCGCCACCAGAACCAAATAGGGTCGCATACTGCCTCCACAGGGGACTAACACAACCCGGTTTAAGTGCAGTTTGCGGGCCAGTTCAGGACGGCCCGCTGACAGCCAGAATGCTAGGAGATTCGCGGCACTCTCGGCCAAATAACTGAGATTCGCACGAGACCGGCCGCCGAGGAAGGTGAAAATCGGTGCGCACAACCTGCAATCGATTAGCGCACTTCAGGTGGAGCGCCGGGCGTCCCCGCCCGGCCAAGCGATCGATAGACGGGCGAGGGCCTGCCCGGAGCCTGCCGAAGGGACGCCCGTTGCTCCATTTGCCGATGATCTTAACCACCGACGCGCTTAACTGCCGACGTATCGCGCATACAGACTCCGCGCAATGGCCGTGTCGGTCGTTCCCTTGATGATCGCCCGCCCGTCGGGAAATAGCGTCATCTCATACGGCTCGCGCCAGAACTTCAGCACAAACTCGTTGTGGCGAACATTGCCGAGAGGCTGCAGGCGGGCGCTCAGTTCCGCAAAATCGATCGGCCGCTCTCGTTCGTGAATCTGCACGGAGTTCCTGCCGCACAAAGTAATGTGAGGCCGCCCTTCGCCCGCCAGATGAACAAAGTCTCGCAAGCAGGCGCGACATCCCGATCGCGGATGACTCGCCGCCAACTCCGCCCCCTCGTTCGTCCAGACATCCCACGAAAGCAGCGTCCGCCGCATCTTCGAACGCGCCCCCACCAGAAATTTCAAAGCCTCCGTAGCCGAAATCGACGCCACGAGGTTCACCGCGGAATTCAAAATGCCGGAGGTCTCGCAAGTCTCCCCCGTCCCGCGCGGAGATTCTGGGAAAATGCAGGCCAGACACGCCGTTTCGCCGGGCAGGATGTTCATGGTCACGGTATAACTCGCGACCGCTGCCGCGTAAATCCAGGCCACGGAATTTTTCACCGCATAATCGTTGATCAGGTAGCGCGTCTCGAAGTTGTCGGTGCCATCCAGGATCAGGTCGGAGCCGCCGAGCAGGGAATCGACATTCGCCGGCGTCAGGTCCGCGACCTGGGGTTCGACCGTGATCTGCGAGTTGAAACGCGCGATTTGCCGCGCCGCCGCAATCGCCTTCGGCACCGATTCGCGCGCGTCGTTCTCATCGAACAGCGATTGCCGCTGCAGATTGCTCGGCTCCACGTAGTCGCGGTCGAGAATCCGCAGCGTCCCGACGCCCGAACGCGCCAGCAACGAAGCCAGGGCAGAACCGGTAGCGCCGCAGCCGACGATGACCACACGGGCCTGCGACAGCTTCTCCTGGCCTTCCGTTCCGATCTCCTGAAACAACACCTGGCGCGAGTAGCGGTCGTCCATTTCCAAAGCAATAACCTTAGCGATTACCTTTCCCGAGCTTCCCAACAAAGTATTATAGGTTCCGGTCGTCAAACTCTGTTCGTGAGAGCAACGTGTGCCCTTGATTGATTCATCGAACCCGAAAGCAGGAGCCACGAGCATGAACAAAAGCAGCCCTAAAGGAAAAAACAGAACTAGCCTTGGCCCGCTTCATCAAGCGGTCATGATAGGGAATTTGGTCGGGGTCCACGAGTCAATTAGGAACGGCGATGATGTCGATGACGTTGACCGCGATGGAAGGACATCGTTGTTCATCTCCGTCATGGATGGCAGACTCGACATTTCGTCCGACCTCATCGATGCAGGCGCAAACGTCAACGCACACGACAACAACCTCGAAACTCCGTTGCATTTCGCGGCTCGGGAGTATCAGATAGCGTCGGCCAATCTCCTTCTGCAACATGGTGCCCAGGTTGATGCCCTGGATTCCCACGGCAACACGGCTTTATTTCGGGCCGTCTTCGATTCAAAGGGCCGTGGTGAGATGATTACGCTGCTTCTTGCGCACGCGGCCGACAAGCACTTGAAGAATAAGCACGGAGTCTCTCCTGACGAGCTAGCTAATTCCATCGCGAACTACGACGTAAAAAAGTTTCTTGTGTAAATGGGGGCCGGACTAAGGTTTCATGATTGACCAGCTTGAATTGCGGAAGGGAGTATGGCGGCGGAGCGTTGCCGCACGGGTTGCCCTCGCACTTTCGATGCTGATCGCGCAAGAAGCAAGTCGGGCCCAGAGTTCGCCACCTGCCGCGCAGCAGCCCGCCGAGTCGCCCGCGCAGTCCGAAGCAACGTCCGGAGCAACCTTCGGAGCCATCGCTCCCTATCTCGGTTTGCCAGTCGATCAGATCGAGTTGCCGGGAGTTCCCCCCGAAGAAGCGGCTTCGCTGCTGGCGGCTACGCCGCTTAAGGTTGGCGACCCGCTCACCCGCGAAGCGCTGCACGATGCCATGCAGGGCCTTTTTGCCACCGGACGATTTTCCGACATTCAGGCCGAAGTCGATCGCGCCGAGACCGCCGGCGTCCGGCTGCGCTTTCTGACAGTCGCCAATTTCTTCGTGGGCATGGTGACGATCGAGGGCGTTTCGAACAATCCGTCCGCGAACCAACTGGCCAGTGCTACCCGCTTACAACTCGGCGAACTCTTCGCGCGGGAAAAACTGGATCGCGCTCTCCCAGGCATCCAACGAGTCATGGAAGAAAATGGATTCCACTTGTCAAAAGTGACGATCTCCGAACAGCGCGACGAGCAGCAGTACCAGGTCAATCTGACCTTCCATGTGCTTCCCGGGCCGCGTGCCGTAGTCGGAGAGATCACTCTCGAAGGCGACGCTGGCTGTTCCATCGCCGAGCTCAAGGAGATCGCCGGACTCCATTCCGGCGATCTGGTCGCCTCAAATCGCATTACACGCGCCCTGCAACGCATTCGCAGTCGCTATCAGAAGCAGGATCGGCTGCTCGCCCAGGTCGAGGTGGCCGGCCGCACCTACAATCCCGAGCGCAACACTGTGGACTACGTCTTCAAAGTCGACCGCGGTCCGGTGGTGCAGGTTGCCGCCGAGGGTTTCAAACTCAGCCAGCGCATATTGAAAAAGCTGGTGCCAATTTACGAAGAAGGCGCGGTTGACGACGATCTCCTCAACGAAGGCCGGCGCAACATCCAGAACCATCTGCAGACCCTTGGTTACTTCGAGGCTACCGTTGTCGTGAGCCAGCACACCGCGACGGAGGGCAAGAATTTGCAGGTCGTTTACACCGTCAATCCCGGCGACCGCCACAAACTCGCCGCCATTCGCATTTCCGGCAATCGATATTTTTCCGACGAACTGATTCGCGCGCGCATGCAGGACCAAGCCGCCGGGCGCATCTTCAGTCACGGGCGTTACAACGAAGCGCTCCTCGAAGAGGATGTCCGGCGTATCCAGGATCTCTATCGGGCGAGTGGTTTCCGGCAAGCCGATGTCACCAGCAAGTTGGTGCAGAAGTATCAGGGCGAGCCCTCGCAACTGGCCATTGAGATCGCCGTCAAGGAGGGGCCGCAAACGCACGTGGCCTGGGTCCGCATCGATGGCAGCTTCACGCTTCCGCAGGAACAGCTTCCCGAGATTTCCACTGCCGAGGGGCAGGGCTTTGATGAATCGAGTCTGGCCGATGACCGCGACACAATTCTGGAAAAGTATTTCGACAATGGTTTTCCCAATGCCACCGTCGACGTCGGCTACGTTCCGGTTTCGTTACCGGACAACTTGCCGCGCGTTGGTGTGACTTTTTCGATTCATGAAGGCGAGCAGTTTTTTGTGGATCGCGTTTTTCTCGATGGCCTGCACTACACCCGCGCCGGTGTTGCCCGCCGGGAAATGCGGGTGCAGCCCGGCGCGCCCCTGAGCCAGCAGGACATGCTGGAGAGCCAGCGCCGCCTCTACGACGTCGGCCTCTTCAAACAGGTGGACACTGCCATTCAGAATCCGGAGGGTACCGAATCGCGCAAGAACGTGCTGGTCACCGCGCGCGAGGCCGATCGTTACACCTTCGATTACGGAGTCGGTTTCGAGTTCCAGACCGGACAACCCGCGGTCGGAACCAATCAGCCGCTGGGACAGACCGGCGTCAGTCCTATGGTGTCCTTCGGGGTCAACCGCATCAACGTCGGCGGTCGTCATCAGACCTTAAGCATGAAGGGCGCTCTCGGCCGCCTGCAACAAAAAGGGCTCATCAGTTACGCCGTCCCCAAACTGCTGAACCGTGACAATCTTCGTTTCACCGCCACAGCCCTATACGACAACACCGTGGACGTCTCCACTTTCACCTCCAAACGGCTGGAGGGCAGTTTGCAAGTTTCGCAAGTGCTGTACAAACTGCAGGACCGCGAGCTGACGACGCTTACCTACGGTTTCAGTTACCGCCGCGTCGAGGCCAGCAATATTGAGGTCACCACCAATCTCATTCCGCTGCTCTCGGAGCCAACCCGGGTGGGAAGTCCCAATTTTTTCTACGTGCGCAACCGCCGCGATAACGATCTGGAAAGCACGCGCGGCAGCTACACCACCGTCGAAGGCGGCGTTGCCGCCAGCTATTTTGGATCCGAGGCCGACTTCAGCCGGTTGCTGGTCAAGAACTCCACCTATCACACGCTTTCTCGCAATCGCAGCACGGGGCAAAGATTCGTCTTCGCCCGTTCCACCAGCGTTGGAATTGAGAACCCTTTTGGCAGTACGGTTGTGCTGGATCCGTCACAACCGGCGTCAGCCGGGCAAGCTCTTATTCCTCTGCCGGAGCGTTTCTACAGCGGCGGGGGCAACTCCCATCGCGGATTCGGGTTAAATCAGGCAGGACCACGCGACCCGTTAACCGGGTTTCCCGTCGGCGGCAGCGCTGTGTTCCTCAACAGTCTGGAGATGCGTTTTCCAAACGTTACCGTGCCTTATCTTAATGACAGCATTGGCTTTACGATTTTTCATGATATGGGCAATGTGTTTGCGCGGCCGCAGGAAATGCTTCCCAGCTTGGCGCGCTTTCACCAGCCCGATCAGCAACTCTGCTTTCAGCCGGCACCGCCCCCAGTGCCTCCGGCGCTCCCGGTGTGGTCGTACTGCAAGTACAATTACGCTTCCCATGCCATTGGCCTGGGAGTGCGCTATCAGACGCCGATCGGACCGTTGCGCTTTGATTTCGGATACAATTTAAATCCGCCCTACTTTCCCAGCTACACGAACATCACGACCAACAACACGACTGGGCAATCGATCGGGCAGTTTGGGTACCAACGCGCCGGGCATTTCAACTTTTCATTCAGCGTCGGGCAGTCTTTCTGATGAAATTCCGCCGAATCAATCTCGGAGTCTGGTGGAGCGACGGGCGCCTTCGCCCGGCAAGCGTCAAACTCGCAAGCCATTGTGCGGTTGCGGCGACACTAAGCATAGCCCTGGTGGCCTCGGCGCTGGGCGGTCAGATCGTCGATCGTGTAGTCAGCAACGTGAACGGCCACGTCGTCTTGCAGAGCGATTGGGAGCAGGAAGTGGCCTTCGAGGCCTTTTCCAATGCTCGCGATCCCGACTCGTTCACCTCCACCGAGCGCCACGCCGCTCTCGATCGCCTGATTGATCAAGAGTTGCTGCGGGAACAAGTCCGGCCGTCTCAGCCGGCTCCGGTCGAACAGGTCGCGTCTCGCGTTGCCGAGATCCGCAAGCTCCATCCCGATTGCGCCACCGACGGCGGATGGCGCGCTAAACTGCAACGCTATGGCCTGACCCAAAGCGCGCTTGAGAAACGTCTCAGCGACCAGATCCAGCTCATGAAGCTCGTCGAAGACCGTCTGCGCCCCTCCATCCAGATCGATCAGCAGGCGGTGGAGACCTACTACCACGATCAGTTGCTGCCGGATATGAAACGGGCCGGCAGTCGCGCCACCCCGCTGCCCGAAGTCTTTGGCCAAATTAAGGATTTGCTGGCCGAGCGCAAGATGAACGAACTGCTCTCGGGATGGCTGGCGAGTTTGCGCTCGGGCAGCCACATCTTTACTCCCGAACCCAATGCCGGAGAGCGGAACCCTTGAGTGAACCGCCAACCGAACCGCCGACCGAACCGTTGACCGAGCCGCCCGCCGAGCCCGTTCCACCCGAGCGCCGGCGCATTCTCTGGAAGCTCTTTCTGGCCTTTTGCATTTTCAGCCTGATTGGATTCGGCCTGCTCGCCTGGTACGTCACTACCGATTCCTTTCAGCAGATGGTCCGCCGCCGCGTGGTCGCCTCGTTTGAGAAACTCACCGGCGGCCGCGTCGAACTTGGGGAACTTCACACCATCCCCTTCCGTCTGCGCGTGGATGCTCGCAACCTGACCATCCACGGCCGCGAAGCTTCGGACCAGATTCCATTTGTGCGCGTCGACCGCCTGCAGGCGGAGTTGAAAGTTATTTCCATCCTCAGTACCACCGTCGGATTGCATTCGCTGGTCCTCGAGCATCCTGTCGTCCACGTCATTGTGTACCCCGATGGCACCACCAACGTTCCCGTGCCGCAAGCGAGTCTTTCCTCCGGCCAGGGCCCGGTGGAAGAACTCATCTCACTCGCGGTTTCGCACATTGAGGTGCAGCGCGGCGAACTGCTGTGGGAAGATAAGAAGGTGCCAGTCGATTTTGGCGGCAGCGACCTGGCGCTCGCTCTGAACTACTCCTTGCTGCGGAGGCAATACGAAGCCCACCTCCTCGCCGGAAGCATCACCACGCGCTTCCAGCAATACCCCTCGTTCGCGTGGCGAGCGGACGCCTCGCTGGTTCTGGCTCGCGGCCATGCCGACATCGGCAATTTGACGGTGACTTCCGGAAAATCTGAAATTCATTTTGCGGGTGGCCTGCAGGACTTTCACAATCCCCAGTTGTCCGGCGATTATCATGGCCTCGCGGATCTTGGCGAACTCGCGTCCATAACCCGCCAGCCGCAGCTTCACAAAGGCACGGTCCAGTTCGAGGGCAAAGGTTCCTGGAACCTGCAAACTTTTTCTACCCAGGGAAGCGTCCAGGCCAAGGATCTCGAATGGTCAAACGGCAAGCTCTCGATGCGAAATGGCCGCATCAGCGCAGGCTTTTCCCTCACACGGGACCGCTTCCGCATGTCCTCGATCAAAGCAAACCTGCTCGGCGGCGACCTGCTGGGCGATGCCGATGTGACGAACTGGCAGAGTTCACCCCAGAGTTCGCCCTCGATCAAGAGTTCGATCCGAAGCCCGCTCCAACCGTCGCCGTCCGCGGCGCGCCGCCATGTGATCGGACGCGTCCCGCCCGGAAGCCCTCAGCGCGGCTCGCTGCACTTGCAATTGGCGGGCTTCCCACTGCTCCCGGCCCTGGAAATACTGAGCACAAAAAACCTTCCCCTGGATCGCCTCGCGCTTTCTGGAAATGCGAGCGGCAATGTTGAGATGCTCTGGGTGGGCTCGATCCGTGATGCGGAGACTCGCCTGGACCTCGCCATCGCGCCGCCGCTCAAGTCTGCGCCGCCCGAGATTCCCGTGCGCGGACAGATTGATGCCGTCTATCGCGGATCGCGCGACGAATTGGAAGTGAGCCAGCTCCACCTGACAACCCCAGGCTCTGAAATCACTGCTGTCGGCAATCTGGCCGCAACCTCGTCGCTGCGCTTCTCGTTCACCAGCCACAATCTGAGAGAGTGGACGCCGCTGCTCGAAGCAGCCTATGGATCGCGCGATTTGCCCTTTGTCGTTCACGGTTGGGCGAGCTTTACTGGAAACGCCGGCGGCGAAGTCTCCGCGCTTTCCGTCGCCGGGAATCTAGAAGTCTATGACTTCGACACGACCTTCTCGGTGGGCGAAACAGGCTCTTCTAGGGTGGTTCACTGGGACGCACTCTCCACCGCCCTCCAGTTCTCCAACACCCATTTCGCCGCGCGCAATGGCTCGCTCATTCACGGCCACTCCACGGCCCACTTCGACGCCACTGCCGTGCTTACGGCGGCCACATTTCAGCAGAACGACCCTTTTACTCTGCATTTCGAACTGCATAACGCCGACGTATCTGAGTTGACTCAACTGGCCGGAGTTACCCAGCCCTTCGCTGGCACTATGAATGTGTTCGCCACACTCTCGGGCACCCAAGCCAATCCTCACGGCGATGGACACTTCGATCTTCACAATGGAATGGCCTATGGCGTGGCCGTTCCCAGGTTGAATGGCGATCTTCGCCTCGCCGGTGGCGAACTCCAGTTCAACAACATCGATGCCAGTGCCTACAACGCTCCGCTTTCCGGGAGTGCGGCCATCGCCGTACCGAACCTCGGGTCCGCGAAGCTCGAATTGACAAAGAAAGAGTGGTCGAAGAGCGAGTTTCGCCTGAATCTCTCCGGGCGCAACCTCGCTCTCTCCCGTTTCCAGCGCCTCCAGACCAGCCGCTTCATCGCGGATGGCGTCGCCGATTTCACGCTGCGGCTTAGTGGCACTTTCGATCAGCCCTCAATCGAAGCGCACGTCCATCTCAAGGACCTCGCCCTCGACAAGGAGCGCGCCGGAGATTTTTACATCGACGCGGTCACTCATGGACGGCAACTCGATCTCAACGCGCACTCAGACTTCGAGAAAGCCGACTTGACCATTCTCGGCAGCGTCGCATTGGAGCATGACTTTCCCGCCGATCTGAACCTGTCCTTCCATCATCTGGACGCCGATTCGCTGCTGCGCACTTACCTGCCAGGAAAGATCACCGGACACGCTCTTCTGGATGGGACGCTCCACGTTCGAGGTCCCCTGCGCACCCCGCGCGATTTAAAAGCCGCCGCCGAGATCCAGTCCTTCAGCGGCGAGGTCGAGCACGTGTCGATACAAAGTGTCGATCCGATCCGCATCGAGCTCGCGGATCAATTCGTTCTTGTCGAAAATTTCCACCTGGCGGGAAGCGGAACCGATTTCACCGCTCACGGCCGCGTGCATTTGACCGGCGCTCGAGAGGTCGACCTCCGCCTCGACGGCTCGGTCAATATGACGCTTTTGCAATCCCTCAATCCCAAGATCCTGGCTCGCGGCACGGTGGGCGTAAACCTCAACGCCAGCGGCACACTCTCGCAGCCCGTGCTGCAAGGCCGTCTCGAAGTGAAAAACACCTTCGTCAGTCACAACGACTTTCCCAGCGGCCTCAGTGATCTGAACGGGGTCCTGATCTTCGATCGCAACCGTATTCAGATCGAAAGCCTCGGCGGCACGACGGGTGGCGGCGCTGTGGCCTTGACCGGCTCCGCCACCTACCAGAGCGGCGCGCTCCTCCTCGACCTCGGCGCCACCGCGCACGATGTCCGCCTGCGGTATCCCCCGGGAGTAAGTTCTACCGCCAACGCGGACTTCCGCCTGACCGGCAGTACAAATGCCGCTCTGCTGAGCGGAGATGTTCTGGTCACCAAACTCGCCATCACTCCCGGATTTGACTTCGGCGCTTATATGGAGAGGAGCAAGCAGGCCACCGTCCTGACCGAGAACGATAGTCTGCAGAGCCGCCTCAAGCTGGATGTTCACGTGGTGACAACTCCTGAACTGCGTATGCAGACCGCCATCGCCAGGCTCTCCGGCAACGCCGACCTTAGAGTGCGGGGCACCGCCGACCGTCCGGCAATTCTGGGAAGAGTGGAAGTTCTGGAAGGAGAAATCTCTTTCAACGGGAACAAGTACAAGCTCGAACGCGGCGATGTTACCTTCGCCAATCCGGCCAAGACGCAACCCATCATCGATCTGGAGGCGACCACGCGCGTGCGCGATTACGACATCACCGTGCAATTCCGCGGCGACGCCAGCGTAGCCAACGGTTTGAAGGTTACCTGGCAGTCTGAGCCTCAACTTCCAGAGGCCGACGTCATCGCCCTGTTGGCTCTGGGCCGCACCCGGGAAGAGTCTGCCTCCGCGGGATCCGCCGGATCCTTTGGGCTCGGCGGAGACGCTTCCAACCTGCTGATCAATCAGGCCCTCAACAGCACCGTCAACAGCCGCCTGCAGCGTTTGTTCGGAGCCAGCCGNNCCGCAGGTCACCGTCGAGCAGCAAGTGGCGAGCAATCTCACCCTCACCTATAGCACCAACGTCTCCGTTTCTAACCAGCAGATCATTCAGTTGGAGTACAACGTAACCCGGACAATCTCGATCGTGGCTCTGCGCGACCAGAACGGAGTGGTCAGTTTCGACTTCAAAATCCGCCGCCATAAAAAGTGATGACGGGCAGATTTCGAAGCTTCAAGGCATTCTTTC
>PMMJ01000529.1 GCA_003162255.1 Acidobacteriaceae bacterium | reverse complement strand
TAGTTCTGCCACGGGCTGTTAGCTTGAAGCTGCCGTGCACAGTGTGCAGCACATCGCCGAGAGTGAAATTCACCGTGGTCTGCGCCGGGACAAAGTTCAGAGTGGCTTCCTGCGGCTGCCCCCATGCCAGCGTGGCAACCAGGAAAATGAAAACGGGGGTAATTAGATTGGCCGTGATTTTCATGGAGTAAGAAGTCTTACGCACTCAATACCCGCCATCCCAGTGAGAGCCCATTCGTGGCAAAGTCCATAGGCGACAGTGCGCCGACGTGCATGGCCAGCATACGGCCAAACAACCGCGGATCAGAACCGAAAGCGCGCATCACTCGTTGCCGGAATGAAGTTTTCCAATCGAGAGTGAGCATGAGCCGTGCCATGAGTGCCGGGCGCCTCGCCAACTCTCTATGCACTTGCTGATAACGTTCCAGGCTGCCCGCCGCGAAACACTCAGCGAGCACTTCGGCTTGTCGAAACGAAAGGCACAGGCCTTCGCCGGTAATGGCATCGACTGTGCCAGAGGCGTCGCCGACCAAGGCAACCCGCCCCTGGTACACCCGGTGCAACTTGCGAGTCGCGGAAATCGCGCCCCGCTCCGCGGAGGACGGTTCAGCTCCACGCAATCGTGCGACCAGCTCCGGAAATGCCGTCAACACCACATCCAGGCGCAAATGCGGGTCGCTGGAGATCAATACCACGCAGATTTCGTCCGCCGCGACCGGGGTGACATAAATCTGGCAGCTCGGTCCCCAATGCAGTTCCATGCAGTCACTCCAAGGGGAAACGCGGTAATGCCGACGGAAAGCAAAACGGGTTCGATCGTAGCGGTAACGGTCGAGGCCCGCCCAATGTCTGACCAGCGAGTGACCTCCATCCGCACCCACCACCCAACGGGAGCGCACAATCTGCTCGCCGAGCAGCACACCCTCCGGATGCAAGCCAGTGACCGGAGTGTGCCACAGCAGGGAAACACCCGCAGCCTCGGCCCTGGCGACCATGATGCTGTGCAAAACAGTTCGCCGTACGCCTTGGCCGGCACCGTTCGGGAAACTTGCGTCCACGCTCAAGCCGCCGCTGACAAAGCGGATCCCACGGAAAGGGTGCGCGACCTCCGCTGGAATGCCAATCCCTAACTTTTCGAGTGCCGCGCGGCCATCAGGCATCAGCCCTTCGCCGCACGGTTTGTCGATGGGCGGTTGTGCCCCGTCGGCCACCACCACGTCGAAGCCGCGTTGACGCGCCGCGATGGCCGTTGCCAAACCTGCGGGGCCGCCGCCGATCACGAAGACATCCGTCGTTGTCATCATTGCCGTAATAAGAGCTCACAAGAGAAACCAGGCCCCATCGTTGCCATCAGGTCCAAGGTTCAAAGTGCGTTTCGCGTCCGTTCATGCGCTGATCGCCCTCCGCGCCAAGCCCAGGGCTTCAGACCAAAACGATCCGGGATGGTGTGCAAGCTCAACCACATCGCGGACTGCGGAGACGAACTCGCCGATCTGCTGCGGAGTGACCACCAGGGGAGGAGCGACCTTCAGCCCCATGAAATCGTTCCCGCAAATCTGCGTGAGAATCCCGCCATCGCGGAACAGACGCATGACCAGGATCTGTCCGAACATGGCGGGATGGATCTTGGCGAATGCCTCAAACGGTACTCGCAGCGCAAGGCGCCGTGGAGCCGTGAACTCGATACCAAGCAAGAGGCCCTTGCCGCGGACCTCTTTCACCATCTCATAACCAGAGAGAGTCGCGGTCAGTTGCTGCTGTAGTTCCATGCCCATTCGCGTAGCCCGGTCCCCAAGCTTCTCGCTCTCGAGTACATCGAGGGTTGCCAGTCCGGCGCGCATGGAAAGGCTGTTCTCGCTGAACGTGGACGCGTGCACAATCGAGCGCTTGAAGGAGCTGAATACGGAGCCATGTATGGCGTCCGACATGAGCACCGCACTTACCGGGACCAAGCCGCCGCTCAAAGCCTTCGCAAGAACGACAAGGTCTGGCGTGATGCCAAAATGATGTGACGCCAGAAACGGGCCGGTGCGAAACATCCCCGTCTGTACCTCATCCGCAACCAGCAGCGTCCCGTAACGCCGGCACAGATCCTGTGCGCCTCTGAGGTAATCCGGCTGCGGAACGCGAATTCCGCCTTCCGCCTGGATGGGTTCCACAAAGAACGCGGCATAGCGCTTGCTCGCCAGTTCTTTTTCGAGGGCTGCGAGGTCGCCGAATGGCACGGTCACGGTTTCAGGGAGCAGCGGCCCGAAGCCCTTGCGCCAATACTCGCCATTCATCAGCGATAGTGCACCGCAGGTCAGGCCATGGAAGGCGCGGTCGCAAGAGAGCAGTCCAACGCGGCCGGTGTACGCTCGCGCGAACTTGATAGCGGTTTCGACACCTTCGCTTCCCGAACTCGCGAAGAACACCTTGGAGAGCACGCCGCCCGCCAACTTGCAAAGTCGCTCCGCCAATTCGCCCGCCAGTTCGGGGACGTTACTTTGCAGCATTACAGGCCCCGACTTGTCCAATTCATCTTTGAGGGCGGCCACGATCGCTGGGTGATTGTGGCCCGCATTATGGACAGAGTAGCCGGAAAGAAAATCGAGGATTCGAAGGCCGTCCGTGGTGAACAATTCCGTTCCCACGCAGCGTTCATAGCGGAGGTTCATTTCGAGCAGGCTGAGCAGCTTGACCCAGTGGGGATTCACGTGGTCAGCATAACTATCTGTGGCGAGACGTTCAGCGATTGGCATGGCAAACGACTGAGAATCTGGTGCATTCGTCGAAGCGCTTCTTATAGGGTAACCCCTTTGCACGAACTTGGTGGTGACTTCCTGGCTGTGATGCGACGCGTTGCAGCCTTGGTTGCCAGTAGTTCGTTGAATCCATAATACTAAGCAGACGGCGACGATTTGTGAGTCAAATTGGCCTTGGAAGGCAGATTCCGAGGTCACGGGCCTGACTAAAGCCGGTGCCTTGTTCTGGACCGCGCTCACCTTCGCATCCGTCAACAGGCGAGGGTTACAATGAAGTTTCAAGGATTGTGGTCTGAAACCCTACATCATCTTCGTGTTGGTAGCGTTTGGCTTGCTCGGCGCTGTAGTCGCCTGGAGGATGCATCGCTCCACACCGCGCTTGCGTGCAGTGGAGCTAGCTTTGCTTCCACTTGCACACACGGATTTGGATCCCGGACAGGAGTTCCCGGAATCTTTCCCGCTGCAGGTGGCGGTGCTTTGGACACCGACAGAAGAAGGTCCGAAGACTCCGATTGCGATTGTGCATGTCCTCCGGGAAATGGGGATCCCCTTTTTTGTCACGCGCGACCTGAAACAAGCCCTTCAACACCGCATGGTAATTCTCTATCCGGAGGTGGGTCCGCGGACCTTCACCGAAGCGCAGGCCCAGGAGTTAATCGCGTTCGTGAAGCAAGGCGGAAACATCCTGGCGCAGAACGTGTATTGGGGTGGGCTCAAGCCTCTTTTTGGTTTCCGTGACTTTACATCTTCGCGCAAGCGCCACCGCCTGGCATTCACCGCTGCAACGGATCCCGTCACCAAGTATCTGAACCGGCCAGAAGAGCGTGAGATCAGCCTGGGAGGCCAGAACGTTCCTGAGGTCATCTGGAGTAATGGTTACACGGCTGAGGCTGGGACTGAGGTGCTGGCACAATTTGAGGATGGAAATGCGGCTCTGTTGAGCAACTCCGTGGGCAAGGGGAAAGTTTACCTTCTCGGGCTGAGTCTGGTTGACGCAGTGTTGAGATGTCAAGACAACCGTGACTTCGAGGCCCAGCGTCATTATGTGAATGAGTTCGAACCGGGCGCGGATGTATGGCTGCTCCTCGTCAGGGCTTGGTATGAAGGCTATGCGAAGGACTGGGTTCGTCTGGCGACGATCCCGGATGGCCAACGGTCGGTGGTTTTGCTCTCTCACGATGTAGATTGGGAGAATTCGTTCAAGCCCGGCCTGGATTTTGTGCGTATAGAGAACGCGAACCAAGCCAGCAGTACTTTTTTTATCCAGACCAAATACGTCGATGACGCTAACAGCAAGGCGTTTTTTTTCGGGCCCGACCTGACGGCCCTGCGCGAACTGAAAGAGCAGGGATCCAGTATCGGCAGCCATTCGATTATTCACTCGCGCGGCTTCAACAAGTTCGACTTAGGCACAGGTCATGAAGACTATCCCACTTATCAGCCACGCGGGCTGGGATTTGACACAGCCTCGGGGGCTACAGTGTTTGGGGAGGTTCGTGTCAGCAAGGAACTGTTGGATGGAGAAGTCCCAGGTCAGGAGACGATCTTCTTTCGCGCCGGACATCTGCGAGTTCCACCTTCACTAGCGGAGGCTCTGGTGCGTTCTGGCTACCAATTCGACTCCTCCTTTACCGCCGATGACGTGCTCAGCAACTTTCCCTATGCGCTGCCTCTCGACCTCGGTTTCGAGGAGGACAGCGGAATTTACGAGTTCCCGGTCACGATTGAAGATGAAGAGGCTCCGGGCTACGCGAAGCGCGTGCCGCAGGCTTTGGAGGTAATCCGTGCCAATGCCGAGAACGGTGCAATCAGCGTGGTTCTCGTCCACAGCAATGAGTCCACGACAAAGGCGGCCGCGGAAGGCGAGATGCTTCGCCAACTCCCTAACGATATCGGCAAGATGGACATGCTCAGCTTTGCGAAGTTCTGGCGCGCCCGAGACCGCTTGCAGTGGCGTGTGGTCTCCGCTTCGAGTTCGACCGCAGTCCTGCAAATCACCTCGCAAGAACCCGTAACGGGTCTCACCTTTGAATTTCAACGTCCGGTGGCGACCGTCACCGAAGGCGCAGCCGTATCCGCGGACCAGCGGCGTATCGTGCTGCCTGAATTGAAGCCGGGCCAGCCGATTTCCCTGCGAGTGACCTATCACCCCTAGCAGCCCGTGGCAGAACT
>PMMJ01000373.1 GCA_003162255.1 Acidobacteriaceae bacterium | reverse complement strand
ATGCCCGGGGCACCACCGAATCGTGAAGCGCTGTTCGGAAGATCCGTGAATAAGATGCGCGGCGGCGCTCAGATCGCCGGCGAGATCCGCATTGGCACTCACCGCCCGGAGCGTCGTCGGAGTTCCACGATAGCCGTACTTGCGGATCAGCGCGTCGATAGCCGCGTCTTCGCCAAATTCCTTGACGCCCGGCGCGAGGATGATCAACTCCGCGCCGTCGGCCAGTGCCATGCGTGTACGGTAGATAGCCTTGTTGCCCAGCCATGTGCTGTGAAATTCATGCGGGTCAAGATAAGCGATGGCCTTCTGGATCGGCGCGTCCAGCGTCTCGATGTTTACTCTCACACTCAGTTCGGCGGCGCGGTGAAAGCACTCGACGTCATCGCCGATGAAAAGGCCGCGCACTGCCAATCGTTCGTCCGCTCCGTCCCCCATGCGCCCGATCACCGTGAGCACGTAAACGATGGGCAGATTTCGCAGAAAATGATCGGAGGCGTAATTGAGAACCTCGCGCACGGGATTTTCAGCGTGGCCCATGATGCGCTCCATCCCATACACTGCGCCCAGATAATGGCTGCGGTTGATTCCATCGCGGCCCCCGGTGCCGACGAGAATGTTCTTGTTGTAATTGGCCATGCCAATCACTTCATGGGGCACGACCTGGCCGATGGAGAGGATGAGATCAAAGCCACCACGCGCAATGAGCCGGTTCACCTGTGCCGGCCATGCATAGTTCAGCTTGCCTTCCGATTGCTGATGAATGAACTCCGCCGGAACTTCGCCGAGGGTCTCGACATCCGTTCGCCAGTTGTGGACGTGGAAAAGCTGTTGCGGCATGGCTCCGAACATGCGCGCGATCTGGTCGGGCTGCATGGCGGTATGTGTGCCAAGCGCCGGCAGAACCGCCTGCATCCGATTGCCGTAATATTCCCACGCATAGCGGGTCAGTTCGCCGGCGCGCGAGTGCAGGCGGCTTTGGTCAGGCGGCACGGCGAGCACGCGATTCCGTTGGCCGAGTTTCGCCACGCTTTCCGTCAGCAGCTCTTTCAACTGCGGGAACAAATCGGCTTCGATACCGCCCGTGGCGCAGTAAAGGCTCATGCGGTGAATTCCACTTTCTTTAGTCCGGGAGCAAGCAGGCACAAAACGACCAGCGCCAGGAGATACGCGCTCGCGGCGATGCCGAAAAGACTGGCATAGCTGTGCGTCAGTTGCAGAATGTGGCCTGCAAAGAACGCGAAGATTGCGCCGCCGACCGATCCTGCCATGCCGCCGATGCCGACGACCGCCCCCACCGCACTGCGCGGAAACATGTCCGATGATGTGGTAAAGAGATTGGCCGACCATCCCTGGTGCGCGCCCGCCGCCAAGCTGAGCAGCGCGATGGCGGCCCACTCCGACTTGAGGCTCGTGGCAGTGAATATGGGAACGACCAGGCAAGCGCAGAACAGCATCGCCGCAAGACGCGCGTAGTTGGACGAGAGTCCCAGCCGGCGAAAAGGCGCGGGCAGCCAGCCTCCGCCGATGCTCCCAACGGCCGAGACGTTATAGACAATAATGAGCGGCAGCCCAAGATGCGAAAGATCCAGATTGAATCTCGAACTGAAGTAAGACGGCAGCCAGAACAAATAGAACCACCAGATCGGATCGGTAAGGAATTTCGCGGTCGAAAACGCCCAGGTTTGGCGGCAGCCGAGCAACCGGCGCCAGGGCACAATGGGAGACGGGCCCATCTCCACGGCCGCTTCTTGGTAAATGTGCCGCAGTTCGGCGCTCGTAAGCGTAGGGTGTTCGGTGGGCTTGCGGTAATTGCGGAGCCACCACAAAATCCAGAGCGCGCTGAAGAGACCAGTCGTCAGAAAGGCCGCGTGCCAACCATAGCGCAGAGTCACCCAGGGCACGATCGCCGGAGCCAGGATCGCTCCGACATTGGCTCCCGAGTTGAAAATGCCCGTAGCCAGTGAACGTTCATTCTGCGGGAACCACTCGGCCACGGTTTTGATTGCCGCCGGGAAGTTTCCGGATTCGCCGAGCCCGAGGAAGAAGCGCGCAAAGCCAAACTCCATCGCTGTGCTGGCCAGAGCATGGCCCATTGCGGAAAGGCTCCAGACGGCCATCATCAACATGTAGCCGATGCGCGTTCCGAGTTTATCGATCAGCCGCCCGGCGGCGAGCAGGCCCAGCGCGTAGGCGATCTGAAAGGCATCGACAATGTAGCCATAACTCACCTCCGTCAAGCCGATGCTCTGCTGTAGGGTGGGCTTGAGGATCGCGATCACCTGGCGATCCATGTAGTTGATCGACGTGGCAACGAACAGCATGGCGCAGATCGTCCAACGCACCCGTCCAAGCCGTGTGCCGAAGGATGAGTCGGGAGATGTGCCGCTTTCTATTCGGTTGTCGATTTCTGCTCGATCTGCCATTTTCGCGTTCGTTACAACTTATATGTCTCTTTCACCAACCCATAGGCGAGGTCGTGTGCCACTTCCACAGCCTCTTCTTCCTCCAGTCGGTGCTCGGCGACAAGCTTCGCCAGGAAGGCGCAATCCACTCGCCGCGCCACATCGTGCCGCGCCGGAATCGAAAGGAAGGCCCGGGTGTCGTCGTTGAACCCCACCGTATTGTAGAAGCCCGCCGTCTCCGTCACGCGTTCGCGGAAACGCATCAGCCCCTCCGGACTGTCGTGAAACCACCACGGCGGTCCCAGCCGCAGGCACGGATAGTGCCCGGCCAGCGGAGCCAGTTCCCGGCTGTAGGTCGACTCATCCAGCGTGAAAAGAATGATCGTCAGCTCGCGCTCATTGCCAAACTGGTCGAGCAGCGGGCGCAGCGCGTCCACATAATTCGTGGGCATCGGAATGTCCGCGCCCACGTCGCGGCCGTAGCGCTCATAGAGCTCGCGATTGTGGTTGCGCGCGCTGCCCGGATGAATCTGCATGACCAACCCGTCTTCGACGCTCATCCGCGCCATTTCGGTCAACATCTGCGCGCGGAATAGTTCATGCTGCTGGGCATCAGTGTTACCGGCAAGCACTCGATGAAAAAGCTCCGCAGACTCTGCCGCGGAAAGATTTGCGGTTCGTGCGCTGGGATGCCCGTGGTCGGTTGCCGTGCAGCCGAGTTCGCGGAAGCGGTCGCGCGTCTTGCGCAGCGCGTTCAGGTAACCCGCCCACGTCGACGTGTCTTCCCCGGTCTTCTCGCCGAGCTTCGCGATATTGTCCGCAAACCCCGCAAACTCAGGATCGACAACCGGGTCAGGCCGAAAGGTCGGTAGAATCCTTGCCTTCCAGTTCGATTCCCATATGGCCCTGTGATCGGCCAGCGAATCGAGCGGGGAGTCGGTCGTTGCCAGCACTTCCAAATTAAAACGCTCGTAAAGAGCGCGGGGCAGGAACTCCGGCGTCCGCAGCTTTTCCGAGATGGTGTCGAAATACAGATCGGCGGTCCTTTCTGACAGCCGATCGTTCAGCCCGAAAAGTTCCTGGAAGGCAAAGTCCAGCCACAAGCGTGTCGGCGTTCCGCGGAACAGGTAATAGTGGCGAGCGAAAATGTGCCAGACTCTCCGCGCATCCTTCAGCTCCGGCTGCCCCAGTTCGAGTTCCTCAAACGAGACTCCCTGGCTGTAGAGCATGCGATAGATGTAGTGGTCGGGCTGCACGAAGAGCTTTGCCGGATCGGGGAAAGGCTCGTTCCGGGCAAACCATGCCGCTTGCGTATGCCCGTGTGGACTAACGATAGGCAACGAACGGACCTGCTCATAGAGCGTCCTGGCGATCTTTCGTGCACTGGGTTCGGCAGGGAACAGACGGTCTTGATGGATCAGCATGACTCCGACTCCACCTTCTTGCTTCGCATCGGCGAACGGCGTTGCAGTAGCGGCGATGCAACCTGACCACCAGCATACACGCGCTCCTCCTGGGCGCGAATCTCAATACGGCGGACTTGCCTTGACACAGGGATGGCAATGGCCTAGTCTGCGAACCGACAAGCGAATCCAGCAATTAACAAAGGCGGAATGAATGAAGAAAGCGATGTCTGCCGCGCGAGGAATGCGAGCGCGGATGCGTTCCCGTGCGCTACTAGCTTATTGTTTCGTCGTCCTAACGGTCCTGGCACCGGTCGGAGTCAGGGCGGCGGATAGTTACGAAGTGACCGTCGAACGAGGCGTGCCCGCGAAGATGCGCGACGGCGTCACGTTGCGCGCAGATATTTGCCGCCCCAAGGCAGACGGCAAGTTTCCGGTGCTGTTGACACGCACCCCCTATGACAGAAACGGATCGGCAGACTTTTGCCTGAGGGCTGCGGCACGCGGCTATGTAGTGGTCACACAGGACGTTCGGGGAAGATACGCCTCGGAGGGTGATTGGTATCCCTTCAAGAACGAATCTCAGGACGGCTTCGACACGGTTGAATGGGTGGCTGCTCTTCCCTATTCCAACGGAAAGGTCGGGATGTTCGGTGGTTCCTACGTCGGCGCGACGCAGTATCTGGCGGCCATTGCCCAGCCGCCCCATCTCGCCGGTATTTGTCCCAACTTCACGGCGTCCAACTATCACGACGGATGGACCTACCAGGGCGGTGCGTTCGAGCAATGGTTCAACGAGTCGTGGACGACGGGATTGGCGGAGAACACCATGAGCCGCCGCGTAGAATCAAGCAATGACGCGGTGGGTTGGACTCAAACCCTGCCGCTGCGTTCGTATCCCATCCTCGAAACACCCCCGGCTGCAGGGCTGGCGCCTTATTTCACCGACTGGCTCGCGCATCCCGACTACGACGACTACTGGAAACGGTGGTCGATCGAAGATCACTACGCGAACGTTCAAGTTCCGGTATTCAGCCTGGGCGCGTGGTACGACATTTTTCTGGGCGGGACGCTAAGGAATTATTCGCGCCTCAAGAACGAGGCCGGCACGGAGGCAGCGCGCGGCGGCCAGCGACTGATGATTTACGTTGGCGGCCATGCCGGCGGATGGAGTGAGGCAAAAGTTGGCGACGTCGATTTCGGAAACAAGTTGCCGTTCGATCTGGATGAAGCGATGCTGCGCTGGTACGACACTCTCCTGAAAGGCACAGCGAATGCATCGGACCACGAAAAACCGGTGAAGATCTTCGTCATGGGCAAGAACGACTGGCGCGAAGAAGATGACTGGCCGCTGCCGCGCGCAAAGGCAACGCGGTACTACCTGCACTCGGCCAAACCCGCGAATGGTCTTGAAGGAGGCGGCACGCTAAGTACAACCGCGCCAACCGAGGAGAAGCCCGACCAATACATCTACGATCCGAGCGACGCGGTCCCCACGATTGGCGGGCCTCTTTGTTGCGGTCCGCTGCCGACGGGGATCGGTCCCGAGGACCAGCGGCCTGCAGAAGCGCGCGGCGATGTGCTCGTATTCTCGTCGCCAGCATTTACCCAGAACACCGAAGTCACGGGCCCGATTTCACTCGACCTGTATGTCAGCAGTTCTGCGGTCGACACGGATTTTACCGGGAAACTGGTGGACGTCTGGCCGAACGGATTTGCCCAGAATTTGACGGAAGGCATTTTGCGCCTCCGCTACCGCAATTCGCAGGAAAAACCGGAACTGGGAAATCCCCGGGAGATCTATCACATCACCCTGGACCTTTGGGCGACGAGTAACGTCTTCCTGCCCGGACATATATTGCGCCTTGAGGTCTCCAGCAGCAATTTCCCGCGATTCGATCGAAACCTCAATACGGGTGAGGATCAGTCGCGTGGAACGCACGGGGTGAAAGCAACCAACGTCATTTACCACGACAAGTCTCGGCCTTCGGCTCTGGTTCTCCCGATCGTGCCGTGACGAGTAACTCAAAGCGCCAGTGCGACTGGCTAAGTTAGTGCGCGGAGTTCGGGTAACTGAAATCGAAAACGTAGCTCCCGGAGCCGGCTTCCGCGAACACCGCATCATCGCTTTGCCGCGCGCCCGAAATCCCCGGACTCGACTGCAGAGGTTTCCCGTTCTCCGTCACCTGTTCCAGCTTGGCTTTGGGCAGCCGTACGGTAGCAGTTGTGTTCGCGGGAACCTCGACTCGCAGCGTCATCTTCCCGTCCTTCAGTTCCCATGACGAAGCGACTTTGCCGTACATACTGTGCACCGAAGCTTTCGCCATGCTCAATCCTCCGCCGGGATGCGGCTGGATCAGGATGTGTTTGTAGCCCGGTTGCTTGGGGTCGATCTCAATCCCCGCAATTACGCTATACATCCACTCGCCAATCGCACCGTAGGCGTAGTGATTGAACGAATTCATTCCGCTGTCCTGGAAAGATCCGTCCGGCTTGATGCCATCCCATCGCTCCCAGATAGTGGTGGCGTCCTTCGTCACCGGGTACAGCCATGAGGGATACTCTGTCCGGTTCAGCAGCATATAGGCTTCGTCGAAATATCCGTAGTCGCTCAGCACCTGGCAGATCAGGGGCGTGCCCAGAAAACCCGTCGTGATGTGCTTGAACGCGCGGACATCCTCGGCTAAACGTTCGGCTGCCTCCTTGCGTTGCGACTGCGGCAAGAGATCGAAAGCCAGGGCAAGCGCATATGCGGTCTGGGTGTTGGAAGAAAGCCGCCCATTCGGAGTGACGAACTCTTTTTGGAAGGCAGCCCGTATGCGATCAAGCAGTCCGGCATAGAAAACGGCGTCTTCCTTCTTCCCCAGGACTTCGGCGGTGGCGCGCAGCAAGTCGGTGGAGCGGGCAAAATACGCGGTCTGGATTAAGTCCTTGTCGGTAGTGGCTCCAGGATAATCCGATTCTGTTGTGGCGAAAGCGAGCCAGTCCCCGAAGCTAAATCCACTGCTCCAGATGAATCGGTCGCCCGCTTCGCGCCGCATGTATTCCACCCAGGCCTTCATGCTGGGATATTGCTCCTCCAAAATGCGCCGGTCTCCATACGAAAGATAAAGCGTCCAGGGCAGCACCGTCGCTACATCGGCCCAGCCGGCCGAGGCGGACTCTCCCTTGCGCGTCTTATGCGAAAGAATGTTCGGAATCACATGCGGCACGGCCCCGTCGTCTTGCTGATCGAGGGCAACATCCTTCAGCCACTTGGTATAGAAGGCGGCGGAGTCGTGATTAAAACCTGCCGTCATTGAAAACACTTCAGCATCTCCGGTCCAGCCCAGTCGCTCATCGCGCTGCGGGCAATCCGTAGGCACGTCAACAAAGTTTCCCTTCTGCCCCCAGACGATGTTGTGCTGCAACTTGTTCAGCAGCACATTCGAAGTTTCGAAGGTGCCGGTAGGATCGATCGCCGAATGAACCACAACCCCGGTGAAAGCATCGAGAGTGAGTTCTCCGGGCCATCCGTCGACCGCCACATAGCGGAAGCCCTGAAACGTAAAGTGTGGTTCGAAGGTTTCGACGCCTTGGCCTTTTGCGGTGTAGCGATTGGTCTCCTGGGCCGCCCGCAGATTCTCCGTGTAGAGATTGCCTTTGCTGTCGAGAACCTCGGCATGACGCAGCGTGATCGTGGTGCCGTCCGGCGCCGTCACCCGGAATCGCACCCAACCCACCATGTTCTGTCCCATATCGAGCACGGTGTCGCCGTTTGGAGTCTTGATTACTTTGACCGGCTTGACTTCTTCAATCGCCAGCACCGGCGGCCCAGCCGGAGCCACCAACTTTGCCTTGGGCGAGTCGAGCAACGTTACGTCCTTCCAGTCCTTGTCATCGTAAGCAGCGTCGCTCCATCCGGCGCGTTCCAAACGCGCATCGTAAGTCTCGCCGTTGTAGATATCGGACGTCAGAATGGGGCCGGTCGTCGCCTTCCACTTCTCGTCAGTACCGATGACTTCCTGTTTGCCATCCTTATATGTAATGACCAACTGCGCCAGCAAAGCCAACTTCGTTCCGTAGGAATTGCGGTTGTGCCCCCATGCCATGTTTCCCCGGAACCAGCCATCACCGAGCAGAGCGCCCAGGCAGTTCTTTCCCGGTTTCAACTGCGCGGTGACATCATAGGTCTGGTACTGATAACGAAAATCATAGGCGGTCCATCCCGGCGTGAAGTATTGGTCGCCAACCCGCTTGCCGTTCAGCTCCAATTGGTATAGCCCCATCGCCGAGGCGTAGAGCCGGGCGCTGGCAATATTCTTCTTCCCTTCAAAGACGCGGCGCAGCAGCGGCGCAGGGTTAGACTTCGCCGGATCTTCCTGCACATTGGGAGTGATCCAGCGGGCCTTCCAGTCGGAGGCTTGCAGTAATCCCATTTCCCAATAAGCCGGCTCGCTCCACGCCGAGGTGCGGCCCTGATTGTCCCAGACCTGCACCTGCCAGTAATAGCGCTGGCCGGTTTGCAAAACCGGTCCCTGATAGACAACTTGAATGGAAGCATCCGACGTTTGCTTGCCCGAGTCCCACAGCAACCGGCTCTTTGCCAAATTCGCGGCGGAAGCCGCCACGCGAATTTGGTACGCAGTCTGAGCCGTTCCTCGTTCCGATGAGACGATCTCCCAGCTCAGGCGAGGTTGTAGAACGTCAATCCCGACGGGGTTGGATTTGTACTCGCAGCGCAAGTTGGTAAGAGTCAGCGGCGTGGCAGCCAGACTCAAAGAAGCAATAAAGAAGATGATGACACCGGCACAATACTCAAAGACGTTGCTCAAACGCATGACGACCTCTCCCATGTTGGTGACGGCAGCGTTTCGATTTGCGATTCGACGCCGGGATCATTTCACACGCGGTACTCAAAGTCCATGCGCCGCAGGATGACAGTCGAAAATCTCGATTTCCCCAAATCTTGTCAACCCCCCATTTCGACGATTTCCCCCATAACTCATTGCATCGGCTGGCAAAATAAAGTTCGAAAAGTTGGCGGGGTGGGTGGGTCGAAATTGCTATAATTGAACTAGAGGTAAGCAAAGGGTGCGGATTCACTCCCCGCGCCCTTTTTCCTTGGGTGTCCTGAAGCCCTTGTCCCAGGCCGGTCGGTAGCTGGGTTTTACCGATGACTGACGGCTGAAAGCTGACGGCTGCCCCTAACTCCTTATTCCAGAATATTTTAGGTGTAAGTCCTTTAGATTCAAAGACCGAATCAAAAAACTCCCGCTAACCCCATGATTCCATTAGATAGAGGGGGGAGGGGGGTGGGGGTACTGGTGGTAAATACCGTCCCGAACCCGGGTTGGATCGCTATGGATCGAAGTGAGGATTGCCCCGGCCGCTTGTGTGTGCGTGAGAACTCATTTTCGGGCAACTTGGCGGGAACCTGATGTTCGAGAATCCAGCCCCAGAGGGGCGACCCAGCTTAGCCCAGCGCTTCAGCGCAGGGAAAAGTGGAAGAAACGACCAAAGTCCCGGAGGGACGACCCCGTTCTCACGCACACTCCGCTTGCCCAGAAAAAGCCCATTACCCTTTCAAGGGCAATGCGCCCCGGCCAGCCGCGTTCCACTGTTGGCGCATGAAACTGGTGAGTGCGTTGCGATCGCGAAATGCTTCGGTGCCACCTTCCTTAGTGGTTGAGTACGCTCCCGCCAAATTGGCGAAGGCCAGGCAATCCTCCAGTTTTGCTTTCCGCAACAGTTGGTGGATGAACCCCGCATCGAAACTGTCTCCGGCGCCGACGTCGTCTACCGTCTTCACGGTTGGAGGTATCAGGCTCGACTGCTCCTGCCCGGACCGGCAGATGGCAGCCGCAGCGCCACGCTTCACTACTACGACCTTCGCCAGCCCAGCGAGTATGTTAATGGCTTGGGAAAGATCTTCCGTGTGCGCAATCTTCTTCGCCTCACGGTCGTTCGGAAGAAAGACGTCCACATACTTGAGCACTTCCAACAAGTCCCGATCCCACTTGTTTTCGGGGTCGTCGTTGGTATCGAGTGACGTGGACAATCCCGCAGCTTTCGCTTGGCGGAACAGATCCAGGATTCGCGGGCGCAACGCCCGGTGCAGATAAAACGACGAGACGTGCAGGTGCCGCGCCGACCGGACGTATTCCATGTCGATGTCGGAATACTGCATCTCAAACATAGTGCCAGGAAATGTGAGGATGTAACGGTGCTGTAAGTAGGGCAAGGCAACGGTTAGCCCCGTCGGTGTCCGCCCGGCTGCCTGCTTTACGTGGCTTACGTCAACCCCGGCAGCCGCCAGCCGTTCCAGTGCCATTTTTCCCAGCGGGTCTCCGCCCGTTTTCGAGATGAAACCGACCTTAGTTCCGAGCATGGCCAGGTTATGGGCAAAAATCGCGGACGAACTGCCCAGCGTGAGCGACAGACCAGTAGCCAATAGCTCGCGATCCAGTATCAGATCCTTGGGCAACCCGTAGAGGATCAGATCCAGATTGATTTCACCGACCACGCATATGTCCAGTACCGGCATCTTTGTCCTCATTCCAAGTGCGCTTGGGATTTAAGACTCAGTAATCAACCCATAGCAGATCTGCACGGGGTCGCGTTTCTAGGTCTCTGACCGCTTGTTGATGGATCAACTTCGGGTGCCCCAGGTCCCGCTTTTGGGACCTGGGATCGGATGGTGCCCAATTGCGAAGCACACAATCACGCGGTCAGAAGACCTAGTCGCTCTGTTTCTAGTCGATCCACAGATAACACCGCACCGTAAGCATCATACCTTTCTACCCATTCCACATGCTGTCGCGTAGCAACGCAGCACCAACTGAATATGATACCGGATGATTGCCCCCGGCTCGTTCTCCATTTGTTCCGCCCTGATTGCCTCGTACTCCTGAGGCAGATACTGGCTGATGAGTGTCAACGGGGCCGAATACGTTGTGAGGTTCTCGATTAGCCGTTCGATCTCTTCCTGAACCGCGGTTTCGTGCCAATAGTACCGGCAGCGGTCGCTATAACTGTAGGCCCGCGAGAAGCGCAACTCATGTTCATCCCCGTGATAGTAGGAGCGCCAATGCGAAGGGTCCTTCAGCATGACCTGATCGAGCGCCTCTCGCACCTGCGACAGTCTGAGGCCTTTTCGTCCGGCAACCAGCTCTCGTTCGATCGCACTCAAGGAGAACACGGCTTCCCGAAACGCAAAAGTCAACCAGGGACCCACTTTCAGGATGGCGAAGTGGTCTTCTACCATCCCCGCCAGAGCACTGAGAGGCTGGTAGTCCGTGGAATGTGCTTCGTATACGAGCGCGGGACTCTGTGGCAATCCCGCCGACAGTGCACGCGCCTTGCTGCGATCGTATTCAAATACGACGTTGTCCCCGAACTCCACTCCTGGCTGCACCACAACCGCGATCACTCTCTGCCAGGCAGCGGACAGGCCTCTCTCCGCAAAGGCCGCTTGAAAGACCTGCAAAGTCTGGTGGAGGCTCTCGATCGTGGTCACGGCAGGAGGCGTACCCTCAGCCGACTCACCCCCTGGAGCGGGGACTTCGGTCCCAATGACATACAAAGGAAGGTCGGCGCCGGGCGGCAAGTCCTTCAGCGCCGCTTCAGCAGCCTCGCAAAGTACAGCGGCCCGTCGCGCAACGATGTGCTCAGGGAGGATCTTGGGGTCATCGGCACACGCCATACTCGCATCAAGATGGATTTTCCCGTACCCGGCCAGCACACACGCGCGGACTAGTTCGCCAGCCTCCCTCAACGCGGACTCTGATGCCGCTGCCCTCCACGGAAATGGCCCGAGATGATCCCCACCAAGCCGTATTCGCTCTCTGGGGAGCCCCAGGCGTCGCGCCGCTGAGTGCACAAAATCTGCGAACTGGCTCGGCGTCTGTCCAGTGTAACCGCCCAGTTGATTGACCTGACTCGAAGTGGACTCCACCTGCAGGATAGAATCATCTTCCTTGGCCTGCTCGATGGCCGCGTCGATAACCCAGGGATGCGCGGAGCAGACCGCATAGACACCCCCTTTCCCCGAGAGGCGATTGCGGATCGCGACATCCTGCAGGCTGGTGTTGGAGGTCACGGCTTAGTTTCATCCCTCGTGTCTTTCGGCCCGGCGGGCTCGAACCAGACCACCGCCCCCTTGTCGATCTCCGGCAGATCGAAGTGCGTGCCCCCGTTTTCGAAACGACCGGTAATCGTGGTCTCCTCGCCGAGAAATGGCAGGAGGTGCCCTCGCACCTTGCCCGGCACAGTTACCTCGGCGTGTTTCTCGGGAGTTTGCACAGCGTTTTCTTTGGAGCGCAGACCCTGGAAGTTGGCGAAAAACACGTGCGGTGCCCCGTCCACGGACGCGATCTGCGCCGCAACCATCGCCGATGCCTTCACTCGAATCTCGCCCGCACCCAAGCCGTCCAGAAACCGCTTTTCACTGTCGGGTGAGCAATCTTCAAAGTGACTTTCTGCCCGCGCGATGTAGGTAGCTCCCGGCGAATCCGCGAGGTGGGCTACGTTGGTCTGCCCCTGCAACTCTTCGCTCAAAGTGCCGGTGGCGACAATTTTTCCACCGCTTCCGGCATACTCTCGCAAGGCAGCCGTCTCCTCCTTCGAAAGGATGCGCACGTCCGGCAGAATCAAAGTCTTCCCGCGGAATGAACCCAGCGTCCTCGGCGTTACGATCTGATACTCGCGATGGCTCTGTATCAGGAGCAAGAGCGTGCCTTGGTAAGAACTAAGAAATTCTTTTGTGAAGTAGTTGCGCGTAGCCGGAGAGAAGTAGACGCCAACCGGATCAATCGCCGTCCGCGGATGATAGAACGTCTTCTCGTGCGCAGCAATCCATGCGAACACTTGCTTGCGCGTCGCCATGTCGTTCGAGCCCGACATGACATGCGTCGCCGCATCCCACACATTCGCTCCCGCCATGACCTCCGACATGAAGAGGTTCCGCATCGGCTCAGGAGCGCTGACCTTTTTATCGCCATCCCACGAGTAATTCAAGATCCAGGTCGCCTTGCCCTCGGCAAACGCGCGGAATGTCTGCATGCCGATCTGGTAACGGAACCAGTCGAACGGTGTCCGGGAAGCCGCCATGTGATCCCCAACGCCAAACTCGTACTCGTGGGCAATGGCATCGTTCACTGCATACAGGCTGTACACATCCGCGCCCACGCGCACCGCTTCTTCCTCAATGCCCGGGTAAATCTCCGGAATCGTTTTGATCTGCGGATTCACAGCCTTCGCTGTCTGGTCGATCTCCCGCATGAAATCGGTCAGCGACTGGATTCGAAAATCGACCCACCGGCGAAAATTCGGATCCGAGAAATCGCCCAGCTTCAGGTCGTGCCGTGCGTCGAGTCCAGTCTGCTTACGAAAGGCCGCCACGGTTTCGTCGTCGAAGCTGGCCCAGGTGTCTTCCCAGCCATCGAAGTGCGTCATCCAGTACGGAATGTCGACGTAGATTCCGTCAATGCCGGTCGCGGCGATCTGCCGCACGCGCTCCATATAGATCTTGCGCCACTCCGCCGCGTAGGGGCTGATCCACACATCCTCGTCGCCTTTTGCGATCCAGAAGGCATCACCGCCGCCAAAGACCGCGGGTTCTCCCGTGATCTTGCGCTGCAACCACTCCGGATGGTCCTTGACCACCGAATGCGGCGATTGCGCGGCGTTGGCCGTGATGCACTCCAACCCCGCGATGTACACGAATGCGTGGTTTCCCGCCTTGTGAGCACGTTCGGCTACGGCACGAATCGCGGCGAGTTTCTCCTCCGGATGCAGGAAGCTCTCGTAGCGACCCGGGATGTCGTTATCGACCTCGATGCCGAAGACGTGGCTATCCTGCGCATTTCGTACGATCTGGTCGGCGTTGTTGCTCTGCAGCCCGTACGCCGCGATGCGCACAAAATTCGTCCAATTCTGCTCCGGTGAGTCGGGAGCAGCGGCCAACATTACAGCAAACAGCATCAGAAAGAAGATGGCTAGACAGCTTTTTCGTTTCATGCCTGGTCCTCGTTATGAGTATGGTGATTGCGATGTCTGTTACTACGACGCACGATTCCGCCATCCCGGTGCTGCTGACCATGGGTGCTAGGAACACCCATGTCAGTTTGACGCTGCGTTCGACGGCCGGTCTCGGCCAGAACGACGAAACGTGTGGGGTGCCGACAACTGGTTCGCCCCAACACCGGCCTTACGCTTTCTCATAGTTGCTTCCCGACTACTGCGGATGGTTGGTAATGTCGAAAACCAGCCCGGTGTTGCTCAGGCTAAGCGGCAAGACGTAGCTGTCATACGTCGGATGACCGGCAGCGTTCAAGGCACGGATCTGAAAGCTCAGAGCCTTCGTGCCGCCGACGCCCGCCGTGTCGAAGCTTGCGGCCTGTACGCCGGGATCGAGGACGTCGAGCGTGGCATTCGCGGCGACTTCCGTCCAGTTCCAATCCGTGCCTGCACCCGCGTATTGCCACAAACGAGCGGTGCCACCCTCGGTTTCGAACATGTATTCCGCGCCAACGACAATGCCGCCGCCGTTGTACCCGGTCTTCGAATTCTGATCGGTGTCGAGAAATATCTGCCAATTCGCGCTCGCACCGCCCCAACGAATCGAGGTGCGCCCCCGCATCCGGGCGCCCTGGTCATCGAATGAGTCCCGCCATGCGCTGGCAAACGGCGCCTGCACGCCCTGCTGTTCCACCGCCTCCGCTTCCGCCTTCCAGTATTGCGGTGGGCTGTCGTACGGATTCCCTGTTTCCTGCGTCAAGTAAACCCAACCGGCGTTGCGCTGCTTGGCCAGTTCTAACGCGGCCGGGAGCTGGTCCGCGCTCATGCCATAGACGATGTGCCAGAACCGGTCGGGCGGATACTTGTGCACCCACGCATAATCCACATAGTAGTTTTGATAAGCTGCCAAGCCCTGGTCTTCCCAGTTCATCAGGATGTTCGTGATTCCCATCCAGCAGTCGCTGGGGCTGTACGTTCCCGGATTGAGCACCGTGATCCGCGCGCCCGCCTTCTCGCGAACGTAGTTTGTCAGTGACTCGTAATACGAGAACTGCGTGGAGAAGAATGGATTGTTGGCATTGCAGTCCGCCGGTGTCTCATCGAAGAAGATGCCATCGATTAGATAGTTGCGGTACACTGCATCGATCTTTCGCCGGATAATATTCGGATCGCGCGCGCCGTAGCCTGTGTATGTATATCCGATCACGAAGATGCCGCGCTTCCGGGTGGCGCGGATCGCCCGGTCTACGCTCGCGTAGTAACCCTCATCGTCGCCGTTGTCGAGGTTGACGATCATGATGCCGATGGCCTTGGCCCCCGGCGCCGCCCACCCAGTCCACTGTGCCGACCCCGGATCCTGATAGGATGGCACGCCGAGCCGCGTTTGGCCTGCGGCCATCACTGTCATGAATACAACGATGAGCCATCCGCTGAGCCTTACGCCGCGCTGCGCGCTTGTCATGGATAAACCTCGGTCAATGTGTGAATCGACACCTTCAGGTTATTCGGTGCTTTCGCCTCATTGTGCGTGCGGCGATGGCACCGGGTTCGGGAGCCGTGAGCCCGCAATTCAGAACTCGAACCTCAACCCAAACTGGAAGTACCGGGGCGTGTACCCTCCCCCGTCACCGGAAATTGCCCCGAAAGCGGAATCGACCACACCCGTAGCCGGCACACCCGAAGCCGGCTGCCCAAAGCGAGGATGATTGGTGAAGTTGAACATCTCCGCTCGCACGTCCAGCTTCATCCCTTCCTTGGGCACAAACGACTTGTAAAGATTCAGGTCCACGTTGTGGATGCCGTCGACGCGCAGACCGGAAAAGTAGCGCGGAGCATTGCCCGGATTCTGGTCGCCAGGGTCGGCAAAGCAGTTAGAGTTAAAGAAAGGAGCTGGCAGTGGTTGCCCAGTGCCGATCGTGGCGCTGTTGTTCTGCCAGTTCAGGGCCACATCATTCATGCTGAGCCCAGTCCTGAGTTTGGGGCACACGACGTTGGGACGCTGGCCGCCATTCGCCAGCCGCCCCGTAGCCATACCGATCGCCATGGGTTGGCCCGATTGTTCCGTGATCATGGTCGCGATCGACCAGCCTCCGACGACGGCATCGAGCGCGCGATTCATATTGCCGCCAATCAACTGATTGCGGCCGACCGGCATGTCAATAATGACGGCGGCCGCCAGACGTTGCGGTGTGTCGTTAGCGCCGATGCTGTGCTCCAAATTCAGCCGGTCCGGTTGTTGCACCGTGCCGTTAGCGAGGGCCCCCACCCAATTGTTCCTGCCTGCCGAGGAATCGTCGGTCGACTTCGACACCGTGTAACTGCCATCGAAACTGATGTGATGCGTAGTACGCTTCTGGAAACGAATCTGGATCGCGTTGTACCAGGAACTGGCTTCCTCCAACATCAGGCCTTCGAAGTCTCCGGCGAATTGTGGGTAGGAATTGAGCAGCGTTCCCAATGGGAGCGTCGACTGTCCATAGTTCGAATCGGGCTCGTTGAAGCACGGGTTGGACGGGGAGGGCGTGCAAGGTGTGCTGAACATGGAAGAGAAGGGGTTTGCCACGCTGTTTTGAAGGAAAGTGCTCACGCAATTGTTTACATCGCAACTCCCAGGACCGTTGCCTGGCTGGCTCTCGTAATTCGAACGCACGGCCGCCGAAATCTGCGCCAGCAGCGTCGAGGCGATGAAATCCCGGTTGTTCGTGCCGGCCCAGGGCAGGTGGGTGCTCCGGTTTGCGGAGTAGTCCACTCCCAGCACGAGTTGGCTGGGCAGCTCTCGCTGGATTCCAAGATTCCACTGGTAAATGTTGGCGTCGCGCGCCGCCGTCGTGCCCAGATCGTTATTGTTGACATACCCCCAATTCGCCAGACTGCCGTACTGCTTATTCTGCGGGCCGGTAAATCCGCCGGGGAACGGATTTTCCAGGGTCGCAGATTGAGTCGTGAAATCGTCGTTTGTAAAGAACATGGTAGCGAACTTGCGATAGGCGGTGCCGGCATACTGGAAGTTTGTGACCGGGCTCATTCCGAAATACACGCCGGCCCCACCGCGCACCACAGTCTTCGAATCGAGCTGATAGGCGAAACCCAGCCTCGGTCCAACGTCTTTGCGATAGGTCGGAACACTCCGGTTGCCGGAGGTGGGGAACACAGTAGTGCCGAGCAACTCCTCAGAGGCAGGGAAACTCACGTTGTACGGCTGCAGCGCCGCCTGGGCACTGCTCAGATCGAGATTGACGCCAGTATCAGCGGTGAAATCGCTGAATTCGACCCGGTTGTGGCGCTCGTTGTATGGCGTGCTCCACTGGTAACGCAGGCCGAGATTGATCGTGAACTTCGAGTTCACCTTCCAGTCATCCTGAAAGTAAAACCCGGTCTCGACCGACCGGTTGGCCACCGAAGGATAGACAATGAGGTAAGTAGAGGCGTTTATGTTGTCGGCGTAACCAAAAAGAAGGCTGGCGAACGGATTGCCCGTCTGATTCCCCAGTGCATCAGTATTGCTGTTCGGAGTCGGCGACGTGACGAAATCCGTAAAGGTGAAGAAACCGTTCGGATTCGGCGGTTGAAAGAAGTTGTTGTAGAAAAGTCTCTGCTCCCCGCCGAACTTGATCAGGTGCGAACCCTTGGAGATCACCAACTGCGACGAATAACTGTACAAGGTGTGTGCAAAGGTGGTGTTGATGCAGCACTGGTCGAAAAGATTGGTCCACGGCGACGCCCCCGCCATTTCGAAGGTCGGCATCTGGTCCAGCCCGTTGGCCTGCTGGAACACGGTCGGCAATCCCTGGACGCCGCTCGGTAAGGAAGCATTGAAGCTGGAAATCGAAGGAATACCGGATGTCGCTTTTTCGTGCACCCGGTCCACAGCCACATGGTTTGTCCAGACAATCCGCGGGTTGATGGTCCAGGAATATTCGAACGATCCGTTCTGCGCCGTTGTCGGACCGTTCGCAATTCCGTCATTGTCAAAGCCGTCTCCCAGAGTCTCTCCCGTGGTGTAATTGCTCCAGCCCCGGCTGTAGCGGCCGTTAATGCGATGCTTGTCATTAATCTGGTGGTCCACCTTGATGTCGAACTGGTGACCGGGTGAAATCACTTTGGTGTTGAAATTGTAGTTATTGAATTCTCCTGAGAGGTTGGGTTTCGGATAGAGATTGAGGACGCCCTGCCCAATGGGGTCGATTTCGTTCGACGGTATTACGTTGAGAACTCCGTTGCTCACTACCTGAGCCCGCGTACAGGGTGGCGGGTTCGGCCCAGTAGTACAGGCAGGTAAGTTTGTAATTTGGAAGGGATCGTAAATGTTATCCGCTGTCGCCGAGAAGTCGCCGGTTCGCTCCGCCAAGGTTGGCACGGACGCGAGATAGCTGGACGAAGAGATGCTGCGGACTTTCTCATAATCGCCGAAGAAAAAGGTCCGGTTCTTCCGGATTGGGCCACCGATGGAAAAACCACCCTGGTCACGCTTGGAGTCCGGTTTGGGGTTGGGCGCGGGATTGAAGAAATCGCGGGCGTTCACCTGCGGACGCTGCAGGAAATACCAGCCGCTGCCATGGAAGGCATTTGTCCCGCTCTTCATAACCATGTTTACGACGGTGCCCCCGTTGTTGCCGAACTCCGCCGAGAAACTGTTGTTCTGGACTTTCACTTCCTGCATGCTCTCGACCAACGGCTCGTAGTAAACGTTGGAGTTTCCTCCCTCGCCCTGTTCCGGCGCGCTAATCAAGGCGCCATCCATCCGCACCTCGGCGGTCGCGTTGCGCTGCCCGTTGGAAACGAAGTTGGTCCNNAGGATAGTTATCCGACGTGCCCGCCCCTGCTACCTCGGTCACACCCGCCGATAAGAACATCATGCCGAAGTAGCTGCGGTTGATCAGAGGGAGTTCTTTCACGTATTCGCTGGTGATGTCCGTGCCCAGCGTCGCGTTGTCCGTGTCCAACAGGGGCTGCGTTGTCGTAACGCTGATCGTTTCCGATACGCTTGCGATTTCCAGCTTGAAGTCCAGCGACGATTCCTGATCGACCGCCAGAACCACTCCGGTCCGCTCCGCCGGACGAAAGCCGGACGCCTCGACCTTGAGGACATAGGTGGAAGGGCGCAAATCGGTGAAGAAGTACGAGCCCTTGTTGTCGGTATGCGCGGAACTGGAAATGTTCGTGCCGACGTCCCGGATGGTCACCGTCGCATTGGCGACAACCGCTCCCGTGGCATCGGAAACAATACCCCGCAACTGCGCCCGGTACGATCCCTGGCCCCAAACAGACAGCGCCAAACCCAAGACTGCGACAATGGTGGAAAGCAAGCGATGGCGAACCGGCAAACACTCAGAGCATGGGACTCGCATGAACGGCCTCCCGCGGCGATCACAGCACGCAACGTTCGTATGCTTGCGCTTAATAACTTTTACTTTCGCTTACTCTGCGTTGTCAAGAATAAAAATACAGCCGCGATTTCGGCCCTCCCGGCTGGAGATACCTAAACGGCAAGGCTTCGACTCAGCGGTCACGGGTGATCGTTGACCCCTTCTTTGAGGAGACATGCCACTTTCGCTGGCGGGACCCAGCACAGGCAATCGCTTCTTGACAATGCCCGACAAAAGAAAGTAAAACGAATCGAATCGCAATACATCACAATCCGTTGCGTGCGCCCAAGAATGATCGAACGCGAACAGGTGGCCCTGTGGATAACCAAACTGACCGAGACGTGAGAACCGGACAGAAGATAGTCTTACAGAAGAATGGCCGGTGGTACCCTTCGATGACGAGGCGCAGGTTGGCCATCGCTCAAACATGCTGTGTTTTGCTTTTCCTTGTGCTGCCCGGTTGGAACTCCGGACAAAACAGTACGGGCCATAAATCGCATTCCGCTGGCGCGCTTAACGGCGCAACGGATCTTCAGATCCAAAGCTCAGTCTTGCGAATCGAATTCGACCGCAACCTGCACAGCCAGGTCGTCGCGTTGTTCGGTCCAACTCCAAAAATCCTAGCTCCGTTTTCCGCATCGGAAACGGTCACCGGCGTTCGCACCTGGACGGACTTCGCCCTGTCTGCCAGCCACCGGGAATCTGTGTCTGACGCCTTTGGCGCCGGCGAGCGGCTGTCGCTGACGGGCAAGTCCGGCGATTTGCGCAAGGACGTCTCCGTCACCATGTATGCGGATTTCCCGTCCATCGCCATCTTTGACGTTACGTATACGAACGAAGGGGCTGCTCAGCTCACAGTTCGCGGTTGGGCTAACCAGCAATATGTGCTGAGCTCTGTCCCGGCGGCCCGCGGCCCCGCATTCTGGTCCTACCAAAGTGGTTCCTACGAGAAGCGCCCCAATTGGGTGCTTCCGTTGCGCGTTGGATTCAAGCAGGAAAATTATCTCGGCATGAATGCCAGCGACTACGGCGGAGGCACTCCCATTGTCGATGTGTGGCGCAAAGACGTTGGTCTCGCGGTCGGTCACGTCGAACCTGGGCCGCGGCTCATATCCCTTCCCGTGTCCATGCCGGATGCGCGTCACGCCCGCGTGGCTGTCCGCTCGACTCGGGAGCGCACGCTCCAACCAAGCGAGAGCTTCCACACTCTTCGCACCTTTGTCTCCGTGCATCAGGGAGACTATTTCCGCACGCTCGCGGAATACCGCCGTCTCATGATGCGGCAGGGATTTCAAATGGCGTCGGCGCCCGACAGCGCTTTTGGCCCGATCTGGTGTGCCTGGGGCTATGGCCGGTCGGTACAACTTAAGCAAGTCTACGACACTCTCCCCACTGTCAAGAAAATGGGCTTTGCCTGGGTTACGTTAGACGATGGTTGGCAGAACAACTACGGCGATTGGGGACTCGACCCCAAGAAATTTCCCAACGGCGACGCGGACATGAAAGCCCTGGTCGATCGGATCCACGCGGAGGGCTTCAAAGCGCAACTGTGGTGGTCGCCGCTGAGCGCCGTCACAGAGTCACAGCTGTTGAAGGATCATCCCGACTTCCTTCTTCTCAATCGTGATGGATCGAAGCGGAAGATTTCCTGGTGGAACTCGTTTTATCTGTGCCCTGCCGACCAAGGGGTTGTGGAGTATCACAAAGCGCTGGTTCGTAAGATCCTCGGGGAGTGGGGATTCGACGGCCTCAAGTTGGATGGTCAGCATATGAACGCCGTTCCTGCCTGCTACAATCCTGCGCACCACCACCAACGCCCAGAGGACTCGGTCGAAGCGCTGCCCGATTTTTTCCGGGAGATTTACGACACCGCCCGCAGCGTAAAACCGGATGCCTTGGTGGAGTTTTGCCCTTGCGGCACCGCCTATTCATTTTTCACCATGCCGCATTTCAATATGTCCGTGGCATCCGATCCGGAAAGTTCGTTTCAGGTTCGATCCAAAGGCAAGACATTGAAAGCGCTCATGGGCGATAACATTCCCTATTTTGGCGACCACGTCGAATTGAGCGACGGGGCGATTGATTTCGCTTCGACCGTTGGTGTAGGCGGAGTCGTGGGTACGCAGTTCGTGCTCCCGAATCTCGTCAAGAAACGCAGCACCTCGGATCTGACACCGGAGCGGCGGAAGATCTTTGAGGAGTGGTTGCATATCTACAAAGACAAAATGCTATCGCGAGGCCAGTATCTCGGAGGTCTTTACGACATAGGATTCGATCGTCCGGAGGCTCATGTTATCCGCAAAGGCCAGGAAATCTACTATGCGTTCTTCGCACGTCATTGGAGCGGACAGATTGAGCTTCGCGGTCTGGAGGACCGGCCTTATCGCATCGTCGATTATGTGAACAACAAAGATCTCGGAAGCGTACACGGTCCCCAGGCCACACTGTCCGCGGAGTTCAACCAGCATCTGCTGATCGAGGCTCGGCCCGAATAACGCAACCGGGAGTGGAACCGCATCCCACGAACGCAGGCGAGTGCCCGCCGGCGAACCGAATCGGAACTTTTCGCTAGACAACCGAAGGCCATGCGAGATAAAAGGGAAGTGCCCGGAAGTTGCCCCATGGGCGCGCTGGAATGGTTCAAAGTTCCTGAATGCTAAGCGAAGAGCGGCAAAGAGCGATCCTTGAGTTACTGCGTCGTGACGGTCGGGTCCTGGTCGTGGACTTGGCCAGGCAGTTCCACACTTCCCAGGTCACCATCCGCAAGGACCTGGAAATCCTCCATGTGCAAGGCCGCGTTCACCGCACCCATGGCGGGGCACTGCCGGCGCGCGACGGCGCCCTGGAAGACCCCACTCTGCGAGAGAAAGAGAAGCTGCATCGCAAGGAGAAGTTGCAGATTGCCGCCGCCGCCGCGCGCATGGTCGCGGAAGGGCAAGTGGTCATCCTTGATTCCGGCACGACAACGACTGGCATCGCCCGCGCCCTCCGAAACTTTCAGAACCTCACGATCATCACCAACGCGGTGAACATCGCCGCCGAACTCTCTGGCTCGACGGTGGAAGTGATTCTGACCGGGGGCAATCTGAGAAAGAACTCCTTTTCTCTAGTGGGGCCCATTGCCGAGGAGACGCTCCACAGGTTGCATGCGGATATCCTTTTTCTAGGGGTCGACGGCTTCGACGTTCAGTACGGGCTCAGCACACCCAATCTTTTGGAAGCGAAAGTAAACCGCGCCATGATCGAGATCTCCAAGACAGCCGTGGCCGTTTGTGATTCCAGTAAGTTCGGGAAGCGCAGTCTCTCGCTGATTGCTCCCCCCACCTCTCTTCAACATGTCATCACCGACTCCGGCATCCCCAAGGCAGACCTGAGTGCGCTGAAGAAATCCGGAATCGAAGTAACGGTCGCCTGACAGTCTTGCTCCGTGGGAACGCGGGGAGATCAGAGTGGCCGCTTCAGAATCCGGTTAGCATTGTCCCGATACACACGGCCCAGAACTTCATCGGGAAGAAACAGTCCATGAATATTCCACCGGCCCTGGCGAGACGCATGGGACGGATATTCAAAATACTGGTCGTCGGTTTCCAAAAAGCGATAATGCAACCGGTACATCTCTGGCTCGGGGACAAGATCCGTACCAAACAGAATGCGGCCGGAGTGCTTGAGGAAGAAGTTGCGGGCGGGTATAAGGTTGACGGCCCAGTTCCGCGCAACGGGCGCCGATGTCCACCGACACATTCGGATAGGTGTCCAACAGGCGGCCAACGTACTCCAGATTCTCCGGACGCTCGGCAACGTGCGCCGCCACGAATGTGGTTCTTGGATGCCTCGCGAAGACACGGTCGCGCTGGGCCAGGAGTTCCTGCTTGCTGAAGTGCGACCCGTGGAAGCTCCATTCGGGATGCGCGGCTAACTCCTCGTAACGCTCGTTTTCCGGGTCGATGGGCAAAAAGAAAGCGTCCGGGTCCGCAATGTGAAACATGATGGGAACACCTAGTTCCGCCGCTTTATCGAACAGGGGAGCGAGCCTTTCATCATCCACCTGCAGAAGCTTGCCGTCCGCGGAGAGGCTGGTTCCGAGATCCTTCCACAATTTCAAACCGCAGGCGCCATGCTCTACCAACTCCTCCAGCCGATCCACGGCTCTTCGGAAGAATCCTGGAGACTGCAAGTCGGACCAGTCCATCCACCCATAAGTCGCAAAACGGTCGGGAGCGGCCGTATGGTACTTGCGAACCATTTCGAGGGCTTCCCGGCCGACCCGCATGGTGATATTGACGATCAGTTCGATGCCGCATTCATCCATGATTCGCAGCACGCTGTGCGGATCTTGGGCATCGAGATGGTTGTGGTAGTCAATGACTGGAAATCTGGGGCGCCGCACCTCGTGCTCAGGAACGACGAGCATGGAGCGGGGATGGTAATCGCTGAGCCGCAGGTCCACGGACACCTTGGCGGTGACCATCTCGATGAAAGCATCTTTGCGCGGCATGTCTTCACTCATGGTTCTCTCCAATTCGCGTCTTCGCAGCCTGCGACACGCGTCGAACGTCCTCGCGACGGCGGTTGCGACTGAGGAAACTCGACAAGCGCGCTAAGTCCGGCTGCCCGCCTGTGCCTCCGACTTGCAGTGTGGACAGAGCGCCGCAAGCATTGCCTTCAGTCAGGCAGCCGTGCAAATCCCGGCCGGAGAGGAAAGCATGCACAAATCCCGCCGCGAACGAGTCTCCCGCGCCGGTCGTGTCCACGGGAGAAACCTCAAACGCCGGCACTGATGCGACCTGATTGTCTGCTACTGCAATGGCGCCGCGGCGGCCGAGTTTGACGACGACGCAGGGCGCTCTTGCAGCCAGTTGGTCCAGCGCCGCCCGAACATTTGTTTTCCTCGTCAACTGGAGCGCCTCTTCTTTATTGATAAACAGAATCGTCGTCTCATCAATCGCGTGCCAAACGTCCTGGCCCCACGAGGACAGAGGGTCCGAGTTCGGATCGAACGACGTAGTTAGACCAAGTTTCCTGGCTTGACGCAGAATGCGCGGAAAGGACGGCCGCAGAGCTGTCTGCAGAAAGAAAGAAGTCATGTGCAGATGGCTGTGTCCCCGTAAGGCTTTCATGTCCAGATCGGCGTAGCGCAACTCGGAAATCGCTCCGAGCACAGTCACTAATGCACGATCGGAGCGCATGCTCAGCGAGATCGTGACGCCTGTCTTCGAAATCGGGGCGGTCCGGACATGCTGGGTGGAGACGCCAGCCTTACGCAGTGACTCCGAGCAAAAACGTCCGAACTCGTCGTCCCCGACTCTACTGAAGAAACTCACAGGATGCCGAAGTCGTGCTGCACCACAGGCGAAAATCGCAGAAGCGCTACCCAGAACGGTCTGGAAATCCTGCGCCAGGACTTCACGCCCAAGCACCGGGGCGGAGGCCAATCCGCTGGCCACAAGGTCGACGTTGAGTTCACCAATGACGGCAACCGCCCGGCCGTTCGCTGCAGGTTGATGACGTTTCGTTTCATTGCTATAGTAGTTTCTAAACATTTCTATATATTTCGCGATCGTTTGGTAGTATAGTGCACTTCGTAGAAGTTGGGAAGGAGGGAGCTTGATTCAGGGGCATGTGACAGACGGACTGCAGGCGCTGCTCGGCGCCAGCGAGAAAGAAAAAGAGGCCCGCGGCACCCGCTACACTCCGCAGGAAATACAGCATCAGCCCGGGACCTGGCAGACGACTTACAAGATCTGCGCAGAGCGGCGTCTTGACCTGATCCAGTTTCTGCGTACCGCAGGCATCGGTACAGAACACATGCCCCGCCCGACCGTTTTTCTGGTAGGCGCGGGTACTTCCGATTACATCGGCCGGGCTCTGACGCCCTTGCTGCGCCGCTTGTGGGGATGTGAAGTGTGGGCAGTTCCTAGCACCGACCTGCTGACAAACCTTGAGGACTTCGTCTTCGCGGACCGGCCCTATTTGTGGGTTTCGTTCTCGCGCTCCGGCGACAGTTCCGAAGGGCTGGCCGTGCTCGAAAAGGCGATCGAAAGATATCCCAAAGTGCGGCACCTGTTGGTGACCTGCAACCAGGAAGGCGGGATGGCCGCGGTTTGCGAGAAGACGCCCGACATCGCCTTCGTGCTTGCCTTGGACGACACAGCGAATGACCGCGGACTGGCCATGACCGGTTCTTACACCAACATGGTGATTGCCGGACATTGCCTTGCCCATGCGTTTTCTCCCAACGATTACGAGCCTACATTTTCGACATTGCGGCAAGCGGGAGAACGGTTCCTGGAGCGCGCGCAGGAAGTTGCCACTGCGATTGCCCAGGAAGATTTCTCGAAGGCGTGTTTTGTGGGTTCGGGAGTGCTGCGAGCCGTAGGGCTAGAATCCGCCCTGAAGCTGGTGGAACTGACCGCCGGCAAGATACAGACAATGTCCGAGTCCACGCTGGGGCTGCGTCATGGCCCCATGTCGGCGCTGGACGAGAACACGGTATTCGTGAGCTTTCTTTCGCGAGACCCGCGCCGGCGGAATTATGAACTGGACCTGCTCAAGGAGGTCCACAGAAAGCAGCTTGGAAAGCTGCGGGTGGTCGTCGTCCCCGACTCTATCGACGAGATCGGCCGATTCGCGGATCACGTACTCTCCTTGCATGCACCCGGCCTCGGCGACGAATACCGCGCGCCTGTCGACGTGATCCTGGCCCAGTTGCTGGGCCTGTTCTGTTCGTTGCGGCTGGGGCTCAAACCAGATTGTCCCAGTCCAAACGGCGCCATCAGCCGCGTTGTTTCCCACGTGAACATCTACTGATCGCCAGCGGCTCACCGAGGCCCGGAAACGCGACCCGAGCCCGTCACCACCATGAGTTGTTGAAAGCACTCGAAAGCCGAGATCCGAAAAAGCTCTTGAGCCGCACAATGCGGATTTCCGCTAGCCAGCCGCTAATCCGCTGAGGCCTACGTTAACGGCACCTTCAGCTGAGATCGTGTGAGGTGCGGCGGATGATGTCGTCTTGCGTCGCTTTGTCGAGGGTCACGAAAAGCGCACTGTAGCCAGCCACTCGCACCACCAGGTCACGGTACTTCTCGGGATGCCGCTGGGCATCGAGTAGAGCCTCGGTGCTCACCGTGTTGAACTGGACGTGCCAGAGCTTCAGGTTTCGAAAGCCTTTGAGCAGCGCCACCAGGCGGCGCAGCCCTTCCTCGGAGGCCAGGCTCCCCGGCGACAGGCGCAGGTTCAACAACTGAGCGATGCTCTTGATGGTTGGCAGCCGGGCAGCGGAACAGAGCACTTTCGTGGGGCCGCCCGTATCGCAGCCGTGCACAGGCGACACACCTTCGTTGATCGGTTCTCCGGCACGGCGGCCATCCGGCGTCGCGCCCACGCTCGCTCCCAGCGGCACATTGGCCGAGATGTTCGACGTGGATCCCGCATAGCCACCGCCGATGGGGCCACGGCCGTAGCGCGTGTGGTGATAGCGGCTCGCTTCCGCCAGATACTCGTTCAGGACGCGGGCCGCGAATGCGTCCACCTCGGCCAGGTCATTGCCGTACTTGGGCGCATGGAGCAGACGCTGGCGCACCAATTCGCCGCCCGGATTCTGGAAATCGGCGGCCATCGATTCCAGCACCTGGCTCGCTGTCAGCGCCTTCTCGTCAAAGACCCGCGTCTTGAGGGCCATGAAGGAGTCCGCCACGTTCGCGGCCCCGGATTGCAGGCCGCTGATGATGTCATAAACCGCGCCACCCTCCTTGATGGTTTTGCCGCGCGCGATGCAATCGTCCACCAGCGCGGAGCAGAACGCATCCGGCACCATGGTTTCGAGACACAGGTCGGCGACCGTATCCATCTCGATGCTGAGGCGGGTGTAGAAGCGTAGCTGTTCGCGATAGGCGTCGTAGATAGCTTCGATGGAATCGAAGGCGGTGAGATCGCCGCGTCCCGGCAGTAGCTGTATGCCGGTGGCGGGATCGGTGCCGTTATTCAGGGTTAGCTCCAGAACCTTGAGCAGGTTCAGGAATGACATGCCCGTGTTGCGGTAACCCCATTTGCCGGGCACGGCGGCTTCGATGCAACCCACGATCGCGTAGTCAAAGGCGTCTTCGGATCGCACGCCCTTTTCGAGCAAGGCCGGTACGATGATCTCGTCGTTCTTGATGGCGGGCATTCCCATGCCAAGGCGAATGGTCCGGGCGCACTCCATCAGGAAATGGTCCGGGGTACCGGTGTGAATGCGGGCCGAAACGTTGGGCTGGGGGAGACGAGTCTCGCGGATGGTTTCCAGAACCATGAAGGAGATGTCGTTAGTGGCGTCTTCGCCGCGGTTCGTCTGCCCTCCAATCGTCACGTTCTGGTAAGTGGGATAGCCGATGCCGTAGCGCGTGTGGCTCCAAGAGCGGATTTTGATGATGGAAAACAGCTTGAGCCACAGCAACTCAAGTAGCTCCTGCGCCTGCTGCGGCGTAGTGCGGCCAGCTTCAAGGTCGGCTCGATAGAACGGCCAAGTGTACTGATCGAAGCGGCCGAGAGAAAACGAATGACCGTTGCTTTCGATCTGGCTGACCAAATGTACGAACCAGGCGCATTGCACAGCCTCGTGGAACGTCCGCGCCGGCTCGACTGGGACGCGCCGGCAGACTTCCGCGATCCGCAGCAACTCCGATCGGCGCCCCGCATCGCTGGCTCCGGCGGCCTGACGCTCGGCTTCGGCGGCGTAGCGCTCCGCGAACCGGATCACTGCCCGCAAGGCGATGGCGGATCCTTCGAGGAACGCCCGCTTCCCGAACTCGATGGCATCGTAAGACGACAACGCGGCACTGGCGGTCTGGACCTCTTCAATGATTCCGGTCATACCCAGGCGCAGCACTTTCGGGATGTTCATGATGATGTGGCCATCCCCGGAAGAAATGTTGCCGCGGCCCGCGACGGCGCCGATCTGTTCGGCTTGGTTTACTTCGGAAGGCCGCATAGCCTTGGCCCGGTCGTAGAGGGTTTTGCCGCGCCAGTACGGACCGATCTTTCCGAGAATGGCCTGTTTGACCTCTGGGGAGACGGTGTAGACATCGGCGCGGCGGTGGGGAAATTCGTCGATTTCGTCGACCAGAAAATCGATGGCGCACTCGGGGAACAGGGGAGCCGCGCGTGGGGCGCTGGCCTGGTTGCCAACGATCAACTCCCCCTCGTCGATGCGAATCGTCATGTGATCCAGAATATGGGCCAGGGCCTTCGCGCGGCGCAGTACTGGCGGGTCTGGAGCGTACATCTCGTACGCTTCGGTCACCAGCAAACCGCGTTCGGCGCAGACCGAGGGCGTGGTGTCCAACACTCGCTCGCGCAGCCTCTGGACCCGTGTCGTGCAGCCGGTGGGGGCCGTGGTCTCGGTCATTGTCCCATTCTCAGTCTCAGTCTCAATCATGGAGTCTCCTTGCCGGATCGATCTCCGACGATTCGTACCGTAAGGTTGTAGGACCGCATCAACTTCGCCGCAGACTGTACCTGGTCGTCCGGCATCAGTTCCGCATCCCACCATTTGCCGCCGCACCCGAGAGCCTCGTACTTCGCACGGGCCAATTTGTGATAAGGCAGGAGGTCCAGTGAGCGAACGGCCGGGCCGAGCTGGGCCACAAACTCAGCCGTCCGGCGAAGGTTGTCGTCGCTGACGTTGACTCCGGGGATCAGCGGCATGCGCACACAGATCGGCGCGCCGAGCGCGGCCAGCTTCCGTAGGTTGGAAAGGATCAGCTCGTTCCCCAGCCCGGTCCAGTTATGGTGCGCATGGCTGTCCATGTGCTTCAGATCGTAGAGCCAGAGGTCGAGGTACGGGTACAACGATTCGAATATTTCCCAGGGCGCGTTGCCCGTGGTTTCGATGGCGGTTCCCAGATGCTTCGCTTTTGCCAGGCGAAGAAGCGCTTCGGCGAAGGCCGGCTGCAACAGCGGCTCACCGCCCGTAAGCGTCAGGCCGCCGCCGTCCTCATAGAACGCAGCGTCGCGCAGCACTTCACTCAGGATCTCGCCAGCCGGCTGGCGGCGGCCGCTCCATGTGGTCGCCTGCGCCGGACAAGTGCGGACGCACTCGCCACATCGCGTGCACACCCGGCGATCCCACTCGATGTGATCCCCGGCGAGAGTTCGGCCTTCGGCGGCACAGGTTTCGACGCAGGCTCCGCAGGCCAGGCAACTGGCAGCGAACAACAAAAGCTCGGGCCTGACTTGTTGCGATTCCGGGTTCGAGCACCAGGCGCAGCGCAGCGGGCAGCCCTTGAAAAAGACAGCGGTGCGGAGACCGGGTCCGTCGTCAAGCGAGTAGCGCTGAACATCGAATACAGTTCCTTCCACGCGCTCCAGCGCACTCCGGTCCTCATCGGTGAGGGGTAGGGCAGCGCGGGCGGCCGCAGTCCAGTCGAGCGGCACTGGGGCGACATACTGAATCTGTGCGGCGCCCTCGCCGGACTCGATCTCACTGAAGACCGCCGCGGCCCCGCCGATGACGCTGACATTCGCCTGGAAGCGGCCCGGGACAATTCGCCCCGCACCCCACAACACCGGATGGATGTTCTGCCGCAGCGATTCGATACAAGGGTCCAGGAGCATCGACCCAATGTTGGTCAACCCTCCGCCGATTACGATCAACTCCGGATTCAGCACCTGGACGATCGTCGACAACGCGATTCCGAGATAGCGGCCGGTGGAGATGATGAGATCCTGCGCCACCGGGTCGCCGCGCGAGGCAACCTCGCAAATCAACTCGCCGTTGATGAGCTGAGGGTCGTCCCAGCACAGGTCGCGCAGCTCGGTCTCCTCGCCGGATTGGATCCGTTCCCAGGCTCGATTGCGGAGGGCGATGCCACATGCGTACGCCATGAGGCAGCCGCGCTTGCCGCAACTACAGCGGCGGCCGTCGGTTTCGACCACGGTGTGTCCGATTTCACCGGCCGTGCCGGTATAGCCCTGGTACAGCTTGCCGCCAACGATGATGCCCATCCCGACACCGGTGCTGAACGTGACATACACCACGTCGTCAGCGCCGCGCCCGGCACCATAGCGATGCTCAGCCACAACGGCGAGGTTGGTGTCGTTATCGAGCAGGACATGTTGGTTGAGCCGTTTGGAGACTATGTCGCGCAACGGCACTTGGTCCCACTCCGGCATGTTGGAGCTGGTTAGGACGACGCCGCGGCGGCCGTTGGTGTGTCCAGCAAAACTGAGGCCGACGCCAGCCACCTCATCGGCGGAGATTCGGGCCTGTTCCAGAACCGCCCGGTAACCCCGTTCGATGGTGTCGACAACCTGTGCCGGGAGTTGACCGGCGTGCTCCTTGCTGACGTGGACGGACACCAGGTTCAGGGAGCGGTCCAGCACGCCTGTCGCGATCTTGGTTCCACCTACGTCAATGCCGATTGCGTACGGCTTCATGGGGCAAGAGTCCGCTCAGGAGGGTCCACCTCGATTGTACATCGGGGAAAGTTGCGGATCCGCCCTTCTCTTCACTACGAACACCGTTTCGCGCGAATCGCGCGGATTCAAGACCCGTGTGGTTGAAGAGGTCATATTGCGAGTCGGCGAGACCGGTACAAAAGCCGGTCCGCTTCGCGATCAATCAATTCTACGGACGCTCAGGCGGTGACTCTTGTATCGAGGGTTTCCATAAGATCCAGAATCATGTGCAGGACTGCCTCATCGCCGATCGCGGTATTGATCATGGTGTGGTAGATGGAGCGATCAGGCCATTCGGTGTGGAAATACTTCTGGATAAAATCAACGCGTTCCCGATCAACCGTATCCACGAGTTGTTCGGCCTCCTTCTCACTTTTCCCGCGAGCCAACAGGCGCCGCACTTTATCTTCTCTCGGAGCGTAAAGGAAGACCCGCAACGTGTCCTGGCGATTCCTGAGAAACTGTTGCGACCCTCTTCCGACGATGACAGAGTTCCCCGTCTTTGCCGCGTGCTGAACCACATGTTCCGTAAACTTCAAAATGCATTCGCTGTCGACCAGTTTGAGCTTGTGCGCATTGAGGCTCCCTTCATAACTCCCGCGCAGGAACGACTTGAAGAGCCGATAGTACAGGGGATCGGTTTTTTCCTCTCGACACTCGACGACTGATTTGGGACATTCGGCAAGCCGCGCGATCTCCTCGGTCAGCAACTGATCCCAGAGCTTCCAGCCGAGCTGCTTCGCAAGCAGTTGAGCGATTTCGCCACCGCCGCTTCCGTACTCGCGTTCAATCGTGACGATTTTTATCATCTCTGTCGAAATACCCCAGGTCCAACCGTTCAAAGGTCGAACAGTTCAAATGTGCACGGCGAGAACGGGACACGGTCCTAACTGCAGCACCCGATAGGTTGTCGAACCAAACACCGCTAGATCCAATGCGCCGCGGCCACGCACTCCCATAATCACCAAGTCGACCTGCGTTTCCAGGGCGAACTGGATGATTTGCTGGTATGGTTTGCCGATTCGTACCGCCATCCTGATCTTGACCGTCTTGCGCCCCTCCGGTGGAATCAGTTTATCGAGTTGCCGCGTCGCCGTCGCTATGGCTCCCTCCGTCTTGGCTGGACTTGGGACATCCTCCAACACGTGCAGCAGGGTGAGCTCGGCGTCGTACTCCGTTGTCGCGGAGATCGCATAGTTCAAGGCCTGCTCCGAATTCTCGGAGAAATCCGTGCAGAAGAGAATTCGATTCAAGTGGTGGGCGTGGTTGCACTCTTCACCGGCGGCGATATCTGCGGACATTGACTCGTGCGGCGGCCGGCATACGGCCAGCACCGGGCAGGGAGTTCGGCGCATCACTCGATTCGTCACCGACCCCAGCACCAGGCGGTCATATCCCCGCCGCCCGTGCGTTCCCATGACGATCAGGTCCGCTTTCTGCGCTTGCGCGAACGACAGAATGCAGTCCGGAGCTGTGCCCTGCGTCACCACCAACTCGGGCCGAATTTCACCGTGGGTGTGCTGTCTCACGAATTGCTGTAGTTGCTGCTTGTCACCATCGCGAAGCACCCGGCAGAACTCCGCATAGTCTCCCGTAGAGGCCACATAGTCGGCGTAAGGATATCGCGATAGTTCCACGATATGCTGCGCCACTAACTTGGCTCGATAATGCTCGGCCAGCGATAGCGCGTGGTGATACGCCCTTATCGAGAACTCCGAGAAATCAACGGGACAAAGGATGATTTTAATTTCCAGCATAACTGCGTCTCTGACTCTTATTATCTACTGCATTACATCGGGTTGATTATTTACTCCACTACGCTTGGCCCACCGCCGCCAGGATCATTCTTCTTCAAAACAAAAGCCAGACAGAACATGATCGCCGCCCCCACGGCAAGAACCATGAACGTATCGATGTATGCCATGCTTGCCGCCTGCGCTTGCAGGGACTGGTAAATCCTGGCGTAAGCCTCGATGTGCGCCTCGTGCTTGCCCACGCCAGAGTTAGCCAGATGCTGAGCCAACCCGTTCGCCGAATTCACAAAATTGGGATTGTCGACCCGTACGTCCTGCACCAGCCTAGCCTGATGGAATTGCGACCGCCGCGCAATCAACGTCGTGACCAAGGACGTACCCACGCTGCTTCCCATATTGCGCATGAAATTGACGATGCCCGCAACCGCGTTGTTCTTCTCCGGCGCAATACCGATGTAAGCCACCAGCGTAATCGGCACGAACAGGAAACCCAAACCGATCACCTGGGCAATGCGCAGCCAAACGGCGGCACTGAAGCTGATCAGCAAGTCAATCCGCTTTGTGGAATAGAACATGGCGATGGACAAAGCCAGCCAGCCGAAAGCGATCAGGTAGCGCGCCTGGAACTTCGTCGTCATTTGGCCCATGATGGGCATCTCAATCAGCAAAACCAGCCCTCCGGCCGAAAGCGCAAGCCCAGCCAGTTGGGACGTGTACCCTACGAGCGTCTGGAGGAACTGCGGCATTAGGACCAGGCTGCTGAACAACAAGATTCCCAGAGTAAACATCATCAGGCTGGAACTCGCGAAGTTAAAGCTCTTGAACATACGGACATCGATGATGGGCGCCTTTTGATGCCACTCCCAGACAACCAGCGAGATCAGGCACACGGTCGCGACCACGACTAAAGTCGTGATGAAGCGCGACCCAAACCAATCATCTTCCTGTCCCTTGTCGAGCAATACCTGCAATGCGCCGATGCCCAGCGTCAGCAGAGCGATGCCAATGTAGTCCAACTTGACCCCAGCCGACTTGAGCCGACTTAAATAGGGTGGGTCTTCGACAAAGCGCCGCACGAGAAACCATGTGGTCAGGCCGACCGGGAGATTGATGAAAAAAATCCACCGCCAGGAATAGTTGAAGGTGATCCATCCGCCGAGGGTTGGCCCGATCGTGGGCGCCATGATGGCGGTTATGCCATACAGCGCAAATGCCAGGCCGCGCTGTTGCGGTGGAAACGTGTCTGCCAGAACGGCCTGAGCCATGGGCTGCAGTCCGCCGCCACCCATACCTTGCAGCACTCGGAAGAGCAGGAGAAACCCGAGATTCGGTGCGATCCCGCAAAGCAAGGAACTCACAGTAAAGACGCCCAGACAGGCCATGAAAAAGCGCTTCCGTCCGAGGGCGCCTGCGAGCCAGCCGCTGATCGGCAGGATGATAGCATTCGAAACCAGATAAGAAGTCAGCACCCACGTACTTTGGTCGTTGCTCGCGCCCAGATTCCCGGCCATATACGGCAGGGCCACATTGGCGATGCTGGTGTCGAGGACCTCCATGAAGGCTGCTAGAGCCACGACAACAGCAATCAGCCAAGGATTGTACTTGGGCCGCCAAACCTCCTGCTCCATGGTGAGCGCAGCGGAACTCATTTCAGGTACACGTCCGGCACCACATTCATGCCCGGTCGAAGCCGACGATCCCGGTTCTCCCCCGGATCGAGAACGATTTTTACCGGAATCCTCTGAACAATTTTCACGTAGTTTCCGGTGGCGTTTTCCGGCGGAAGTAAACTGAATAGCGGGCCGGTTGCTCCCGCAATGCTGTCCACATGGCCTTTAAAAGTCCGGCCGCTCGAATCAATGTGGATTTCCGCTCGTTGTCCAACTTGCATGTGTTTAAGCTGGGTCTCTTTAAAATTGGCGGTGACCCACACTTCATCAAGCGGAACCACGGTCAGGAGTTGCTGCCCGTCTTGAACGTTCATCCCAACCACTACCGTCTTATTCACTACCCCGCTGACCGGCGCAACGATTTTCGTGTATCCGAGATTCAGTTGGGCCTGTTCGAGCAGTGCGCGCTTTTGCTCAACATCCGCGATCGCGGCCCGCACGCGGGCCCGGGTCGACGACACTTGTTGCGGGCCGGTCTCCGCGTATTTGTGGTTCGCATCGGCTTGCGCCAGGCGGCTCCGTGCCTGATGCACAAATTGTTCTGCGGCGGACTCGTTGGCGCCCGCAGCCGCCACGGTCGCCGTGCTGGATCTTGCCGCGGCCAATGCTTGGTCGTAGACCTGCTCCGCTACTTCGCTCTTGTCGACCAGCAACTTGTAGCGGTGGAGATCGTCCTGCGCTTTCACGTCATTCGCCTGAGCCTCTACAAGCTGGGCATGGGCCGCGGTCACCTGCCTCTCANNCGGCGGCGATGACTCCGGCGTTAGCATCTTCGATGCCGGACGCAGCGAACTTCAATTGGCTTGAAGTATTTACTGAAGTGATCGGAACCGTGATATTCAGCGATTGGGCCGTCGCTTCGGCATTGGCGAGATTAGCTTGCGCCTGTGCAACCGCAACTTCATAGTCTTTCGGATCGATTTCCACCAGCACTGTGCCTTTCTCGACCCATTGGTTGTCGTCCACATTGACGCGCACCACGTAGCCTGAAACCCGCGCGCTGACGGGATAGAGATGAACATCCGCCTGGGCATCGTCGGTCGATTCATAGCTGCCGAAGTAGCGCCACAAGAACACACCGCCGACAAGCACCGCCACGATGGCGGCCAGAATCACAATGTTTCTGCGGCGCCTGGAACTCCGACGCACAGGCGGCTTATTGTCCCTCTCCGTCAAAGTCGATGGCTCAACCGGGGACTCCTTGTCGATCTCGGGCACCGAATGGGGTGGGTTTTCCGCCATGTTCATTTTCCTCTGAAATTTTGTTTGACCCCTGCTCAGCGACTCCGAGAGCGCGAGCGCAGGAAAGTTTTGCGTANNTGCCGGCTGTACCGAAGGCGCCTCGCCTTCGGCGCGGCGCGCGCTCATGGCCGCAGTGCCGGAAAAACGGCGACGATGATGGTTGAATTCTTCGGACGTTTAACTCTCTGCAATTGGGAAGCAGCCTGCCCGGTCAACGCGGGCAGACCACATCCCGAAGAGGTCCAGCTTAGGCCACATTGCTCGCAACGTCGTTGCCCCGTGTGACTGCCGCATCAGTGACGACGTTAGTCACAACGTTGATGTTGCCGTGTGTGGCTTTAGAATATGGACACTCCTGGTGCGCGCCGTCCACCAGAGCTTGTGCGACTTCGCGCTCTATGCCCGGCAGGCTGACGTTGAGGCGAGCTTGAATGAGGTACCCGCCGCCGGTTGTGCCCAAGTCCACTTCGGGGTCAACGGCGAGATCAGCCGGCAGCCTGACTTTCATTCTGGCAGCCACGATCTTGATCGCCGACAGGAAACACGCCGACCACCCGACGGCGAACAACTGCTCCGGGTTGGTGCCGGTGCCGGGAGTGCCAGGAACCGAAAGCTTGACCTCCAGGCGGCCATCGGAGGTGCGGGACGATCCTCCATCCCGGCCACCCGTGGTGTGCGCTTTTGCGGTGTAGATCACCTTTTCGATCCGAGTTATGGCGTGTTTTTGTTCGACTGGGTTCATGGTGTTTTCTCCTTGATGAAAATTAGTTGTTCCCGATTAGTTTCGGATACGACCCATGGTTGCGATTAAGCCAGAAGCGTGGAGACGAATCTATTGGACGAAGGTATCGATCGATACCTTGGCATCAGTCGGTGCGACCGGACCTGCCCTTGACCACTGCCACAACGCGACGATCTGAACCAATCCCCACACGGGTCTCCGATCACATCACGCGATGCTGCGCCCGATTGGTGCGGGTGATCTATATTCGTTTGCACTCGTACCGTTGAAGTGGGAAAATTAGCGGGTTGTGGGGCATGTGGGGCCCCGACACCGCTCCTTTCTAATAACCGAAAGTCGGCCATTCGCGTCTCGCTGCGGATTCGATTCCGCAGAACGAAGGTTGCTCACGCTCCTCAATGCTGGCGTTGAGGGAGATCCATATGTGGAGGAATACACCATGAAGAGAGCACCCATTTCCCTTGCCGGCTCCGAACTCGGCGAAGTTCGCCATGTCTGCGCGTTTTTCAACAGCGACGATGAAGAGTATCGCGTGTTGCTTCCGTTCATTAAGGACGGCTTCGAGTGTGGCGACAAGGCGGTTCACGTCGTGAATCCGGATCAACGTCGCGACCATCTGCAGCGGTTGGCTGCGGCAGGGATCGACGCGACGGCCGCCCAGCAGAGTGGACAATTCGAGCTTCGAATCAACACCGAAGCATACCTTCGGGACGGCCGTTTCGATCAGGATCGGATGCTGGAGGTGTTCGAGCAGTTGGCCAGCGGTAACGCCAAGGGAGGATTTCCGCTCAGTCGCATTTGCTGCCGGATGGACTGGGCGGTTGAAGATCGATCANNATCGATCGTACGTCGAAGACCTCGTCGAGTTCGAGTCGCGTGTCAATGATGTGTGGCGCCGGCATGACGACGCGGTCATCTGCACCTACCATCTTTCGACATTTGGAGGAGACACGGTGATTGACATCATGCGAACGCATCCGATGATCATCATCGGCGGCATTCTTCAGCAGAATCCGTTTTTTGTACCGCCGGAGGAGTTCCTGCCTGAAGTTCGCGCACGGCGGGCCAGGCGGACGGTGTCACCCTCGGCAGCGGCCTGACATGCACGGGGAAGCACAACTCGAACCTCCCGCCGAACATCCCGCCGACGAGATCAGGCGTCTGCAGCGCTGCATTAATGATCTGGTCAGCGTCCTCGCTCTTCCTGCCATCTGGACTGGTAGCGAGCCATCTCAGATTGTCAGTACCTTGCTCGACGCGCTCCTAGGTATGCTCCACCTGGATCTCGTCTATGTGCGGTTGAAGGACCCAGTCGGCGAGGGGCCCATCGAGATGGTCCGGTGCGCTCTAACGCTAAAGCTGGCGCTAAAACTCACGACCCGGCCGCAAGAGATCGGCGAGGTACTCGACCACTGGTTGGGAGATGACCCACAGAAATGGCCTCCGCTGGTACGGAACGCTATTGGAGGCGAAGACATTTCGATCGTGCCCTTGCGACTGGGGCTGCAGGGTGAAATCGGTGTGATCGTAGCCGGGTCTCAGCGAACGGATTTCCCGGGGCAGACCGAGAGGCTTCTTCTGAGCGTAGCGGCGAATCAGGCGTCGATCGGGCTACAAGAGGCACGGCTCCTGAGCCAACAGAAGCGCGTCGCCAGCGAACTCGATCAACGCGTCGCGCAACGAACTCGAGACCTTGCCGCAGCCAACGAAGAGCTAAGAAAGGAAATTGCCGAACGCAGGCTGGCTGAAGAGAGGCTGCGTCGAGAGGAGCGAGAACTGAAGCGCAGTGAGGCATTTCTCGCGGAAGGCCAGCATCTCAGTCGAACCGGCAGCTTCTCCTGGCAAGTGGCGACAGGCGAAATCACGTGGTCAGAGCAGCTCTATCGCATCTTCGAGTTTGAGCAGGATGCGCCCGTGACGATCGAGCGGATCGGAACTCGAGTCCACCCGGAAGACCTCCCGTTAGTGATCGACATGATCGACCGGGCGCGAGGCGCCAGCCGCGATTTTGAATTCGAGCACCGGCTGCAGATGCCCGACCACTCGGTCAAGTACCTGCACCTGGTCGCTCACGGAATCCGAGACCATGATGGTCGACTGGAGTACATCGGCGCGATTCAGGATGTGACGCAGCGCCGATTCGCGGAGGAGGCACTCGGCAAGGCCCGATCGGAACTCGCACACGTGGCCAGAGTCACGAGCCTCGGAGCATTGACGGCGTCAATCGCCCACGAACTCAACCAGCCGCTGCAGGGCATCATCACCAACGCCGGTACCTGTCTGCGGATGCTGGCCGCCGATCCTCCCAACGTTGAAGGCGCGCGCGAAACCGCGCGGCGCACGATTCGCGATGGCAACCGTGCGTCCGAAGTGGTCACGCGATTACGCGCGCTCTTCAGCAAGAAGGACGTCACGGCTGAATCGGTAGACCTGAATGAGGCTACGCGAGAGGTGATTGCGCTGTCGTTGAGCAAACTTCAGAGAAGCCGGGTGATTCTGCGGCCGGAACTTGCCGACGACCTCCCGCCGGTCACGGGCGATCGTGTCCAGCTTCAGCAGGTCATCCTGAACCTGTTCTTGAACGCTTTAGACGCGATGAGCGGCGTCGATGATCGTCCGAGGCGGTTGGTGATCCGAACCGAACGAGACGAAGGCGATCGTGTGCGCCTCGCCGTGCAAGATGCGGGAGTCGGTTTCGAACCTCAAGGTGTGGACAAGCTCTTCGAACCGTTCTACACAACGAAGAGCGGCGGCATGGGGATCGGGCTATCCGTCAGCCGCTCCATTATCGAGAGTCATCATGGCCGTCTCTGGGCAGCAGCGAATGATGGCCCCGGAGCCACGTTTTCGTTTTCTATTCCTCGCGTACCCGCGCGTGTGACGGGAGCCCACAGCAATCGCGACATTGGGACGCCTGCCGTAAGCGATACGGATGCAGCGTGAGAATGTCGGTGTATCTCATAACACCCGAAGAATAACTACTTGCCACGTTGTGGGCGCATTGGTCCTGAACAGGTTGGGGAAGTCAACCCGGTGGCGCGGGCCGCGCTGGCGCTGGTGCAAACCGATACCAAAGCACAATGGACGCTCTCCCACGGAGTGTCGCATTCTTGTGCCATGGAGTCCCGCCAGGAAAGGAGCACAATCGAACGTCCACTGGTGTCAGTGGTCGATGACGATGAGTCCGTGCGCGAGTCGCTTCCCGACTTGCTGAGGGAGTTCGGCTTTGCCGCCCGCGCCTTCTCGTCGCCGGAAGAGTTCCTTGCGTCCGATTGCGTCAGCCAGACCAGGTGCCTGATCCTCGACATCGCCATGCCGGGGATGACTGGACCCGACCTTCAGCGGGAATTGAAGCTTCGACGGCAGCAGATTCCGATCGTCTTCATCACCGCTCGAAAAAATGAGACTGTCCGCCAGCGAGTGCTCGAACAGGGCGCCGTGGAGTGCCTGTTCAAGCCCTTCAGCGACACGGCTCTGCTGGAGGCGCTCAACACCGCACTTCGAGTAAACTGAGCGATCCCTACTTTCTTAGGTGCTCTCGGGGAAATCTACAGTGAATTTAGCCCGCGCCCCTGGCCATGAATTGGGGTCATCAGCCATGTCGCCCGCCACACCAATCGTGTTCGTTGTTGACGACGACGTCTCCGTGCGCGAATCGTTGGAATTGTTGATCCGCTGCGAAGGCTGGCAGCCGGAGACGTTCGCGTCCGCGCAAGAATTTCTCACCTGCCCACGAGTCCTTGCTCCGAGCTGCCTCGTACTTGACGTTTCTCTTCCCGGCCTCAATGGCCTCGACCTGCAGAAGCGCGTCGCCGTCGAACGGACTGACATGCCGATCATCTTCATCACGGGCTACGGCGATGTACCCACGACGGTCCAAGCCATGAAGGCGGGAGCCGTCGAATTCCTGACGAAGCCATTCAGTGATGACGTGCTGTTAAGCGCCATCCGGCAAGCCCTGGAACGCAGCCGCGTTGCTCTTGGTCACGAGGCGGCGATACGTGCGCTTCGAGACTGTTACGCGTCACTCACTCCTCGCGAACGGGAGGTCATGGCGTTGGTGGCCTCGGGCCTGCTGAATAAACAAGTCGGCGGCGAACTCGGCATCAGCGAAATCACGGTGAAGGCGCACCGCGGCAAGGTGATGCAAAAGATGAAAGCCAACTCTCTCGCGGACTTGGTGAAAATGGCCGCGAGACTCCGCCTCGCAGCGGCGCCGAAAGACTGACGCTCCGCTAACGGGTCGTTCTCCACTTGCTCTCCTCTTATCCCCTTCTTTCCGCTCCCTCATACGCTGGTCGCCGCGCATACCTGATACCTGGGTATCGACATTATTGCGCCCAGGCACCATCAAGTATCGTTCCTCCTCATGACGATGATCGTCTCATCGTCCAGAGGTTTTCCGTCTCCGCGAAAGGCACGGAGCGCCGATGCGAACTGAGTGCCGAGCGCTTCGGCGGAGCTGGCGTCAAGCGCGCGCGCCATATTCATCAGGCCGTCCCGACCAAGTTCATTTCCAGCCGGACTAAGGGCTTCGGAGACGCCGTCGCTGTATAGCACCATGAGGTCGCCGGATTGCGGCTTGATGACTAAGCGGTCGTAGGTGACGTCGGCGAGCAGGCCAAGCGGTACGCCGGCCGGCCGCCCTCGCTCGCTCGCGGGTTGCGTTTCAAGCCAGCTCCACTCGTCGCGCGAGGCACGATACCAAAGAGCAGCAGGGTGCCCCGCATTTGTCATTACCGCCAGACCCCGACGGCCGTGCCACCCGACCGCCACCATCGTGGCGTAGTGCCCGCCGCCAAGTTCATCTCGAACCGCCTGATTAAGATCCCGCATCAATGCGATCTGTTCCAGGTCGCGAAGGTAGCGCTGCATGAGCTCTCGGAGATCCTCGCCAAACACTGCCACTGCCTGTCCATGGCCGCTCACGTCGGCAAGCGCGATCCGCGAGACGATGCAACTCGGGCACACTGACAGGTAGTGGACATCTCCGCCAGCGTGATCTGTCCCCACCGGCACCGAATGCACCCATGCAGTTAAACCTGGCAGTTCGACCAGACTTGCGGCCCGCTGGTTACTGGCCCAAGTTTCCGCACACGCAAGGCGCTGCGGGACCGACTGCATCGGATTCTCGTTAGGTTCACCGAAGGCCGCCTTAGCGTTCATCGCTCTCCTCTCTCAGTGCCCATGCTCATTACGCCACGCTCACTACCCACGAAGGCATCCGCGCCGCGGAAAACGTGCTTGCAACGATAAATCGGCCAACGGGCACGCGGTTCATTTAACATAGCCGTCGACATCGACGATAGCTTTGGCAAAGGCCTGCGGAGCTTCTTGCGGCAGATTGTGCCCGACGCCTCCGGTAATGGTCCGGTGCACATATTTGTCGGAGAATTTGTTGGCATAGGCACTGGGCTCCGCATGTGGCGCCCCGTTGGCATCGCCTTCAAGGGTAATGGTTGGGACGGTGATGACCGGGCTGGCTGCAAGCCGTTTTTCCAGATCGTCGTACTTCGCTTCGCCTTCAGCCACGCCAAGCCGCCAGCGGTAATTATGGATCACGATGGCGACGTGATCCGGATTGTCAAACGACGCTGCAGTGCGATCGAACGTGGCGTCATCGAAGTTCCACTTCGGGGAAGCCAGCTGCCAAATGAGCTTGGCAAAATCGTGCCGGTATTTGTCGTAGCCGTCGCGGCCATGATCGGTAGCAAAATAAAATTGATACCACCATGGGTATTCAGCTTTTGGCGCCAACGGCACCTTGCCGGATGCCTGGCTGCCGATCAGATAACCGCTCACCGAGACGAGCGCCTTGCAGCGGTCTGGCCAGAGCACGGCGATGTCATCAGCTGTCCGCGCTCCCCAATCGAAGCCGGCGAGAATTGGCTTCTCGATCTTGAGAGCATCCATGAACGCGATGATGTCGAGCGCAACTACCGATGGCTGGCCATTGCGGAACGTGTCGCTGGAAAGAAAGCGCGTCGTGCCATATCCGCGCAGATACGGAACGATCACCCGGTACCCCGCCAATGCCAACAAAGGGGCAACGTCGACAAAGCTGTAAATATCGTAGGGCCAGCCGTGCAGAAGAATTACCGCAGGGCCATTAGCAGGGCCAGCTTCCGCGTAGCCAACATTCAGGAGGCCGGCATCGATCTGTTTGAGTGCGCCGAGTGATGTGCTCCCAGCGTTCGCAGTGGTGTTGGCTGTTGTTGGTGCAATCGCATCCTCGCGCGCGAGGAGTGGGCTCCCGGCGAACAGCGTGGCTCCAGCGGAGGCGCCCGCAATTGCCAAGAGACGACGGCGTGATATCCCGATTGATTCTTTTCGTTTCACGATTGATCTCCTTGTTTCGTTAGCTAGGCAAGCGTTCGGAATGAATTGAAGTGTCTGGCGGCTACCAACGGCCAGCGTGAGCGCCACCATCCACGTGAAGCACCTCTCCGGTTACTTGACCTGCCTGTGCCAGATAGAGAACAGCGTCGACAACGTCTTTTACCTGCGCGATTCTTCCCATGGGCTGCAATGTCCTAAGAGAGTCCTTGGCATTATCCTTGTGCAGTGGCGTATCCACGACGCCAGGGGCCACGGCATTGAAGCGGATACCTTCTTTTGCATACTCGATGGCGAGACTGCGAATCAATGTATTCAGGCCCCCTTTCGTCAACATCGAAACCGAGGCATTGATGCCGGCGATGGGCTGATCTGCAAGCGCGGCAGTGATGCTCACAACGTTCCCCGATTTCTGTTTCAGCATCTGTTTCACCGTGAGCTGAGTGATGTAAAGGAATCCCAGCAGGTTGGTCGAGACCAGGGCATTGAAGTCCTCGGTGGTGAAGTCGGCGAACGGCTTGGTGCGGAAGATTCCCGCGCTGGTCACCAGAACATCGATGGTTCCGAACTGCTCGATCGCCGCTTCGACAGCTCTGGCAGCGGTCTCCAGCTTGCCGATATCGCCATCGACGAGAACGAGGTTGGGTGAGGCAGTCAACGATTGAGTGACATCACGAGACGTTGCGACGACGTAATAACCCTCCTTCAGGAAGGCCTCGACCAGACCCGCACCAATGCCCTGCGATGCTCCCGTGACGATTGCTGTTTTCTTGCCAGACATACATTGCCTTTTGTTTGAAGGCTCGGATCCATACGCAGTTGGGTAGCCGGCGTTCTCACAGCGGCCTCAGCCAGCGGGCCGCGCCACCAACCCTAAATGTGAAGAACCGACAAAGCCTCGAACCAATGCGGCGATCTCATCGGCAGCCGTATCCAGTGCGAAATGACCGGCGTCAAGAACGTGAACTTGAGCGTTCGGCACATCCCGCCGATAGGCTTCCGGCTCCGAGATGTCGAACGAGGTGTCGTACTTTCCCCAGATCACCAGCAAGCGCGGCTGCTTCTCGCGCATCCAGGCTTGCCATTTCGGGTAGGCGTCCACATTCGTTCGATAGTCGTAGAACAGGTCGCTTTGAATCTCGGCTTGGCCGGGCTGATTGAGAAAATAAAACTCATCGGTCCAGAGATCGGGGTCGTAGCGTTCCACGTTCGGATCGTTTCCCACATGGCGCGTCCGCGTGGTCGCCAGCGAGAGCAGATTGATGCGAAGCGCGCTTTCGTTCGGAGCGCGATCGGCCCAAAAGGCTCGCCGCGTCTTCCAATTCGCACCCAGGCCTTCGTTGTGCGCCACTGCGTCCTGGACGATAAGAGCCTCGATCCGCTCCGGGTGGGCCACGGCTATGCGGAAACCCACGGGGCCGCCGTAATCCTGCATGTAAAGTGTGTAGCGCGAGAGTCCGAGCGCTTCGGTGAAGTGATTCATGATCTCGGAACAGTGATCGAATGTATAC
>PMMJ01000050.1 GCA_003162255.1 Acidobacteriaceae bacterium | reverse complement strand
TTTTTCTTCACCGGCGGCAGATTCTCCAATCAGAAAGTTCTTGTCGGGTGGTCGTACCAGCAAATTCAGCCGACAGTCCAGACGTTGGTGTCGAGCTATTATCCGAACACCACCCCCCCCTTAACAGCGCCTCTTTGGTTGGACAACGACTACGACTCCCTCTGGACGCTGACCCTGGACGCCGACGGCAACTTGACGGCGGACTTCACGAAGTGCGAAGGCATCGACTCCGGGACGCTGCCGCCCACGGCTCCGCAGTTTTAGTACGACTAAGAGTGCGGACCGCAGGCGAAATTCGACGATGCCTTCTGCGGAGGTGGAGATGTGCCTGCAACCAGCGAACAAAGAAATCGGCCACCGTCTGAGAAAAGCGGATCGAACTTGCGCCAGGCTATACGAACGCACCCCGAGTTCCACCATTGGACCTTAAAGGAGTCAATTGTGAACGCACGTTTCAGTAAGTTACGAATGTTCAGTTCGCTCGCCCTTTCTCTGACGACCGTATCCCTTCTTTTCTTCTGCGGATGTGGTGGCACCAGCCATAGCTCTCCAGCGCTGGTTCAGGCTCAGGCGCCCACGGGCCTCACCTACAGCCTGGGCACGGCAGTCTACGTCCAGGGGGTGCCGATTACGGCGAACAACCCGACCAGCACGGGCGGAGCTGTGACTTCGTATAGCGCGACACCGCCGCTTCCGGCGGGCATCGTGCTGAACACCACCACCGGCGTGATCAGCGGAACGGCCATTAAAGCGACGGCCACGACCGTGTACACGATTACGGCGTCGAACTCGGCCGGCAGTACCACGGCGCCCGTGACCATCACAGTGACTGTCGCGGCCCCGGCGGGCCTGGCATATTCGACCCCCAACGCGTTCTACACCGTGGGAGTGCCGATCCCGGAGAATGTCCCGACCAGCACCGGGGGGGCACCATCCTCGTACACTGTGAGCGCGGCGCTTCCGGGTGGCCTGCTCACAACCGGCACAGTTCCCGCAGCCATTTTCGCCAGCACCGGCATCATCAGTGGAATACCCGCGGCGGCAGGCACGGGCACTTATACGGTCACGGCTTCCAACTTGTCTGGCAACACCACGGCGACCCTGACCATCACGGTGAGTGCCGCGGGCCCAGGCCCGGCCCCAGCGAACTGGAGCTATGGCACCCCAGCGCCGGTCTATACGGCAGGGGTTGCGATCGCGCAGAACACCCCGTCGCTCAGCCCCGCCAGCGGAATAACCTACAGCGTGAGTCCGGCCCTTTCGAGTGGGCTGACGCTTAGCGCCAGCACGGGGAACATCACGGGAACTCCGGCGGCGATTCCGTCCACGATCGTGCCCCCGCCGCCGATCACCATCGACTACACCGTAACCGCGACCAGTCAAGCTGGCGGCAGCACTACGGCGCCCCTGACCATCACCGTGTATAACGCGCCCCAAGCCGTTCCCAATGTGGGACAATCGATTACGCCTTTGGCAACTAACGGTTCCAGTTTTCAATTTCTGGACACCGGCATGATCATTACCGATCCCTTCGATGCGAAAGTACCCCGGTCGAATGGCTGGCCGGGTACGGGGCCAGCAGTGCGGTGAGTCCGGACGGAAATACCCTGCTGGTTCTGACCAGCGGGTACAACCGCGTCTTTCAAGGTCCGTTCCCATTATTTGACCCCCTGTTCTCAAGCGAGTACGTGTTCATCTACAACATTCAATCCGGCGCGCCAGTCTTTCAGCAAGCGCTGCCCATCCCCAATACCTATCACGGGATTGTCTGGGATCCTTCCAGTACGGCTTTTTACGTGTCCGGTGGCATGGGCGATGCCCCCTACGGCACCGACCCCGTCCCCTATCCGCTCCCCAACAATGGCGACAATATCCACATCGTTACTCAGGACCTAACCACTCATATTTGGTCGAAGGCTGCCGAACTTGACTTAGGCCAAAACACCACGCTGGGGATTGCGGCGGGCCACCCTTCAGGCAACGGCCTTCCTGTGCTCAACGGCACATTCGCCTCGGTGAACGCAGCGGTCTTCGTGGCTCCTTGCGCCGCCGGAGTGGCAATTTCAAACGATGGCAATGTGCTGGTGGTGGCGAATTACTATAACGACTCGATCACGGTGTTCACCGGAGGCTTGGCCAGTTGGGTGGCGCAATGGAACAAGGACAACCCAACATCGCCGGTTTCGGCGCAAGGAGGAGAAGGAACCATGCAAGGGGTGGAAGTCGATCTCCGCCCCGGCAAGGCCATCCCCTCGCCGGCGCCGGGCATGCCTGCGGCGATGGCGGGGACGCCGGGCGGCGAATATCCGTTTGGTGTGGTGGTGGCAGGGGGCATGATCAATGGTGTGCCGGTCCCCTGGACAGCTTATGTATCGAGCCTGCGCGACCGCGAGATCGACGTAGTGAAAATGGAGCCGATTTGCATCAACGGTACGGCGCCGCCGTCCTGCACCGCAACCACACCATCGTCTCCAAATCCGACGGTAGCGCCGGTGCTGACGGCCCGTATTCCGGTGAAAGGCCAACCGAACAAGATGACGTTGAACCAGGCACAGACGCTGCTGTACGTTGCCGAAGACGAGTCGGATACGGTGGACGTCATCAACCTCGCAACGAACACGGTAGTCGAGAGCATCCCGGTCATCGCGCCGTCGTCAGTCATGCAGACTCTCTCGCTGACGCAATATACGGGCGCGAACACCAACAGCGTGACGCTGGCGGAGCCATTGGAAAATTATCTTTACGTGACCAATGGCAATCTGAATGACATCGCGGTGGTGGCGCTCGGCGGAACGAATAGCGGCGACCATGTCGTCGGTCTCATTCCCACCGGCTGGTATCCGAACTCGGTGAGCCTCAGCAACGCCAGCGGCAGCACCTGGGCATATGTGGTCAATGCGAAATCGCCGACGGGCCCAAATCCCAACTGGTGTTACGCATACGGGCCGTCGAATTATCCCACTTGCACTTCTTCGAACGAATACAATCCCCAGCTGACCAAAGCCGGCCTGCTGAGCTTCCCGCTGGCGAGCGCCATGACGCAACTTCCCACGCTGACGATGGACGTAACCACGAACAACCGGTTCGCGAACACCTCCGCCACCAGCTCGGTGATGGCGGTGGTGCACGCGGGTGTTCAGCACGTCATCTACATCCTCAAGGAAAACCGGACCTACGACCAGATTCTGGGCGACCTGGGACGCGGCAATGGCGATCGCGCTTTGGCACTGTTTGGCCAGGCAATCACGCCGAATCTGCATAATCTGGCGCAAAACTTCGTTACCCTCGACAATTTCCGCGCCAGCGCTGAAGTCAGCTACGACGGATGGCCGTGGAGCACGTCGGCTCGCGCCCCCGACATAGTCGAACACCAATATCCGGTCAACTATGCGCAACGCGGCCTCGCCCTGGAGGGCGAGGGCGTGAATCGCAGCGTGAACGTTGCCCTGCCGACCGTGGCCGAGCGCCAGGCCTCCGATCCCCTTTTCCCGGGCGGAGCCCTTTCGCCGAACGTACCGGGCGGGGAGGATCTGTTACCGGGCCAGACCGACGCGGACGCTCCGGATGGACCGAACGATGAAATCAATACCGGCTATTTGTGGAANNCGCGGTTTCGACCCCTCATTCCCGGACTACTACCGGTTCAAGGAGTGGGAGCGCGACTTCGATACCAATTACGCGACGGGGGGGATGGCCAACTTGACCCTGGTCCGCTTCATGAAAGATCACACCGGAAACTTCGGGGTCGCGATCGACGGCGTGAATACTCCGGACCGCGATGAAGCTGATAACGACTATGCGGTCGGGCTGCTGGTACAGAAGATCGCCAACAGCCCCGTTTACAAGAACAACACTCTGATTTTTGTCGTGGAAGACGACGCGCAAGACGGCGGTGACCACGTCGACTCGCACCGCACCACCGCGTATGTGGCCGGGGCCTATGTGAGGGATGCACTGGTCTCCACGGAGTACAACACCATCGACTTCGTGCGCACCATGGAAGAAGTGCTGGGTCTGCAGCCGATGAATCTGAATGACGCGGTGGCCAATCCCATGACTGACGT
>PMMJ01000064.1:1515-4019 GCA_003162255.1 Acidobacteriaceae bacterium | reverse complement strand
ATTTCGGCAGCGCTGTTCGAGGCAACCGACGGCAAGGAAGCGCAGCTTGTGTGGAGCAGGCGGCGCAGCGCCGAACATTAGTCTGGTCATGATGAGCGCGTATTGATTGGGCAGCGATGCTAATGGCAGACCGAATAGGTGGGCGATGAGGCAGGATCGAGAACGCCTTTCTCGCCGGCCGGATTCAGCGGCGGCACAAAGTGATGATGATGGTGCCTCTTCCAGGCCACTTGGACGATTCGAGCACGCCATGTCCTCATATCTTGTCCGTGTCAACGAAGCGGCAGCAATCACCGGCCTGCCGGCATCGCTCATTCGAAAGAGCTTCATGACCGAAGACAAGCGGCAGGCAAACATTCCGCCACCGCCGCCCCATAAGAAGATAGGTCGTGCCGTCTATATCCTCCGCGACAAGCTTGAGGCATGGGTTGAAAGCATCGACAGACCGAACACCATAGCACCGGGACGGCGACGGCGGGGACGACCAACCGTCGTCGAAAGGATCGAGCTACGCCGACAGCGCGAAGCTTCGCTTATCGATAGCGATCAAGGAACGTGATCGTACGGCGGCAAAAAATTATTCAATGAATTAGGTAAACGGGCCATAGATCGGCGACCGTGGCGCGCGTTTCAATGCAGCTGCAAGCGAATTGTGGGATTGCGCGATGATGATGGAGCGCGTGGACGCCATTCCCATTGCTGCAGCAGAATNNTGGCTTATGAGATATGCCCTGACGCGGGAATGGTGCTCGATACGTTGACGGTTCGTGATCCCCGGCCGGGCGTTCCCAACTGGCGCGTCCTGGACAGCGAAAGGAGCCTGAACTCAGGCTTTCTCTGCACTGTGTTGCCCGGAACCACATACATATAAGATATTGATATTACGCTCTTATTCATGGTTACCTAATTATGATCTTGAAAAATGTCAGAAACTATACTACTTTTCTGACAAGGAGAATGATCATGAACTCGCTGACGAAACAGGTCTTGGCTTATGCGGGATCCCAGCCGGAGGGTACGCCCTTGACGGCCAAGGGGCTACTGCATCTGTCAAACCGCGCGGCCCTCGATCAGACTCTTTCGCGCCTGGCCCGCAGCGGCGAGGTCATGCGGCTCGGACGCGGTGTCTATGTTCGGCCCATCCAAACAAAATTCGGAACTCGGTCCCCGTTTGCAGAGAAGGTGATCGAGCAATTCGCAACTGCACGTGGCGAAACGATTGTGTCAAGTGGCGCCGCGGCCGCAAACGCCCTGGGCCTAACAACGCAGGTGCCGGTCAGGACAATCTATTTGACGTCCGGACGGAGCCGACGTTTGGCGCTTGGCAACCTCGCAGTCGAGTTGCGGCATGCCAAACCCTGGCAGCTTGGGAAAGGCAATGCGCGTGCCGGTCAGGCAGTGAGAGCTTTGGAATGGCTTGGTCCGCAACAGGCCGCTCGGGCACTCACAACCCTAAAAAGTCGGTTGGAGCCTGCGGAGCTCAAAGAGCTCCAGGCTATGCGCCCGCTGTTGCCGGAGTGGCTCGCTCAAAAGATCAGCGCTACCGTTGCAACGCATGGCTAGCGACTATTTCAAATTATCGCCTGAGGAAAGACGCGAAGCACTCGCCGTCGCCAGTACGAAGTCAGGACGTCCAACCCATCTCCTCGAGAAAGACGTGTGGGTGGTTTGGACGCTCCGGCAGCTTTACGCGTCGCCCTATGCCGATCATCTGATCTTCAAAGGCGGTACGTCGCTATCCAAAGCTTATCGCGCAATCGACCGTTTCTCCGAAGACATAGACATCACATACGATATTCGCGCGATCGCTCCTGACCTTGTATCTCAAACTCCGGATGGTCTGCCCAAAACCCGGAGCCAGCAAAAAAGGTGGACCGACGATATCCGAAAGCGCCTGCGCGATTGGGTGGCGGCCGAGATGCTCCCCTACATCCAGGAGCGCCTGTCCGACGCGGACAAGGATACCGTCGCAACAGCCGAAGGCGATGCCGTCATCATCTCATATAGGCCACTCACGACCGGTACGGGCTACGTTGCTCCCCGGATCAAGATCGATTTCGGAGCGCGCTCGACAGGCGAACCCTTCGAGGTGCGCACCGTTACATCGGATGCCGCGCCATTTCTCGAGGATCTCGTTTTTCCGGAATGCGCCGTCCGCGTCATGCGCGCGGAACGGACCTTCTGGGAAAAGGCAACTGCCATTCACGTCTTCTGCTTGCAGGGAAAGCTTGGCGGCGAACGCTTCGCTCGTCATTGGTACGATCTCGTTCAGCTCGACGAAAAAGGTATCGTGGACGCAGCTCTCAAAGATCGCGAACTCGCCAAAAAGGTCGCAGACCATAAATCCGTCTTCTTCCCCGAAAAGGATGCAAAGGGCGAAGTTATCGATTACGCCGCTGCCGCCGGTGGGAAGCTGCAACTTGTTCCGGCGGGAGAGGCGAGGGCCATCCTGGCTGCCGATTATGCGAAGATGTTCGAGGACGGCCTCTTTCCCGACGGCGCGG
>PMMJ01000064.1:0-1430 GCA_003162255.1 Acidobacteriaceae bacterium | reverse complement strand
ATGCACGGCTATTTGAGCGCTTTGAAGCGGGAAAGGTTCATGTGAACAGCCAGGCGGAGCGCAACTTCGAGCTATATGTTTCGCTAACACTTGTTCCAAAGGCGGCCACACTGACGGATCGCAGCATGGGCGTTCAAGCCAATCATCCCTTCGCTGAAGCGTAATGCCACCAAGCAGTGATTGCCGATAAGCCTCAAAATGGCAATAAGCGAAACTTCAAACTGCCCGCTACTTCGTCAAGGCCTTAAGCGAAGTCGCTTTGCGCGCTCACGCTCGCGCTCTCTGAGTTCGGTTGCACGCTCGATCGGGTCTGGATTGTAATACCTCTTCAAGATATTGAGCGTCTTGTGACCAGTCGTTGCCGACAACTCCAGAACGTTGTCGTGCAATGAGGCAAGGCGAGTCGTTGCCACATGCCGCAGATCGTGGAACGTGACGGAAATTTCCGCTTTTCGCGCCGCGTCCCGAAACGCTTGGCTTAATGCATCCTTCGTAAATCCCCCGGCCCTGATGTTCTTGCTGTCCGGGTCACCAAAAATATACCCATCGAGACGCCGTGGCAGGGCTTTCCGCATCGCTTGGACGACCGATAGCGCGGCGGAAGTCAGCGGCACGTCGCGTGAGGTATCGTTCTTTGTATTGGGCAGGTGGATGTGCGTGTTGTGGACATGCTCCCATCGCAAGCGTCGAATCTCGCCAGCACGCATTGCGGTTTCAATAGCTATCCTGGTGCACCAAACAAGCCAAGTGGGACCTTCAGCGCAAGCATCTAGCAACCGTGTTTGCTCTTTCGGTGTCAGGTGAGCGCTGCGCGGCGTGCGTTGCCGCGGGCGCGGCAAGCCGGTGCAAGGATTGGCGACCCGGTATCCCCATTTCGCGATGGCAGTTTTATAGACGGCCGACAGCAGGTTGACGGCATTGCTGATCGTAGTGGGCGCCTTGCCCTCCGCCGTCCGCGCTTCCATCCATTCCGCGATTGTTACGGACTCGACAGACAGAAGGGACCATTGGGCGAACTCCTCAGCCGCCCACGCGCGTAACCGATAGACCTCACTCGCGTGTCCCTTCTTGTTCGGGCTAATCTCGCGCGCGTATCGTTCCACTATCTCTTTGAGCGTCGCCCGACGTTCCTTGCTGCGATCCGTATATTCGTCGCCGCTGATCCGACCTTCGGTCACGTTTGCCCAACGTTTCGCGGCGGCGTGTGTTTCGAATGTGCGTGCCTTCGCGACGAGCTTTCCGTTTGGGCCCCGACGACGAATCTGGACTCGCCACTGCGCGTCTCCGCGTTGCTGTATCGTCGCCATTTCCGCATCTCTCCGGCACACTCTTTGGTACATCGATTGTGCCAAATTGTGCCAAAAAATGCAACTTTGGACCGGACTCAAACGGGGGCATGCCAGCTAAGTCATTGATATTGGCGGATGGGG
>PMMJ01000447.1 GCA_003162255.1 Acidobacteriaceae bacterium | reverse complement strand
AGGTGGGCGATGATCTCGGTATCGGTTTCAGTGACGAATTTGTGGCCCTGGGCAGTGAGTTCGCTCTTCAGGGCAAGATAGTTTTCGACGATGCCGTTGTGGACCACGACAATGCGGCCGGTGCAGTCGCGATGGGGATGGGCGTTCTCTTCGGTGGGGCGGCCGTGCGTGGCCCAGCGAGTGTGTCCGATGCCGTAGGTGCCATCCAGCGGCTTGAGGCGAATCACTTCTTCCAGATTGCGCAGCTTGCCTTCGGCGCGGCGGATCTGCAGGCCCTCGCTGCCTCCGGCCACAGCGATCCCGGCCGAGTCGTAGCCGCGATACTCGAGTTTTCTCAGTCCTTCAATGATGACGGGGACGACTTGTTTCTTGCCGACGTATCCCACGATTCCGCACATTGGATTATTGGCTCCTTGACGAATGGTTCGGTGGGGGACCGGTGATGGTTCGAGCAGCCCCTAAAGGGGCGTCTGCTTCCGAAGAACTTCCGGCATCGCTAAAGCGATGCCCTGATACAAANNGCATCGCTAAAGCGATGCCCTGACACGAAGCGATGTTGCGCAAACATCCAGACGGGGCAAACCCCGCCTCTACAGGCAGAAAAAACTCTCAATCTTCGAGGGAGAAGCGAAACTCTTCAATGACCGGGTTCGTCAGGACTTCGCGCGCGATCCGTTCTACTTCGGCTTGCGCTTCATCCTTGGAGATGCCACCGTTAAGAGTAATTTCGAAATACTTTCCTTGCCTGACATCGCGCAGACTCTTATAGCCGATTTTCGTAAGGGCGCCGTGGATGGTCTTACCCTGCGGATCCAGAACGCTCTTCTTCAGTGACACGTAAACGTAGGCTTTCATTGACTTGAGTGATTATACGTCAGGCAACAGAGAACGGGACGGTGGTTTTCGTTATAGAGGGTATAGGTTCAGACCACTCTCTTGGTCGGCGTCCGGTCCGTAACCTATTTAAAAGATGCGAGTTGACGATCCAACTCCGCAAGCGCCTGCTCCAGCATCTGGCGGTGGCGAGGGTTGCTGGCCGCCTGCAGTTGTTTGGTGAGCCGCTGCCGGGAAAGAAGCAGGCCCTCGTGTTTCCGGTTGCGTTGTTGCTGCTTGGGCGAGATCGGGTCGCGGACGGTTTTNNTGCTCGGGTCGCGGACGGTTTTGCGCCGCTCTGACATTTCCTCTTGTTGCTGTTCTACGGACTTACTCTCCCACCCGCGTGCCATAGGAGAGATCTTACCTTAGGGAAGGTCGGATTAAGTGTCGGCAGAGAGCATAAACCACAGGGTACACAAAGGTGCACGGAGGACCCCAGTGTTCGATGATTTCTTGTGAGTCCGCCTGACACGGCCTTTACAAAACTCCACTTAGCGTTTCAATTCTTCACCAATCTCTATACAACTTTCCCTCCTGGCGGCTGTTTACTTGGCTAGAGAGCTGATCCAGGCTCCCAATCGCCACTGGAACGGAAGGCTTCAGCTTTCAAACAGGAGGCACCTCAAATGGCTCCAAATCATTGTTGTCTTCGTATCCTCTCGCACCTATCCATCTTACAGAATCTGGCCAAAGCAAAAACCAGGCAAAACCTCGCCTTAACCATTTCGCTGCTCTTCGCCGCGTTCAGTCTTGCGCAGCAATCCTCGCCCACTACTCCGCAGCCAAATTTGCCAGACAGTTCTCAGGCAGCGGCCGCAAACTATAAAGCCACAGTGGCAATTCCCGCGGGGACGAGAGTTGCTCTCGTGCTCACGAGTTCGATCCAAACCAGGTACATCCATCGCGGAGATGCCATCTATGCCCAAGTCACTTCTCCCGTCATCTCGGGCAACGAGGTTGTAATTCCCCCCGGCACATTCGTTCAAGGGAAAGTGGACAAACTCGAACGCAAAGGCGGCCGCGGTGAACTGCATTTGCAATCCATGTCGATAACCTTCCCGGACGGCTATGTCGCTCCTATTTCCGGACCTGTGGATCTGGAAACCGATGATGGCTACGCTCTGAAAGATCCCGGCAATGGCCGGTTCGTCGGCGCGTTCGCCTTGCCTGCGGCCGGCGCGGGCCTGGGCGCGCTGATTGGCCACTCTGTCGCCAATTCGCAACCCACCACCATCACCAGCACTCTCCCGCCCGGTTGCACGGGACCGCCGCCGGGCTGCCTTACGTCGAGTGTAACTGCTCCCGGCAGCACGGCGAAAAGCACCATGATCGGCAGCGCGGTCGGCGCGGCGGTCGGCGCAATGGCATCGCTCGTCCTGCTCACCAGTTCGCACAATTTCTTCCTCGATGTAGGCTCACCCGTCGAGTTGGTGCTGCGCCAGCCCGTGTCACTGGAGCAAAATCAGGTGGACGACGCAGTTCGGCAATCCGAGCAAAACCCGGTACCAACCCAGCCAATTGCGCAACGGCCACAACCCGTGCCACCACCGCCCGACACCGATCCCGGCATCTGCTATACGCCAGGCACACCGGGCACTCCTGACGTCGACATTCCCGGAACGCCGCCCATCGGCGATTCACCCGGAACTCCGGCCATCCATATTCCCGGCATCCCAGGTACTCCGCCTACGGCGCACCCATGCCCGTGATTCGTAGATCGGCTGGGGTGGACAAGGTTCAGTTCGCTTTATAGGGGGCGCGGCGCAAGCCGCGTCCTCGAGCTCTCAGAGTCCAGCCAGAAGCTGTGAAGGGGGCTTCGTTTCCTTTTGCTATTTTGCCGTTGCTTTTGTTCTACGGGCTCACTCCCAGCCGCGTGCCATATGGGGAATCTCATGTTTAACTTTCTGGATGTTATTTCAAGAAACACCTTGCGTGTGACTTACAGACAGAGTAGAAATGTCTGTTCCGGAAAAGGCACGATTCCGGAGAAACGGTGCCGCAGAACCTGAGGGGGCTCTCCGACCGGGGAGAATTAGATTGGTTCCAAAGTAAAGGAACTGACGCCTGCGACCACCGCAAGGTTGAACGGTAGTTCGCAGCTTGGCAAGCTGCGATGTCCCCCAGTCCCTGCTCAAAACTGGCCGCCCGATGCTATTGCACGCGTCAGGTGCAAGAGGTGTATCTATGTCAGAAACCGCAATCGCACTCGAGCGAACTGCCGCGCCTGAACGCGACCGGTATCGTTTGCTCCTCGAGGTCACCGACCGGGTCGCGTGGACCCAGAGCCTGCCCGAGGCACTAAGAGAACTCGCCCCGCCGGTGCTGGACCTGACGGGAGGCGAATTGCTGAATCTTTCCCTCTACGATCCGCGGCGCGATTGCATGCGGACTCACTACTTCAAAAAGAACCAGGAAAGCGGAGAGTTCGACGCTCTCCCAGTGGACGAAGCGGTGTGCGGATGGGCGTGGAAACACCAGGAGCCGATCGTCATTCCCGATATCGAACGCGAGCAGCGCTTTCCCGGCTTCACGCCCATGTTACTCAATCACGGCGTCCGATCGTATACCGTGCTTCCCATCAGCACGCCTTCACGCCACTTTGGAGCGCTGGGCTTGGGCAAGAGCGTTCCCGAGGCGCTGAAAAGCGAAGATGTGGAGTTTCTCTCTCGCGTCGCGCTGGTGGGAGCGCTGGCGCTGGAGAACGAGAGAGCCTACCGCGCTTTTGAGGAACAGCAGAGCCTGGTCGCAATCAGCCGGGAACTGAGTTCGAGCCTGGAGTTGGAAAAGCTGTTGCCGGTCATTCTTAACAGCGTTCGGAGCATCGCGCGTTACGAGCGGGCCATCCTGTGCCTGCTGGACGAGGATGGCAAGCACGTGCACCGGTATGGAGATGCTCTGGAATGGGAAGCTTTCGTCAACCACGGAATGGCGATTCCGTTTGAGCAATCACTCTCGGCGTGTGCGATCCAGACGCGAAGCGTTGTGTTTCTTACCGCAGCCGATTTGCACGGCATGAACGAATCCCTGGCGAGGGCCATGTATGAAAGCGGAGTTCGGTCGGTTTGCAGCGTGCCGCTGGTGGCGGGCAATCGCGTCTGGGGAGCGTTGAATCCGAGCAGCATGACCGAGAATGCTTTCGGCACGCCGGAAGTTGAATACCTGCAGCAAGTGGCGAACCAGATCGCGGCTGCGCTCCAGAATGCCCATGCCTATCGTGAGATCGCGCAACTGAAGGAGCGCATCGCCCAGGAGAAACACTATTTGGAGTATGAGATCCGGAGCGCGAACCGGTCCGACGATATCGTGGGCAACAGTCCTTCCCTGAAACGCGTGCTGGACTATGCTGCCATCGTCGCGGACACCGATTCCACCGTCCTCATCAGCGGCGAAACCGGAACCGGCAAAGAACGCATAGCCCGGTTGGTGCACAGCATGAGCCGGCGCAAGGAGCGCAACTTCATCAAACTGAACTGCGCCGCCATTCCCACGGGACTACTGGAGAGCGAGTTGTTCGGCCACGAAAAGGGAGCGTTCACCGGAGCGATAAGCCAGAAGCTCGGCCGGCTGGAATTGGCGGATAAAGGCACACTGCTGCTCGACGAGGTAGGGGAAATTCCGGTGGAGTTGCAGCCTAAGTTGCTCCGCGTTCTGCAGGACCAGGAGTTCGAGCGTTTGGGAGGCACGAAGACGATCCGGGTGGATGTACGGCTGATCGCCGCCACCAATCGCGATCTGATTCGCGCCGTCGAAGAAAAAGAATTCCGCGGAGATTTGTTCTACCGCTTGCACGTGTTTCCCCTGCATCTGCCGGCGTTGCGCGACCGGCGCGAGGACATCCCCATACTGGTGCGGCATTTCGTCGACAAATGTGCGGCCCGGTTGCACAAGCAGATTGACGTCATCCCCGATGAAGCTCTCGAAGCGATGATGAACTGGAGGTGGCCGGGGAACATCCGCGAGCTGGAAAATTTTATCGAGCGCTCGGTGATCCTCTCCGAAGGCAACCGGTTGAGCCCACCGCTCTGCGAGTTGCGCGAGGAAATGGCACGGCCGCCGGCTGGTTCCGAAGGCACACTGCGCGACCGGGAGCGCGAGCACATCATCGAAATTCTGCGTCAGACACGGGGCGCACTGTCGGGTCCGGCAGGCGCGGCGGCCCGGCTTGGACTCAAGCGGACTACCCTGCAGTACAAGATGCAGCGGCTGGGGATCTCCCGTACGGATTATCTGAACTAAGGAATCGTTGGACTAGAGAGCCACGATTTCACGCTGAACACGATCTTCAGCGCGGGGCCTGCCAGAGTTCTATTTCCCGCGAATTACCGTTTTTGCAGTCGCGAGATTGTCGAACCGGTCGTAGGCGCGAACCACGACGACGTGGTCATTCGCCGTGTTCCCGGCCATGGGAGCGGGCGCGACCTCGGGTTGCGGCACGGCCAGGCGAAAGTCGTAATCTTCCGTTTTCGAATCCGACAACTGGCCGACCGGCTCGACGAACTGCCAGTCGCCGCCATCGAGCGAATACTCCGCCCGTTTGATCGGCGAAAACGAATCGCTGGCGCGGAAGCGGACGTGGATTTGCTTTCCGATCTGCTTGTCATCGAAAGTGGCCGCCAGGTTGTCGATGACCGGAGCCGTGGTATCGACTTCAAAGCGCGAGCTGACGCGCTCGGCGTAGAGGGCTTCTCCGGGCGAATGTGAAGGCGCATCGGAGGCGATGACCTTCACGATGTAGCCGCCATCCGGCAGAAGACTGGCGTCGAAAGAATAGTAGTGGTCGGAGAGATTGTTCTTCAGCAACAGCCAGCGCGATTCGCCATCGCCGCGATAGTACACGCTGTAGACGAGTTGGTCGTCGTTGTCATCATGCGCCATCCAGCGAATGCCGATCGAATCGCGGTCGCGCACGGCGGGCGGCGGAGGATCGAAACGCGGCTGCCCCGGAGCAGGCGGCTCGGTGCCAGTCACGTGGGGAATCGGCTGATAGTGGTATCCGGGCTGCACCGTGATTTCGTCAATCTCGGGGGCAACGTTCTTGGGCAGGTAGTTCAGCAGGACGTCGTCAACGCGAGGCGCTGGATTGCCGGCGTGGAGCACGGACTTCCATTGCACGAAGCGCGCGGGCGGAACTTTGAGTTCAGCGCCGGTTGCCGAGGCGAGATCGATGCGCGTCCAGCGGCTCCAGTCGCGGTCGGGATTGTCGACATTGCCGCTGCGCGCATAGAGTTCGACATTGCCGGCGCTGCGAATCGTCGCGCGGCCCCACAGCGAAAAGATGTGTGCGTCGAAGACGTCGCTTTCGTAAGTGCCTTCAGATTCGGGGCCGGGGCCGAGGAGAAAAATNNAAATTTTCCCGAGGTTGCTGCCGGAGGCGTAGAGTCCTCCGCCAGGCGCGGCGGCGAAGGCGGTGATTTGAGTGACGCTGGCTTTGATCAGATCGGTGAAATCGTCGACTCCGTTGATGGCGAAAATGTGACCGCGATTGCCGGTGCCGGCGAGGAGGCGTCCGTGCTGATCGAAGCCGAGAGCGTAGACGAGATCTTCGTGGGAGGTCCACAGGCGCGACGGGGCGCCATCGGGCGCAATGCGATAGATTTCGGAGCCTCCGGTAGCGCCAACGCCGGGAGCGGGAAAGGGCTGCGTCATCATGGGCGCAGTGGGAGCTGAGGTGATGGTGATATTGCCGCCGGGCGCGAGTTGATTCTGCGCTGGATTTGCGAGCATGATGCCCATCTGCGGGATCGCGGACCCGGGATGCTTCTCGCCCGCTGCAGCGGCGTAGATATTGCCTTCGCGGTCGATGGCGAGCGCGGTAATTTCTTTCCTGGGCGCGCTGTAGAGAACGAACGCTTCGCCATTCGGCGCGATCCGGTAGACCAGTCCGCTGCCATCGGAACCGGCAATCAAGTTTCCCTTGGGATCGAGTGCGAGCACGCGAATGTGAACTTCATCGCTCTTGAAGAAAAGCGAGTGCTGGCCGTTGGCGCTGACTTTGTAGATTTCGCCGTGATCGCCGGTGGCGACATACAGGGCGCCAGCATTGTCGAGAACGATATCCCAGATGTACTTGGAGCCGGGATCGAAGTAGGGAGTCGAGGTCCAGGATGTCTTTGCATCGGGCTTCGAAGCGGCCTTGCCGCCTTTCGCGGATTCGAGACGATACACCTTGCCGTCGGGTGCGGTCGCGGCGTAGACGGTGCCGTTTTTGTCGACGACCAGAGCCTGCACCTGCAATTCCTGCGGCTCGAAGATGGCCGTGCTTTGACCATCGGGCGTGATGCGATAGACCCGGGCTGGAGATCCGGCGGCAGCGTAGATGTTGCCCGCGGAATCGGATGCGATCGACCAGATGTAGGTCGAAGGCGTGGTCGCAAGCGCTTTGAACGCCGGAGCGAGTTCGAGGCCGCCCTCACTGCGCAGAGCGATGCCATTGGCAGTGCCCTTGGTCAGTTCTTCGAACTTGGATTGTTCCCAGGTGCGGGTGCCCTCGGCGAGAGCGAAGGCGGACAATGCGAAGGTGGAAAGAGTAAGTGCCGATAGTAGAGCGAGCGTCTTACGAGCCAAAGTCATACCTCAGTCAAGAATTTAAGCTTGTCATCCCGAGCGAAGCGAGGGATCNNTTGCGGCGAACTGCAGATCCCTCGCTTCGCTCGGGATGACAAATTTCTGGTGGTGTGGACTATCATGCGGCGCGGTCGTGCCAGCTACTTGATGTTGATCGTCAGCATCTGCGCGCCGGAGACTACATAGTCAAGCGAATCGGTAGAAGCTTCGCTAACCGAGGATTCGCCAAGCACGATCATGTCCTGAGTGCCGCGCATGTTGTCCATCACGTTCATGACGGAAAGCGGCAGCGTGGGCATCACTTTGTCGGCGACCATGGCTTCGGGATCGGAGCCGAGCAGCGAAACATAGACGCGATCGTTGGCGCGTTCTTTGTTCAGCAGCGCGATGGTCGGCGCCAGGCCCAGGCCGCGGTTCATCATCGGCGTGCCGCGGTGCATGCGGTCGAGCGTGTCTCCATCGCTGACCAGAATGCGCAGCGTTCCCTTCGAAGTCGAGGTCGGAATCCGTATGGGAATCTGGCGTACGAGTCGCTCGCCGCGATAGGGACGAATCACCGTCTCAACCGTGATCAGGTCGCCGGGACGAGCTTCCGTCATGTCCGTGCGCGCGGCTTCCAAGCGAGCGGAGCGGCGCTCGCGGACAAGATCGAAGTCGAGCTTCACACCCTGAATGTCGGGAGCGTCGAAGGGGTTGCTGTAGATGCGTCCAAAGCGATCGCCGATGGTGGCGGCGGCCAAAGCCGCGGCGGGCTGCCCGTTGTCTTGCGGGGCAAACATATTGCGCAGCGTGACGTCGGGATAGCCCTTTACGCTGAGCACGCCATTCATGCGGTAAGTAATGTCCTCGCCGTATTCGTTGGTGCCGTGCAGCGCGTTGAAGACGGTGGCCATCATGGCTAATGGGCTTAGCCGCGCGTTGTTGAGAATTTCGTAATGGAATTCTTTTGTCGAAGTCCCACTATGCATAGCGACGGTTACCGGAATCATCTTCGACTCGCGGCCCGGTACGCCCATAATTCCGTTCTGGCGATCCTGCACGAACGCGCCGACCGTTTCTGTTGTGTTTACGATCTTGAATGCATTCAGCGGCGAAGGCAGCGTGGCCAGCACCGTAGCCTTGGTCATCGGCAGGTCGACTTCGCCAAACTGCAAGAGCGGATGTCCGCAGGCGAGCAAGCGCTGCGGATCGACGTAAGTAACAGTGCAGGTGGCGGCAATATCCATATCGCCACGAACCAGCACGGCGCTTACGGCCGATCCCGCCTCGATCGGTTCCGGCTGCCTGCGATCGCTGGCCGAGCCAATGCCCATCACCGGAACGATGCCCACCGCCGCGAATTGCGACGCGTAGCGCTGCAGAGTCTCGCCGGAGAAACCGTTGAACACGAGCGGAGTTTCGATGGGCGTTAGATAGTTGCTGTAATTCTGGGCCGGGGGCGCCGGGGCCTCCCCGGGGCTCGCGGTTTGCGTGGCCGCGCTCTGATTCGAAATACTGGCGCGGAGCAGCGCCGGAGGTTGTGCCGAGCCTCTTCCCGAACCTTGCCCCGAACTATGATCGAGCGCATCGATCTCGAGCATCTCCTCGATCGGCGTCACACCCGCGATGGGTTCCTTCGAGAACTCGCCGATGCGGAAAGCTAGCGCACCCGCCAGCTTGCCATCGAAATACACCGGGCTGCCGCTCATGCCCGCAACCACGCCGGTATACTCGGGCTTGATCCCGTGCAAACGGACCAGGATAATGCTGCCCTTGGGACCGTTCACGTTGCGCATCACCCCCAGAACTTCCACGTCCATGGCTTCGGGCTTCACGCCCTGGAACACGGTGAGGGCGGTGCCTTTCATGCCCTCGTGGATCTGATCGAGCGGCATGATCGCTGGAGAAAAGTTGGCGGGAGGGATAGTCGCAGGTGCTGGCCTGTCTTGTGCCGCAAGCCAGACGGAGGACAACAAACACAAGAGGGCGGCGAGTGAGCGGGCGGTTCTTCCCATGGAGGACCCCAGAGGTCGGAAAATGACCTTAGCTACTTGCTTAGACTCCGCGTGCTATCAGAAGGTTTTGCCAGGGGAGGCAGCGTTTTTTAGGCCCGCAAAATATCCCAACCGCAGAGCACTTGCATCTATACTAGCACAGTGGTTTTCGAGGGTATCCCTATGATTTCTGGCGTGCTTGGCGGTCAAAACCCGGTCCCGCCGGCTTCTCGTAAGCTTTTGATCCTATTGGTGTTTGGCCTTCTCTGGATGGCCGCTGCAGCCTTCTCGGCGCAGGCCCAAGATACGACGCAGCAATCGCCGTCGAATCCGAACCAGCAGGAGGCTCCGCCCGCAGCCGGTGGACCGCAAAACGATGTCGGGCCGTATGTAGTTCCCAAGAAAAAGGAAGAGCCGCCGCCGCCGGCCCCCGAGAAACCGAAAAAAATCGAGAACATGCCCAACTACTCGATCAGCGTAGACGTGCCGGTGGTGAACCTCGATGTGCTGGTGACCACCAAGGACGGCCAGACCATCCCGGGGCTGAAAAAGGAGAATTTCAAGATTTTTGAAGATGGCGCACCCCAGCAGATTGCGACCTTCAATCAGACCGAGGCTCCGATAAA